>NZ_JBHFNU010000075.1:0-166918 GCF_041929145.1 Aerosakkonema sp. BLCC-F183 | reverse complement strand
GCTGTATTTGCCATTCAGTTGAAGTTGCCAGAAGTCGATATTTTTGTCTCCCGTATCCGCCAACGATTTGTTAAAAAAAGCTAGAATTTGGTAGGTTGGGTTGAGGCACGAAACCCAACGCTAAATGGGTGGTTGTTGGGTTTGGCTATCGCTCAACCCAACCTACAATTTTCTATTGCCATTTAGTTGAAGTTGCCAGAAGTCGATATTTTTGTCTCCCGTATCCGCCAACGATTTGTTAAAAAAAGCTAGAATTTGGTAGGTTGGGTTGAGGCACGAAACCCAACGCTAAATGGGTGGTTGTTGGGTTTCGCTATCGCTCAACCCAACCTACAATTTTCTTAACCGAGCAGGCAATGCCCACCCAAACGGCTACATTTTGCGTTGAAATTCTTCCAGAATATCCATCAAATTCACCTGACTGGCTGTAGGTATCAAATCTGCAAGAGGAATTTCCCGTTTTCCGCCTATCTTGACAGGAAGATCTGAGAGAATTTGTAGTACCTTACTTTCTTCAAGAGAATTATTCTGAAGCATGGGATAAACCCGTTGCGCCAGGGCGGTGTGTAAATGAGCTTCCCGCAAGTAGAGATGCCACTTGGCAATGTCGATATAAACATTTTCGCCAATTTCTGCGGCTAGTTTTTCGATCGCTTCAGAAGTATTGGTTTTTGCCATAGGACTTACTCCGATAAAAAGCTACCTCGATCCTAATTGAATCAACTCCAGTCCCGGCGTAAATCCCTGCTTAGCAAGATTTTTCAATCTATCCTTGGGGAGATTTTGTCGGCGTTTCCGATGTCAGTTGGGGTTGGGAGTAGTTTGCGATCGCAAAAATATACACAGCATGGGCCACCAAAACCAGCGCCCATCCACCCGTCACCCACTTGGCCCAAGGCCATTCAGCATTTTTCAGGATATCGAAAAACCACATACCGGAATTACTAGCAGCAAAAATTGCTACATGAATAGCGAAATTCATGCGATCGTCTAGTTTACGATAGGCGGGGTCATTGCGATCGGGTTTGCGGGGCCAACGAGGAGGCATAAAGTATTTCTATTGAGTGAAACAGAGTTAGTACTTATCTAGATTGTAGGTTAAGACTGAATAATTCTTTTGATTGAACTGATAAAATGATAAAAACTGCGCGAGCGTGTGTTTTCAATATTTAAGTAAGGTGCTATTATCCGAGAACCGTTTATCTTCTGGTATTCAGGTACAAGCGATTTCAATTCTTGTGATGGATTTCCAAGCTCATCGGGATTTCGGAATTTCTTTTCATTTTGTCGTGAAGAAAGATTGCTTAGATCGTAAGCTTTTTCCACCGCCTCTAGATCGGAAAGATACCAGCTTTCCAGTTCGCGACAGGCAATACGTACAATAGCTTGAGACTTATTTGCTTCTTCGCATTTTTGTTTAAGTTTCGTTTTAATATCTTGGCAGTCGCCAGAATCTCGATCGCGCAAAATAATAAATGTTGCATCCGGATTCTTATATTTTTGGAGTTTTCGTACCATCTGCTTTTCCAGGTCTTGTTTCCCCTCAAACACAATATACCGAACAACTATATCCAGTTCTGTCGATATTATTTTCGGTAAAATACCTTCAATCATTACTTGTGCCGATAGTTCTTCTTATTAGCAACTCTAATTTCGGCTAAACGTTTTTTATATTTTTGGTTTACCTCCAAAGTAAAATCAGCTAATTCCTTCATTTGAAGCTCGGTAATTTTAGCTAGTTCGAGCAGTTCTTTCATTTTAGCTAATTCGACTTCACTCATAGATGGTTATGTCACGCTCAATCCTCCAAACGAGTTTTAAGTTGATTAGCATTCATTTTAACTCAGTGAAGTGAAATCAGCGGCTATAAATCAACCCAAAGATAGATAGCGAAAGCACCTCGTTCCTGAGTAGTGTAAAGCTGTATTGAAAAAAGTGAATAAGCGATCGCACTTGTCAGCACGATCGCCAAAACATCAGCAGTCTTCAACCAAAAAACAGACTACCGCAGTCGAGAGAAATATAGCTCGAACTTATTACTTTGATTGAGTTAGAAGTACTATTGTTCGATCCAGACGGAAACGGAACCGCCATCGCAGGGAAACTCGCCCCAGCCCTCCTCATTAGTATGCACGGGTTCTTTGATATATTCCATTAGATCGACAAAAGTCGAGTTAGGTTTACCGACTTCCATCCACTTGCTGCCTCCAGGCCCATCGCTCATCATCACAGCCATTCCCTTGGGATGTTCCGAGTCGCCCAAGCGCGTCCAGCCGATAATATTGGGATGGTCGAAATAGTCGTACTGAGGCCCATAGCCATAGTGTTTGCGAGCGTAAAGAAACTTATCGATCGCATAACGGTGAGATGGCATATTGATGTGAATCCCTTTGTCGTCATACTCTGCGCCGTAATAGTCAGCATAGAAAACGCAGGGATAACCTTCCTGCCTTAACAAGATGAGAGCATAAGCCAACGGCTTGAACCAAGAGGCTATAGACGATTCCAACGACTGCAAAGGTTGGGAATCGTGGTTTTCCACAAACGTCACCGCCAAAGAAGGCTGTTGCTGCATCAGAGTGTTATTTAAAATATGCCGCATATCGTAGTGTCCCGCCCCTTGGCTAGCAGTATGGAAATTGAAGTGCAGCGGCACATCAAAAAGGGACATTCGCCCACCAGTATTATTGATATACCAGTGCAGCGACTCCAGATCGGATGTCCAGTACTCACCGACAACAAAGAAATTGCGTTGCGCGTACCGACGCATTTCATCCAACCAGTCTACAAAAAACCAGGAAGAGATATGTTTGATCGCATCCAGTCGGAAACCATCTACACCTGTGGTGTCCAGATACCATTTGCCCCAGCGTGCTAGTTCTTCCCGCACCTCTTCACTTTCCATATCCAAGTCACACCCAAGCAGAAAAGCGAAATTGCCCTGTTCCAGACTGACAAAATCGTCAAAACTTTTACCTTCCAGCAGATAAACGGTGTTCAAATCCTCCGGACGCTGGTGATTGTAGTTAACCGCATCAAAATGCCACCAGTGCCATTCCATAGGGGAATACTTGCCTTTGCGACCGGGGAATTTAAAGTGTGTGTAGGCTTCAATTTCCTGAAGTTCGCCGCTTGGGGTACTACGATCGTGTCCGTAGAATGGTGTCGCCTTCACCATTTCCGTGTCATCCGCACCATCTTTGTGGTTGAGAACCACATCGGCATAGACCTCAATTCCCTCAGCTTGTAACGCCTTAATCGCAGCCAAGTACTGTTCGCGGGTGCCGTACTTTGTTCGCACACTCCCTTTCTGGTCAAATTCACCCAAATCGAACAAATCGTACACCCCATAGCCCACATCTTCCGCGCCGCTTTTGCCCTTAAAAGCCGGTGGTAGCCACAGTGCTGTAAACCCCGCTTCAGCCAGTTCTTTAGCTTTTTTCTGTACTTCCTCCCAATAAGTACCATCGTTGGAGTTGTACCAATGGAAATACTGCATCATCACGCCATTAGTTTCTGCCATATTTACGCCTAAAGATAAGGTTTGGATTGCAAATCGCTCAAAATCAGCATAAGTCACCTGCTTTCCCAACTTGGATTCACAAGCAAACTTAAAACTGCCTCAAATTATCAACATTAAAGCAGTTTTTAAAAGAGTTGCCAGTTCTGGCAATTGGCAGGCTTGTGGAATTATCTAACTTTCTTGCCGATAATCTCCCGATTTTCCACCCGTTTTACTCAGCAAACGAATTCCTTCAATCTGCATCGATTTCTCTAAAGCTTTCGCCATATCGTATAGAGTGAGCGCCGCTACCGACACCGCCGTCAGCGCTTCCATTTCCACCCCCGTTTCCGCCTTAGTCTTGACTTCCGCCCGAATTTGATATCCCGGCAATTCCGGATCGGCTGTTATTTGCACTTCCACCTTAGAAAGCGGCAGGGGATGACACAAGGGTATCAATTGGGCAGTCTGTTTCGCCGCCATAATGCCGGCTAACCTCGCCGTTCCCAACACATCCCCTTTGGGGGCATTACCAGCTTGTATCGCTGCCAATGTTTTGGGTGACATCCGCACCTGACCGGCTGCTACTGCCTGCCGCACAGTTACCTCTTTGGCTGAAACGTCCACCATATGGGCTTCGCCGCGATCGTCTAAATGCGTCAGTTTATTTTCAGAAAATTGTTGCATTATCTAATTAGCCTGTGTTACTATAAATTTCTGGCAAGGGCTTGTAGCTTAGTGGATTAGAGCGTGTGGCTACGGACCACAAGGTCGGGGGTTCGAGTCCCTCCAAGCCCGTCCCAAACTAAAAAATAAAAGTAAAAAGGCAAAAGAAGCAACCTTTTGCCTTTTTACTTTTATTTTGGCTGAGACGATCGAACATGAGGATTTTTGTTTGGAAAACATCCTGTCAGTTTCCAGTCCCTAATCCCCAGTCAAGAGTCCCCTTCCTTCCTGAAAGGCATACATATCTTTTTCCTGTCCCAAGGCAAACTTGAGCGAATGACCCAAATCTTTGCTACAGGAAGTGATGAAAACGAGCAAAGCTAAAGTAACCAATCCGCTGCAAACAGCGAAAATGTTCGCGTAGCCGATATACTGGGCAAGAGAACCAAAAGTCGGCGCTGCGATCGCCGCTCCCAAATCGAACCCGCTAATGCAGACCGCAAAAATTCGCCCTCTTTCTAGAGGAGAAGAACGATCGGACAGCAAAGCAACCATCATGGGCAGCAACGTTCCCAAACCTGCACCTTCAATTAAACCAGCGAACAAAAAGCCGATCGCACTTTTCGCCTGCCACAGCATCAACATTGCCACACAATAGCAGAGAATACTAGCTGTGATAAACAGTCCCCGTCCGTAGCGATCAGAAGCGCGACCGATGAAGACCCGGACGCTGAAACTCGATATTGCAGCTGCTGTGTAAAACCACCCAGCATTCAAATCCACCTTTGCCGCCGCCACATACAAAGGTACAAACGTACTCAACGCCCCAAAAGCAAAACCAACCAGCAACAGCACTAAAGATGGAATCACCAAAGCAGGCGCGGTCAAAATTTTCCATATAGGTTTGACCTGCGGTTGTCCGAAAATATCTGACTTGTTTGCTTGTTTCTTACTTTTGAGTTTTCTTGCTTCTTCGATCAGACCGACACCGAAGTAACTGCTAATTCCCAATGCAGCTGCGAAGAGAAACAAGCGATCGTAACCCGCCCCAGCCTGTAGCAATCCCCCTATTGCTGGGCCAAGCGCTACGCCGATCGGAGTTACCAGACTCATATAGCCGATCAACTCACCTCGTTGGCTTATCGGCGACAAATCTACCACCAAAGCACTATAGGCAGTAGTAAAGGCAGCAATAGCAATACCGTGAAAAGCGCGAATTGCGATCAGCAGGGGGATAGACTGTACGAACAAGTAGCCAAAAGGTGCGATCGCAGCCACAAAAGCACCCAGCAACAACACCAGTTTGCGACTGCGGCGATCTGCTAACTGTCCCAGCCAAGGACGAAATAATAACAGCCCGATCGCAAAAGCGCCCATCACAATTCCTACCTGTCGATCCGTACCCCCTACGTGCTGGACGTAGAGAGGTAGCGTCGGCAGCAGAGAACCCATACAAGTCCAAAACAATAAGCCAGAAGCGAACAATATTAGTAAATTACGTCGCTCTGGCGGTTGAAGAGTCCAAAAAACTTTCACTTGTTAATTGCTATTTGCTATTCGCTATTTGTTGGTTGCCATTAGCCTGATTCCCAGCTCTGGGACTGGTAATGCCATTAGCAACAAACAAAACTTCTACTGTTAACTATTTTTAACGATCGGCTCCACAACTTCCCTCACCCGATAGATTGGTCTTCCTTGGGATTCGTGATAAGTTCGCATTAACAGCTCCGCCAGCAACCCAAAACTGAACAGCTGGATACCAGTCAACAACAGCAATACTGTCAAAATCAGTAATGGGCGATTGCCGATCGTCTCTCCCAATCCCAGTTTCAGGAAAGTGAGATAGCCTCCCAGCACTACTCCCAAAAACATAGAAAGCAAACCCAACAACCCAAAAACGTGCATGGGTCGTGTGAGGAACTTCTTCATAAACCAGATGGTTAACAAATCCATCAGCACTCGGAATGTCCGCCCCAAACCGTACTTACTGCGCCCGTAGCGACGGGAGTGATGTCCCACCGGTATTTCTGTAATTCTCGCTCCTTCGATGTAAGCTAAAGCAGGCAGAAAGCGATGTAATTCGCCGTAAAGGTTCAAATCTGCCACCAATTCGGCTCGATAAGCTTTGAGAGAACAGCCGTAATCGTGCAACTGCACACCCGTAACTCGCCCAATTAACCAGTTGGCAATTTTGGAAGGTAGCAAACGAGTGAGAGTGTCATCCTTTCTGTGCTTGCGCCAGCCGCTCACCATATCGTACCCTTCTGCCAACTTGGCCAGCAGTACGGGAATATCAGCCGGATCGTTCTGCAAATCCGCATCTAAAGTGACGATCGCTTTCCCTCGCGCATAATTAAATCCAGCCGCCATCGCCGCCGTTTGACCGTAGTTGCGACGTAGCAGCACAGCTTTGAGATCGGAACGGAGAAGCGCTTGTTGTTTGAGAAATTCTGCCGATCCATCTTTAGAGCCATCATCCACGCAGATGATTTCATAAGACAATTGGCAAGAGGTGAGAGTGGTAGCGATCGCCTCGATCAAATGCGGCAAACTCTCCACTTCGTCGCAAATCGGTACGATCGCAGATATATCCGGAGTGCCTAGCCCAGAAAAACCATTCCTTGTCCCTGCTGTTGCGGAAAATAACGAAGTGTTCATAGTAGTAGCCAGCCTTGTCACCTCACACCGACGAGCTAGTTATATCACGCACTGGGGGAGCCAAAAGTCAAAAGTCAAAAGTCAAAAGTCAAAAGTCAAAATTTCTCCTCTTCCCGACGCCCTAACCCCTAACTCCTAATCCCTAACCCCTAACCCCTAACCCCTAGCTATAGCTTTTTACCACTCGCCCAGGTCGTCGCAACTGCCGATAATAAGACTGACTGATGGCATCTCCCTGTTCCGAAAGCACATCGATGCCAATACCATTACGACCGACTGTTTGACCGGAACTGTGGATGTAGCGCCCCTCACCTAAATAAAGTCCGACGTGGGTAGTTTTTTCTGGAGTCCCGAAAAATATTAAATCTCCCGGTAGAAGATCCTCAATCGGAATTGGCTGAGTAAAAGCTTCCTGCTGATAGGAATCTCTGGGTAACCAAATACCCACCGAAGCAAATGCTGCCTGCATTAACCCAGAACAATCGTAATTTGGCCCCACCGTACCGCCCCACAGGTAATAATTGGGCTGTTTCATGGCATTTTGAGTAAAGGCAATCACTGCGGGCAATCGTGCTTGGATTTCGATCGCTGAAAGATCGATCGCCTGATAAGGGGTTGCCGTTTCCTCAAGATAGCTCCTATCTTGGATTGACAGCCAGCCCGGATAATCATCCTCGCACAGACACACCTCAACAGATGTATCAGATATATCCCCATTCGGCGATACTACTCGTAGATGACGCCCAAGCGCCGCCTGAGTTGCCAAACGGGTGCAGCTAGGAGAATCGTAAATATTGACATTGCGTCGGCATCGGTACTCGATCGACTGGAAATTTTCGTTCACGATCTGTCTGTGGTTTGCGGTTCGCAGTTTATTGTTTGCGGACGAAGACGTTGCCACGAACAATGTACTACGAACAATCTCAAATCTAAAATCTCAAATCTAAAATCGAATGACTTTTTTCCGCAAAGACGAACAACTGCAACAGCTGGGCAATCAAATCCTTTCTGCAACTTGGGCCGAGTTTCCAGACCTAGCCCGCAACCAAATCGCCCTTACTTGGATTGTCTACGATCCGCCCGTGCCTGTAAATACAGGTGGAGCCCTTAGCCCGCAAGCTTTTTGGAACCACGAAGTTCGAGGTTTCAGCTATCGAGGTAGCGATCGCATCTATCCCGCCAGCGTCGTCAAGCTGTTTTACCTGGTGGCAGTATACGAGTGGTTGGAAAAAGGCATGATTCAGACAACCGCCGAGTTGGAACGCGCTATCCGGGATACGATCGTCGATTCTAGCAACGACGCCACCAGTCTGGTCGTGGATGTCTTGACGGGCACCACCAGCGGCCCGGAACTATCCCACGGGCCGTTCCAAACCTGGCAGTTACAGCGTAACATTGTCAATCGCTACTTTCACTCGTTGGGCTGGCCGGAGTTAGAAGCAATCAACGTTAACCAAAAAACCTGGTGTGATGGCCCCTACGGACGCGAGCGCATTTTTGTGGGCGAATTGATGGAAAATCGCAATATGCTGACCACTAACGCTACAGCTCGTCTCCTGCACAGCATTATCGGCGGAGTAGCGGTATCCTCAAAAGCTTCGCAAAGTATGATGGCCTTGATGAAACGCAGTCTTAACCCAGGCGATTTAACAACCGACGACGAAAATCAGGTAACCGGTTTTCTGGGGGAAGGTTTGCCCCAGAATGCCTTACTGTGGTCTAAAGCTGGATGGACTAGCCAAGTACGCCACGACGCTGGCTATATCGAGATACCGGGCAAGCAGCCCTATTTGTTAGTTGTATTTACAGAAGGAAGGGCACACAGTAAAAACAAAGCGATTTTGCCTTTTGTTTCTCGTCAAGTTGCTGCCGCAGTGGACGAAGCCGATGCTGGCGAA
Source organism: Aerosakkonema sp. BLCC-F183 (assembly GCF_041929145.1). NCBI lineage: Bacteria > Bacillati > Cyanobacteriota > Cyanophyceae > Aerosakkonematales > Aerosakkonemataceae > Aerosakkonema > Aerosakkonema sp. BLCC-F183. The sequence goes on along the minus strand of NZ_JBHFNU010000075.1, from coordinate 158,194 downwards.
ATATAAGCGCTTCACTGGTGCGGTCTGCTGTTTGCAGATATTGGGCCCAAAGTCTCTCCAAACAGGAAACTGGAAAAAGAGCCTAAAGCTGCTTTTTTATGGGGTAACCGCACAATCATCCGAACTATAGAGGTCGCTACTGCGGATTTTCTTGTATATTTAGCATTAGGCCGAACAACTCGCGTCTGTATGCCTTTTTTCGGTTGCAGTCGGATAAGATTCGCGCCAATCGAGCCATCCAATATGGCGAAGATTGGCAACTCTTGAGCGCAATACAGTCAATGCTGTGCTGTAAGCAAGAGGTGTATTTTGCACAAGTCGAAGCATCAAAAGCCAAACTTTCCCGAACTGTGTAGCTCATGCTCCCAAGGATTTGAGCCTGCAAGTGCATCATTTTCCTGAGTGCGGCTATAGCTGTCACCGATACTAGGATTAAATTCTGATATAAAATTTCGCTGGGATTAACTATTGTCCCGATCTTTGTCGAGGAGTGAATGTGAATACGAATCCTTTTCAACGTAGTGTTTTCTTTGTGAGTTTGGCAGCGATCGCAGGTGTAAGTAGCGGCTTGCCTGCTATGGCCCAATCCACGGTCGCCGCACCCGCTGCGATCGATCGCGGTTCCAACTTTGCCGTCACTCAGACTCAACTGTCGCAGTCAGAATCCTTAAGCAACTCACCCACGCTTGAGAGCGAATTATATAGCTCTGGGGTATACGACCTGCTTGAGGAATCGGCGATCGGATCGGATGATACGGCAAAAAAGCAGCCAGCTCCAGGTACAGCAGAAACTTCGGCTTCAGCTCTATTCGGTCGGTCGGCATCTCGCCAAACAGCACCAGCAAACGCACCAGCTAAAAAAGGCCAGCAGGTGGCTCAAGCCGAATTAGAACCAGGTCGCGCCACTCGTTCTGGGTCTAGCTATCTCGGTGTCGGCGGTAATTTGGGTTTGACGGGAGACACCGCTTTGGGCGATAGTGGCTTTACGATTTTCAGTAAAATCGGACTGACAAGAGTCTTTTCCGTGCGCCCTTCCGTAGTGATAGGCGATGACACCGACTTCATCATTCCAGTAACTTACGATTTTCCCGTCCAAGCGGAACCTTTTCAAAGAATCAACTTTGCTCCTTACGTTGGTGCTGGTGTCATCATTTCCACTGATGGAGATAGCAATCTTGGCTTTGCTCTGACAGGGGGTGTCGATGTGCCGATCAGCAATCAATTTACGGCTACAGCTGCTGTAACGGCGGGCTTTATCGATACGACTGACTTGGGTATCATGTTGGGCATTGGCTATAACTTCGGTACTGGATTCCGATTCTAGTCATAACTCAAGTTGTTAGTTAGATTCAGTAGGGTGCGTCAGATAGCAGAATTTTGGATCTAATCCCTAGTGTTATCGCTCTGACGCACCCTACTCTATATAACTGGCAATTTGGGTTACTGAGGGCTTACTTTACCGGTAACCTCCAGTTTGCCATCGTCTTTGACCGCCCAAACATCGTAACTGCCCACTACATCGCCGTTTTCATCAATATCCACGTTGCTGCTGGCTCCCTGATAGTTAATATCTTTACCTTGGCGCACTAATTCCAGTGCTTTGCAGACATCGCTGACTTCTTCCCCCGGTGCATTGGCGACTTCTCTGATTTTGCTCTTGATGCCTTCCCCTGTATTGGACTTAGCTGCTTCTGCTGCTAGCACTAACAAAGCCGCAGCATCCCAAGAGTGAGGCACAAAAGCACCTACTTCTGTACCTTTCTTCTCTTTCCATAATTTGGTGAATTCGGCGAGTGACTGACCGTTAGCACCGGGAACTGTGCCTACTGCTCCACCCAGGATAAACTTATCGTTGCTGGTTTTGCCCACCTTTCCGGGAAACTGTGGCGAGTAAACGCCATCGGTGAGCATCACCGTTACTCCTTTACTCACACCTTGCTCGGCAGCAGCTTTAAGTAATAAACTGCCTGTGTCTTCGTACAGAACTGCAACTACGGCATCCGGCTTACCGGCAAAGGCACTGGCTGCTTCGGTATCAAACGTAGTGGCTTTGGGATCGTAGCGGGTTGGCTTGCTTTCGTTGACAACGGTTCCACCCAGTTTTTTGAATGCTTGCACAAATTCTTTTTCAAAACCGACGCCGTAATCATTATTAATAACGACGGTGGAAACTCGCTTGAAGCCTTTTTCGCTGGCTAGTTTCGCCAAAGCTTGCGCTTGATAGGTATCGGGTGGTGCGGTGCGTGCCCAATAACCTTGATATTTGCCTTCTTTTGCAGCTGTAGTAAAGACGGGACTGGTGCTGCCAGGAGAGATGAGCATGACTTTGTTCCGCACTGCAATATCTACGGCAGCAGTGGAAACGCTGCTGGCAAAGGAACCGACTACACCAGCTACTTTGTCGGCTTCTGCTAGCTTGGTCATCCCGGCAGCACCTGCTTCTGGTTTGGTTTGGTCGTCTTCAGAAATGAGGGTAACGGGTTGACCGTTAACGCCGCCGCATTTGTTGACGGTTTCGACTAACAAAGGGACAGCAGCAATCATACCCTGTCCGATCGATGAGAGGTCACCGGTGGCGGGTAGCAGGGTGCCGATTTTTAGTCCTTTGGCGTTGGTAGCTGCGGGTGTGGTGACTGAGGTTTGGCTGACCGCAGCTGTGGTGCTATTGGGAGCGGGGGCTGTCGGGCTCGAACTGGTGTTAGTGCTGCTGGTGTTTTGACAAGCAGCGGTGACAAAACCTGTGCCCAGTGCGACAAAAGCTAGTGCTAGAGCTTTGCTGTACTTGAAACTTCTCTCTTGACGCGATTTACTCATTTCTTCTTCCCATCCTCAACAATCCGCAACAAAAGGGTTGCATCAAATATTACATCTATCTTCTGTTTTGCAACAGAATTGTCACATTTTACCTTGCCAGTATCCCAAATCGGGAAAGTTATGGTATAGTGTTATCTTCGCGAGTTTGCCGATCGCACTTATAGGGAAAAATCAGCTTAAAATCTGCCGCAAACAGAAAAAATGGCTTTGAAACGCATTTTTTCCGATAAGTGCGATCGACAAGCGATCTTATATATCTGTTTTAATTTTGATTTTTGAGTTTTAACTTTTGAGTTTTAACTAGGGAGCTTTTAACTAGGGAGCTTTTAACTACGGAGAGGGAGGGATTCGAACCCTCGGTACGGAGTTACCTGCCGTACAACAGATTAGCAATCTGCCGCTTTCGACCACTCAGCCACCTCTCCAGGGTGACAGAATCTTATATTAGCACAGCATTTAGAGAAAGTATAGTGTTTTGCGATCGAGATCTGAAAAAATCCGCACCCGCAGCACCTGCAATGACCCAAGTGGGGACAAGATCATCCCAAAGACTGAAGGTGGGGGGCGTGAGACATCAGTCCGCTAGAAGATGATCCCGTCCGGCTCAATACCTACCCTTTAAGTCAAAGGGTCTCTTAGATTTGACTAGGCCGACCTTTCGCCCTCCATTTCGTTGAATCCCCACACCAACTAAACCTATGGTTTCCACTATCAAACAGCACATTGCTTTGATCTCTGTTCACGGCGATCCGGCAATTGAAATCGGTAAGGAAGAAGCTGGCGGACAAAACGTTTATGTGCGTCAAGTGGGCGAAGCACTCGCCAGACAGGGGTGGCACGTAGATATGTTTACCCGCTGTTCGAGTTCCGCACAATCTACAATTGTCCAACACAGTCCCAATTGTCGCACGATTCGACTGCAAGCAGGGCCGAAGGAATTTGTACCCCGCGACAATATTTTTGAATATCTACCGGAGTTTGTAGAAGAACTGCTAAAGTTTCAAAAGCAGTCTGGCATCACCTATCGCTTGGTACACACGAATTACTGGCTTTCTGCTTGGGTGGGAATGCAGCTGAAAAAAATTCAAGGTGTCAAGCAAGTACATACTTATCACTCTCTCGGTGCTGTCAAATATAAGTCGGTGACAACTATTCCCATGATTGCGACCACGCGGTTAGCAACTGAAAAGGCAGTCTTGGAAACAGGAGATAGAATTGTCGCGACTAGCCCGCAGGAAAAAGAACATATGCGTAGTCTCGTTTCCGCTAAGGGCAAAATCGATATTATTCCTTGCGGCACCAATATCGAGAGATTTGGTGGTGTTAGCAGAGAAGAAGGACGACAGAAATTGGGAATAAAGCCGAATAGTAAGGTTGTTCTCTACGTGGGAAGGTTCGATCGTCGCAAAGGGATCGAAACTTTAGTTAGGGCTGTCGGTCGTTCTCAGTTGCGCGGTAAGGAAGATTTACAAATAATAATTGGTGGTGGCAGTCGTCCTGGCGAAAGTGATGGCATGGAACGCGATCGCATTGAGGGTATTGTTGAGGAACTGGGATTGAGGGAAATTACGACTTTTCCAGGCAGGCTCGATCGAGATATCTTGCCATTTTACTACGCTGCTGCTGATGTTACTGTCGTTCCCAGTCACTACGAACCGTTTGGATTGGTGACTATTGAAGCGATGGCTTGTCGTACACCGGTGGTAGGCAGCGATGTGGGCGGTCTGCAATTTACTATAGTACCGGAAGAAACTGGCTTGCTGTGTCCGCCGCAAGATGAAGTCGCTTTTGCGATGGCGATCGATCGCATTCTCAGTCATCCAGAATGGGGCCAAAAGCTGGGTCAAGCGGCAAGAAAGCGAGTAGAAAAAATGTTTAGCTGGGATGGGGTAGCATCTCAGTTAGGCGAACTCTACAATAATTTGCTGCAACAAACCGCAGTAGGATTGCAAAAGGTAGGTGCTTAATGTTTTTTTATAGTCATCAGTCATCAGTTAGATGTCATTAGCCAGAAACAATCAAATAACTACTGACTGTTGACTGCTGACTAATTCCTTTTTGGAAAGCCAACAACTAAACCGAGAACATTCTGACGCGATTTCTCCAAAAAGTCGCGAGCAACATTAGCACTGGTTAAATCCAGTACGCCAAGGCGAGAAACTAATAAAACCCCATCAGCCATTTTACCCAAGAAGAGAGCGTCAGTAGACACTTTCAAGGAAGGAGCGTCAACTATAGTTAAATCGTATTTAGCTGAAAATTTGTTGATTAATGATGCTACTCCAGGAGAGTCCATCACTGCGGTTGAATTGCTGGCAAGGCTCCCAGAAGTAAGCACTTCCAAATTAACCATTACTTGTTCGGTGGTAATTATTTGTTCTTGTCCGACAATAACATTGCCCAAACCTCGATCGGAAAGTGCGGAAACTTGATGGGAGCGGGGATTTAGTGCATCTGTATCTACCAGTAAGACTCGACGCCCCATTTGCGCCATAGCCACAGCTAAATTAGCACAAACTGTAGATTTACCCTCTTTAGGTAATGAACTGGTTACTACAATTATTTTGAGGTCTTTATCGGAATTGAGAAAATACAGGTTAGTTTGCAGCATTCGGTAAGCCGTACTGACAGGAGAATCGGGCGCTTCTGTGACAACAATATCGAGAACGGATCGCTTTGAATCGCTGTGCTTTTGTAAAAACGGCTTGCGCTCGACCTTACTAATTTTTTTATACTTTTTATCGAAAGGTATCGTTCCCAGTAAGCTAAACCCAAATACTTCCCTTACCTCTTCCACGGTTCTGATAGATTTGTCAGTTGCTTCTAAAATAAGGGCAGTACTTATAGAAAGCATACTACCCAGGAAAACTCCTATGACTGCGAATAAAGCTTTACGAGAAGCAACAGGTTCTTGCGGAAAAACGGCGGCTTCTATAATGCGAGCGTTACCCATATTCTGATTTTCAGCTATCCGGATTTCCTGAAGTTTTTGCAGCAGAAGTGTATAAGTAGATTGGGCTGCTTGTAATTTACTTTCCAACTCGCGCTGTTGTTGTTCGAGCCTGGGTATAATATTTACCCGTTCCCGATAGACGGCTTGTTCTTTGGATAAGGCATAAACTTGGCTTGCCAAACCTCGGCGTTTCGCTTCTATTTTGACGAATTCTTCAATCAGTCTAGGTTTAACTTCTCCTATTTGTAAATTCGCATTTTGCGATTGTTTCTGACTACCGACAGAATTTTGTATTTGTTCTTGGAGGAGCGCTTTCAAAGAAGATTCTTTGCTTTTTAATTCAACAATCAAAGGGTGTGTTTCCTGAAAGCGAATTCTCTCAATTGCTAACTGCCTTTCTACCTGTTGGTATTCTTTGAAAGCTTCTTGTACTGCGGGGGATTGGCTGAGAGAAGTTGCTGTCAATCCTTGCTGTGCATTCATCCGCAATTGGTTTTGAAATGCTTCCGATGCGGCATTTGCATCTGCGAATTGAGATTTAGCATCCGCAATTTTTTCTTCTAATTTGCCAATAACTTCTACTGCTGATTTTGCTTCTTCTTGGAGAGACACAACTTTGTTCTGTTCTTTGAATCGACGCAGAGAAACTTCGGCTTGACGCACAGAGGCTTCGGCATTCGGCAACTGTTTTTCCAGAAACTCGCGGGCATATACTGCTTCAGCCCGATTCAGAATTTGATTGTTCTCGATATAGATATGTATGAGTGTGTTGACAATTTCTGCGATTTTTTGGGGATTTTTATCTTTGTATGATACTGACAGTATATCTGTTCCTTTGATATTTGCCACTGACAGGTTTTTCAGAAAATCCTTTACTTTTAGGGGGGCTTTTTTTTCATCGATTAGATTAAGTGTACTGATGGTTTTCAGTACAATTGACTCTGAACGAATTACTTCTATCTCTGTGTTCAGAGGGTTACTTTGCTCTCCTACAGGAGCAAACTCTCCGATTTCTTTTCCCAATCCCGTTATGGAAGAAGTAGGATTTGTCTTTTTCAATAAAAGCTTTGCTTCCGCTTCATAAACAGGCTTTTGCCGTGAGGTATACAGGAGTGCTAGGACGACAACCAACCCAAAGACAGCTGCGGCGGGTAACCAACGTCGCTTTAGGATAAACCAGTATTGCTGAAAACCTATAGAAGATTCTGTGGACTCCATAAATAATTCCTGAAGTGGCTTTTAGAAACTGAAGCTCAAAACAAATATCATTAAATTATACTATTGTCAACTAACTCAAGTCTATATTTTTTTGATTAATTTTTTTGAAAAAATAAAATACAGGGTCAAGAATTTATGAAGACTCAGATCTTGCACAATTCTCAATAAAGATTGGAAAACCCGGGCTTATTTACGAAAAATCTTGGTTCTTGCGAATAGAAGGCAAGAACCTCGTTTTTAGTCCGGATTCAAGATCTGAGAAGACAAACTCCCGCACCAAAATGATGAAAACTCGGAAAACAAGAGCTTGCTACCTTGGACAACAGAGTTATGAATTTCTCAAATTTATTTAATTATATTATCAATATATTTTTTTGGTAAAGATTTACTAAAGATACGATCGATCTAAAGAGGGATGCCATATTCTAGATAGTACAGTATGAGTCGGGGGGTGGATAAAAAAGTTATGCTGACGAATCTTAAAGAAAATAGAGGGTATACCCGTGGTCAGTTTTGCGTGGAATGAGTCTCAGCAGTCTAAGGCGCATCTGGCCAAAGTTTCAGGACGAGCGGGAATAGCGATCGCAAAATCTGCCATAAGCGGAAAAGAACTAAAAGACAGACTATACAACCCATACAACTTAGATAGCTCGAAAAAGTGAAAAAGTGGTGAATATCAAAGTGAAAAAGTACAGGACAGGGAAGAGGCAGCTTAACCAATGAAATCTATAATTGCCTTGAGACGTAGCTAATTAAGCGAGGCAGTGAAAATTTTGGCTGGATTTAACATAAATTGACAGAACTGTCTTTAAGGGGAGAGTAGTTTAAATGAATAGACTTTTAAATTTGCTAAAATTCTCAAAAAATCGCAAATTTTTAATAGGCGATATCATTATTTTCGTAATCACGCCCGTATTAGCTTTGGCAATTCGGTTAGACGATAATTTTACGCTTGAGCCATACAAATACGGGTTAATAGTAGCAACGCTAATGTTTTTAGCGATTAAAATAACAGTATTTTATAAGTGGGGATTTTACAAGCATTACTGGCGCTATGCAACTGTTGATGAACTGGAGCATATGGTGATGCTTACAGTAGCGGCTACAGTATTGCAAACGATAGGTTTTAAGATGCTGTTTTATCTGAGCGATCTGGGGGTGGATAGCTTGCCGCGATCGCTCCCCTTGCTGGACGGTATGCTGAGTTTACTGCTAGTGGCTGCTAGCCGTTTCAGCATTCCCACTATAGCCAGACTGAGGCAAGGACGAAAGAAATCTTACAAACGCGATCGCGTCCTGATCGTGGGAGCGGGCAACGCAGGCATATCCCTAGTCCAAAAAATGCAACAGAGCCCCGATCTGGGTGTTTCTCCCGTCGGATTTATTGACGACGATCGCAAAAAATTCAACTTAAATATTTGCAGAATACCTGTACTGGGCGATCGCTATAAAATTCCCGAAGTGGTTCGCTCTATGCACATCAGTAAAATCATTATTGCCATGCCTACAGCTCCTGGCAGAGACATTCGGGAAATCGTAGAAATTTGTCAATCAGCGGGAGTTGGAACGAGTACGCTACCGCCCATCCATGAAATCCTCAATGGCGATCTCAAGATGAACAGCGTTCGGGATGTACAGATCGAGGATCTGCTGCGTCGCGAACCGATCCAAACTGAGGCGGATAAAATCTCTAGATTGCTAAAAGGTAAAACAGTTCTGATTACCGGAGGGGGAGGATCGATCGGCAGCGAACTTTGTCGCCAAATTTTCAAGTGCCGCCCTGCGGAAATGATACTGATAGGACACGGAGAAAATTCCGTATTCAATATCCAACAAGAACTGCAACAGCTTGTGCAAGAATTGAAACACAATGGGGAAAAGCAAGAAGAGATTCCTCGCATTACAGCATCGATCGCAGATATTCGATTTTCCTCCCGACTGAAGTACATTTTTGAGAAATACAGGCCAGAAATAATTTTTCACGCTGCGGCTCACAAGCACGTCCCCATGATGGAATTAAACCCGCCAGAAGCAATCACTAATAACGTGCGGGGTACAAAAAATCTGGTGGATATGGCATTGCAATACAATGTCCAACACTTTGTCATGATCTCCACAGACAAAGCCGTTAATCCCACCAATATTATGGGAGCTAGCAAGCGAATTGCCGAAATGATGGTACTGCGAGCAGCCCAAAAAACTGGTAGACAGTTTGTCGTGACTCGTTTTGGCAATGTCTTGGGCAGTAGGGGTAGCGTTGTGCCAACCTTTAAGCGGCAAATTGCGGAAGGAGGCCCGATTACGATTACCCATCCAGATATCACTCGTTATTTTATGACCATTCCAGAAGCAGTACAGCTTGTGTTGCAGGCAGCAGTTCTGGGTAAGGGTGGTGAAGTATTCATGTTCAATATGGGACAACCAGTCAAAATCTTTGACTTAGCCAAAGATTTGATTCGCCTCTCCGGATATGAAGTAGGCAAAGACATCGATATTGTTTTCACCGGATTGCGTCCGGGGGAAAAATTATACGAAGAACTGTTTATCGAAGGCGAAAAATACGACCCCACCCAACACGAAAAAATTATGACGGTTGCGAATGCTGCTGGCATCGTACCGGAAATTGTTGATTTTAAGGTGGATGCTCTCTGTGCGGCAGCAGATAAAAACGATACCTATTCGATCGTCTTTTTGCTCAAGCAGTTATTACCGGAATACAAGCCGAATCGGCCACCTGACGAGCCAGTGCTGGAAGAAACAAGCTCAAATCTGAGCGTTAACTGGCGGTTACTTTATGAAGCTTGCCGTCAGATGCAGCTTTGGCAGCACGAATCTTCTAATGATGCGGGGATCACAGTAGACGTTAACCTTACTAGCGAACAATTTTTCCAAGCTGACTTCGCCGATCAGTTACGCCAAATCATCCAGGAAACCAATATCAATCCGGCTTGTTTGAGACTGGTAATTCCCGAAGATGCACTCGCTCAAAATCCCAGTTTCGCTACCATTGCTTATGCCCAAATAAAAAGGTTGGGCGTGCAATTAAAACTAGATAACTGGGATAAATTAATTCCTTCTTTAGTTTCAAGTTTAATCGCTTTGTCGCCATCAACAAAAATAAATTACGATAAAAAAGATGAGATAAAGGAGGATAAATATGCCGAAATAGAAGAAGGTGAAAATCAAATAAGACCGATTGTGTAAAAATCGAATTTATGAAAGCAGACAAGTTAGGATGTTGGCCTAGTATCTCAATACTGGTGGGGAATAAGTATGATAAAAAATGTAAATTAATAGCGCATTTGATCGTACTGATGTTGCTTTCAATAAGCCAAGCTACTGTTGCTAACTATGCGGGGTAGTAATGAGTAATCGAGATTGCAAAGAAATGCAAAACAGCAAGCCACTATCATTACGACGCAATTTTTCTTGGACTTTCGTGGGTAATGCCGTCTATGCGGCTTCCCAATGGGGAATGCTGGTGGTGCTGGCGAAACTCGGCAGTCCAGAAATGGTCGGTCAATTTACCTTGGGTCTGGCAGTGTCAGCACCAGTAGTAATGTTTACTAACCTGCAATTGCGGCAAATCCAAGCCACAGATGCCAAACAACAGTATCTGTTTGGGGACTATCTGGGGCTGAGACTGATCTGCACGGGACTAGCATTGGTAGCGATCGCCATAATTACGATTGCCGCCGGATATCGCTGGGAAACATCGCTGGCGATCCTAGTTATCGGTTTAGCAAAGGGATTCGAGTCGATCAGCGATGTATTTTACGGATTGATCCAAAATCACGAACGTATGGATCGGATTGCGATGTCGTTGATGATTAAAGGGCCGCTGTCTCTATTAACATTAGGGGTGGGAGTATATTTAACTGGGAATGTCTTGGGAGGAGCAATAGGGCTAGCATTTACCTGGGCTTTTATTTTGCTCTGCTTTGACATTCCCAATGGTGCATTTATATTAAAAACTTATCCCGAAGTAAAGGCAGAAAGTGGGGAAGTTGAAAAAAGCCCAAGCCAAAATTCCCTGTTACGACCGAACTTTCACTACAAAACTATTCGTAAATTGGTCTGGTTGGCTTTGCCTTTGGGTTTTGTGATGATGCTGATTTCCCTAAATACAAATATCCCTCGATACTTTATCGAGCGTTATTGGGGAGAGCGGGAACTTGGCATTTTTTCTGCTTTATCTTATTTAATGGTGGCAGGAAATATGGTGGTAAGTGCGCTAGCACAATCAGCTAGTCCGCGCTTGGCGAAATATTATGCTGCTGGAAAAAGTAAAGATTTTCACAGTCTTCTACTCAAGTTACTATTAATTGGTGTGCTGCTGGGTAGTGCGGCTGTTGTGGTAGCTGCGATCGCAGGTAAGCCAATCCTCACCCTCCTTTATCGTCCCGAATACGCACAGCAGGTGGATTTGTTCATCTGGCTGATGGTAGCAGCTGGACTCGGATATGTCGCCTCGTTCCTGGGATACGGTATGATGGCGGCGCGATACTTCCGCATTCAAATGCCTTTATTTGCGGTGGTGACAGGTATCTCAGCCCTAACTTGCTTTTGGTTAGTTCCCACTAGAGGACTGCAAGGGGCAGCATTAGCGTTGATTATCGGCGCAATCGTACAAACAGTGTTTAGCTTAGGAGTGATTTTCCATGCCGTCCAAAAACTCGACAAATATGGAAAAACAGAAGAACCAAACTCCATTAGCTAAACAGTCTACCATCCGCATCCTGCAAGTTGTAGGTGGGATGAACCGAGGTGGAATCGAAACTTGGTTGATGCACGTTTTGCGAAATATCGATCGCGATCGCTTTCAAATGGACTTTCTAGTTCATACAACAGAACCCTGTGCTTATGATGAAGAAGTTCGCGATCTTGGCAGTCGGATTATATCTTGTCCTCGCGCATCTCAACCGTTGCGTTACGGCTCTAATTTTAAACGGATTCTCCGGGAAAATGGATCTTATGATATAGTCCACAGCCACGTTCAGCACTTTAACGGTTACGTTCTTTGGTTAGCAAAGCAGGCTGGTGTACCCATCCGCATTGCCCACAGCCATAACGATACCTCTGCCGTAGAAGCTAAGGCTAGCCCAACGCGAAAGTTGTATCTCAATTTAACAAAATGGTTAATTTCTCGCTATGCCACGATCGGTTTAGCAGCTAGTTGTCCATCTGCCCAATCTTTGTTCGGTTCTCATTGGAAAAATGAGCCGCGCTGGCGAGTGCTTTACTGTGGTGTCGATTTGACTCCTTTTCGCCAATCTGTCGATCGACAAGCAATACGCAATAAATTAGGCATTCCTGCCGATGCTTTTGCGATCGGTCATGTTGGTAGATTTGAAGAACAAAAAAACCATCATTTCATCTTAGATATTGCTAGTTTTATAGCTCAGAAAGATGCTGATATTCGCTTTTTATTGGTAGGTGATGGCCCTTTGCGGGTGCAGATGCAGGAAAAAGTCGATCGGATGAATTTGCGCGATCGAGTTATTTTGGCAGGCGTGCGATCGGATGTTCCTCAATTGATGTTAGGCGCAATGGATCTGTTCCTCTTGCCTTCCCTGCACGAGGGATTACCTCTCGTCTTGATGGAAGCACAAGCTGCTGGTTTACCCTGTATCTTGTCTGATGTAATTACTCAGGAAGTAGAGGTAGTTCAGCCATTGATGCAATGGCTTTCCCTATCCCAGTCTGCATCTGTATGGTCTGAAGCGATCCTAACTATTAAAAACGCCAAACCGAAAATTAACCAAACAGAAGCTTATCAATTGGTTGAGCAAAGTTCGTTCAATATTCACAATAGCCTTAAACAATTAGAGGCACTCTACCAGGAGCAATATTTTAATGAACTTAAGAACAAAAACTAAATCTGTTAAACCTAACCCTATTGCTATATCGTCATCGCAGTTAAAAGGAACAAAATGGTTATTTATTGCTTTGTGCTGTTATTTGTTATCTCAATGTTTCACTGTCCCGATCTTACCGATCGGGCCTTGGGCACTTTGGCCTTGTTTTTCTGATTTAGCATTCTTCTCGATCATCTTCACCTTTATCTGCTGCCGTCGATATACTACTCCCCTATCCCTACCCAATCAAAAAATATTTTCGATTTTTATAGTTATTTTATTGGGAAGCATTTTATCGTATATTTCCTACTTGGCTACTGCCGATGAAAACGCTCTCGGCCTTCCTTTCGGTGCTTTTCAAATTTATCGTTTAGCGCAATATTTTAGCTTATTTTGGTTAATTGGTCGTATTCCATTAACACCAGAACGACTTCAGAGAATGAGGCAAATTGTTGATGGGGTACTAATTTTTGTTTGCTTGGGAGTTTTCTTAACATACGCTGGTATAGTACCTCTGGGATTAGTTACTGCCCATTTACCGAAAGTGGGAGCTTGGCAATACTATGCCAGTGTTGGTGAAATCGGAACTAAGGGTTTAGGTTTTGTCGGTTACAACCATGCTTATGTGGCAGCCCAAGTAATGATGCTTTTAATTTTAAGGTTGCACTTAGGCAGCAGTCAAACAAAGGATATATCTAATACTATTTTGCTTATTCTTTCCGCGCTTACTGTATTTATCAGCGAATCTCGTTCCGGTTTTGGAGCTATCCTGTTTTTGTTGTCAGTTTATTTGGTAAGTAAACCATTTTATGTCTTAGTTATCTTTAATATTGCATGGATTTTACCTGTACTGGCATCTTCGCTCGGACTCAAAGGTATTGAGCTAAATTCCTATGAAGGTTCGATTATCGATCGCCAATTAACCGTGTTCCAAGCTAATAAGGCTGAAAACTTAAGCGGACGGGATGAAAGATGGGCTGCTCATCTAGCTGCATTAGATGAAAATCAAGTTAATTGGATTGTCGGAAATGGATTTGGTTCTGCGATCGATCGCGGTGATAATGCCCATATGCTTTATCTACAAATAACTTCCGAAACTGGTTTGATCGGTTTATGTATATTTGCCGTATTATTTAGCATGATTACATTCTATTTGTATAAAATAGAAATAAAAGAAAAACCATTTTTTTGGGGAACTGTTACCTTTCTACTTACTGCTCTTAGTCAAGAGACTTTTTATCCAGAACCTGCTCTAGGCCAGTTTCTCGGGCTTTATCTCAGTTCGGTAGCAATTACCCTGCGAACTCCTTATTTCCTAGAAGAATCTTTAAATAATTCAAAAGGCTTAAGTGAAAAAATATGAAAGAGCAAAAAAAATGCTATAATAATTATAAATGGGTAGCAATATTCGGGTTAATGTTAGTAATAATTGTGGCCATCACACCGAATAATAAATCATCCTGCGCTTCTCAAGCAGCAATTATAAATCAACCATTAGGTCATAGGGTTAATATTGTTAACGGTATCACTATAGTCAATGGTAAACCATTTTTTCCTTTCGGATTTTATCATGTTTCCTGGAAATCAAAACCAGAAGATTTAATAAAAGATATGCAGGATATTGCAGCAGTTGGATTCAACACAATTCACGCTTCCGCCACTGAAGTTAATAGTTACGCTCAGTTTTTGAACGAAGCCGATCGCCTGGGCATTTATGTTTTCAGCGAACAAGGGATTGGGTTAGTTAACATGGTTAATTCCTTCAAAGAAAAACCTGCTGTTTTGGGTTGGAATATTGCGGATGATGTTGATAATGGTAAACTCGTTCCCCAGGAAGTGCTAAAATTTCATCAACAAGCGAAATTAGCCGATCCGTATCATATCACTTATATAAGTGGTTATTCAAATAAAATTAAAAATTTTGGAAATTGTGCTGACGTACTTGCCATGCAGTCTTATCCTATTGGTAACGGAGATGATGAAATATCATTAACCTACGATCGGGTTTCCCTTGTCCGCGATGCAGTTGCTCCATATCAGAAAGCTGTTTATGCTAACGTACAAGCTTTTGCTTGGCAAAACAAAAAACAAGGCGAATCCCATCCCATTCGCATACCAACCTTTGATGAAGTGAGAAATATGACCTACCAAGCACTGTTAGCAGGTGCAAAAGGAATTATATACTATACTTATCACGATAACGATTGGCATTTACCATCGCACCCTGATTTGTGGGCAGGAATGAAAACTTTAGTGCCAGAAATAAAAGCAATTAATTCCCTAATATTAAATGGGATATTCAAAATAATTGATGTGGGCGTAGATAAGGTAATAGCTGGAATATGGACTTATCAAAACAAAGCCTTAGTTGTAATACTTAACCGTTCTTACGCTCGCCAAGAAGTATCGATCGCCATACCATCAAAAATTACGAACCTAAAACCTATGTTTGAAAATCATCCTGACAAGCTAGCATTAAACGGCACTCGACTATCTGGATTTCTCAAACCTTTAGATGTGGTAGTTTATCAAGCAACTAACAAAATTTAGATTCGATCGCTCTTTCATTCCCTATGATTCCCTAAACTATGACGAACGTTGTTGTAACTCTCGAACATCGCTTCGATCGCACCCCAGATGACAAGGTGTGGACGCAAACAACCTTCCCCTATTCCTTTTGGATGCGCTACTTACAAGTATTCGATCGCGTGCGCGTCGTAGCCCGCGTGCGAGATGTCCCGAAGGTGCCTTCTGACTGGAAACAAGCAAACGGAGAAGGAGTTGAGTTTGCCGCCATACCCTATTACATTGGCCCTTGGCAATATCTGCTCAAAGCATGGCAAGTACGGCGCAGCGCCAGAAATGCAGTCCAACCAAATGATGCGGTAATTTTGCGGGTTGGTTCCACGATCGCTGGCCATATCCAATCCATGCTACGCCAAACTGGGCATCCTTATGCCGTGGAAGTAGTAGCAGATCCCTATGATGTCTTTGCACCTGGGTCAGTAAAACATCCCCTGCGCCCATTTTTTCGGTGGTCATCTCCCCGAAGACTGCGGCGTCATTGTCGAGAAGCAGCAGCAGCAGCTTATGTTACCAAATACGCTTTGCAGCAACGATACCCTTGTGCTAACTTTTCCGTAGGTGTATCGGACGTAGATCTTCCAGAACGCACGCTAGTTTCTTCATCTCGGCTACCTCAGAAACAAGGAACTTTTAATCTCGTTTTTGTCGGTACGATGGCGCAACTTTATAAAGCGCCCGATGTATTGATCGATGCAGTTGGCGCTTGCGTGCAAGAGGGACTAGACCTCAAATTAACTTTAATTGGAGATGGCAAACATCGATCGGAATTAGAAGCTAGAGCCAAATCCCTTGGTTTAGGAGAACGAGTATCTTTCCTCGGTCAGTTATCCAGTGGTGAAGCAGTAATGACCCAATTGGATCGCGCCGATTTGTTCGTTCTGCCTTCCCACCAAGAAGGTTTACCTAGAGCAATGGTAGAAGCAATGGCGCGAGCGTTGCCTTGTATTGGTTCCACAGTAGGAGGTATCCCGGAATTGCTACCCCCAGAAGATATGGTGCCCCCCGGCAATGTCACAGCATTGGCAACTAAAATTCGCGAAGTAATTACTGATTGCGATCGTATGGCGCAAATGTCTGCGCGTAACTTAGAAACAGCTAAAGAATATCGAGATGAAATTCTCCAAAAACAACGCATCGAATTTTATCGTTACGTGCGCGAAATCACAGCAGCTTGGTTAGAGAAAAAAAGATGAACAAACTATTACATATTACTACTATTGAAGGTACTCTTCGTGCTTTTTTGCTGCCTTTTGCTTCCCATTTTCGGTCTAAAGGTTGGCAGGTAGATGGAATGGCTCAAAATATTTCAAAAGTAGCGGAATCCGTGCAAGCTTTCGATAAAGTTTGGGAAATAGAATGGTCTCGCAATCCTTTAGATCCCAAGAACTTTATCGCGGCTCCAAAAGTCATTAAAGAAGCAATGGAACGAGAAGAATACGACATTGTTCACGTTCATACTCCTGTTGCTGCTTTTGTGAGTAGAGCTACTCTCAATAACTTCAGAAAGAAAGGCAAATGCAAGGTAATATATACCGCGCATGGGTTTCACTTTCATCCGGGAGGAAGCAAATTAAAAAATGCCATCTATCTGAACTTGGAAAAATTAGGCGGACATTGGACTGATTATTTAGTCACCATCAATCGCGAAGATGAAGCAGCTGCCAAGAAACATCATCTGCTGCCATCCGATCGCATTCGTTATATGCCGGGAATTGGCGTCGATTTAGATTATTACAATCCCGATGCCGTTTCCGAACAGGCAGTAGCGCAGGTGCGACAGGAGTTAGGCTTAACTAATGAAACTCCTTTGTTCCTAACAGTGGCAGAATTGATTCCCCGCAAGCGCCATCGCGATGTTATTCAAGCCTTTGCTGCCTTGGCTCGACCGGAAGTACATTTAGCTTTGGCTGGCCCTGCCAAAGCCGAGATCCTAGAAGAAATGCAGCAATTAGCATCAGATTTGGGAGTGAAAAATCGAGTCCACTTTTTAGGGATGAGAAAAGATATTCCTGTTCTGATGAAAGCTGCGATCGCTACTATATTAGTTTCCTCACAAGAGGGATTGGCTAGATGCGTTTTGGAATCTTTATCGATGGGAGTTCCGACGATCGGCACTAAAATTCGGGGCATTCAAGAGTTAGTTGAAGACGAATGCGGTTTGCTCGTAGAAGTAGGAGATATTCCTGGCATCACAAGAGCAATGGCTTGGGTTTTAGAACATCCACAGGAAGTCCAACAAATGGGTAAAAACGGACGATTGAAAATGCAAAAATACCAAATTAATCACATCGTCAAACTCCATGAAGACCTTTATGCGGAAGCCCTGAGTCAATGAAAAAACACATTCGCATCAACATACCGGATTGGGGTACGTCGGAACTGGCAAATGCAGCGCTAGCTTTAGTGGGACGCAGCTACATACAGGCGCTAGCTGAAGAATTGCAGGCATTTGCGCCATCAGACTGGCAACCGCATTTGCTGGCATCGGCGCGTTACAGTCTGGCACTGGCAGTTAAGGCGTTGGGCGTGCGTCGCGTGGCTGTACCCGGTTATATTTGTCCGGCGGCGCTGACGGGTCTGCGGGCAGGCGGTGCGGAAATTGTGGCGGTTGATTGCGGGGCGTCGTCCGTGCGGTTCGATCGGGAAAAATTAACGGAAACAGTAGGTGCTGGGCGCGTGGATGCAATTCTAGCTGCCAATACTTACGGACTAGACCAAGACTACGGGCTGCTTAAGAGTTTGGGCTTGCCAGTAATCGAGGATGCGGCTTATCAATCCGGCTATAACAACTGTGGCTTTCGTGGCGCGGCGGGTGTGTGGAGTTTCAACTTCAAAGCCCTCACAGCAGTTGGCGGTGGAGTTTTATGGCTCAAGTCGGGTACTGTGACGCCAAATTTGCCAGACCAAAGACCGACGCTGAAAGAGCAATTACCGCTGTTCGTTAATTATGCTTTGCGGGCAATTGTCCGTGAGTATTTGCCGAAAGCGTTGGGCGGGGCGGCACCGCCATCGCGGGAGAAGGAGAGCCAAGTACGGGCGGTGTTGCAGGAAATGCGTGCCGGACAGATGTCCGAATTGCAAGCTGCGATCGCACTCAAACAGTGGCAGCGACGCGAGCGACTAGCAGCGCGACAGCGGGAAAATACGCGGATTTTCTACGAAGTGCTGGCAAGTTGTAAAACGCTTCAAACATTGGCTGATACGGCGGGTCAGACGAAAATCCATCTGTTTCCTTTGCTGGTCAATACCACGCCGGAACAAGCGCAGGAGTCAGTGTATCGCGTGCGTTGTTCTCTGTACGATCGCGGTATCCAGACGGAAACACCTTACCCTCTATTGCTGGGCGGGTCAGAAGAACTTCCCAACGCCCGCGCCCTAGCAGAACGGTTAATCCTCGTGCCTGGGAACGCTAGCTTGAGTGAAACGTCTATTAAAGATATTGCAACTGCTTTAGAAAGCATTGCTATATAACAACTGCATCGAGAATTTCTGCGGCAGCTTTCTGTTCGTAAATTATTAACTTAATCAAGGAAAATCATGCGCGTTTTATTAACTTATGGATGGTGTCGCACGGCTTATGTAGCCGCAGAAAGTCTTTCCCGTGCTGGCTGGGAAGTTTATGTATGCGATTTTACTGGTTTGAGCATGACCCGTTTTTCCAGGTTCGTGCGGGGCTTCGATTTCGTTCCCCATCCATTTAAAGAGCCAGAACAATATGTTACGGAGTTAGCTGCGATCGTCAAACGCCGACAAATTGATGTTTTGTTACCAGTACACGAAGATAATTTGCCGATCCAAACTTATCGCGATCGCTTACCTGCCAATCTCATAATTGCCTGCCCTTCTCGCAGCGACTTAGTGAAGGTAATGGATAAATATGAAATTATTAAAATTGCCGAATCAGCTAAAGTAGCCGTTCCCAAAACTCTTACACCTGCCAGTCTTTCCGAAGTAGATTCGATGGCGAGAAAATTGGGATTCCCACTGGTAATTAAAACCCGTCGCGGTAACAGTGGCAAAGGCGTGTTTCGGTGCGATTCCCCAGAGGAAACCGTTCAAAAATACCGAGAAATTGTCGAAGATTTTGGTTTGGCAAATAACCAAATGCCCATTCTGCAAGAATATATAGAAGGTAGTATTTATGGCAGTTGCTTTTTAGCCAAAGAAGGCGAAGTTAAAGCTTGTTTTACCGAACGCTATCTGCGCTGTAAGGAAGGCGGATTTGGTACCAGCGTTTTTCGGGAACGTTGCCATTTTCCCCTTTTAGAAGATTATGCCAAAAAGATGGCAAAGGAACTTAACTGGACTGGTATCGGCCATTTTGATTTCGTTGTCGAGCCTGGACAATCTTCTGCCTATTTGATCGAAATGAACCCTCGTTTTTGGGGTGCGATCGATCTAGCTGTCAAAAATGGCTTTGATTTTCCGAGAGGGCTAGTAACTATGCTATCTACAGGCGAACCAGATGCCCAGTCTTTTCAACCCGTATCGCCATCGATTTCTAGCCTTTGGATCGTGGGTGAAACTATTGCTAGCGTTGGCGAACTGCGCCGAGGGCAACCGCTGGCTCCATTGGCTTCTCTCAGACGCATTTTCTTGCCCGGTCGTCGTTGTAGCTACGATGACTTTCGTTTGCTAGATCCTTTACCTTTATTGGTGGAATTTGCTTATTATGGCAGTTCGTTTTTAGCTTCTGGTGGCAATATTAATCCTGTAGCTGTGGAGATGATGCAATAATTATGCTGAATCCAACCGATCGCAATCAAAAATTGAATTTATACCTGCTATTTGGCAAGCGCATATTCGATTTTACAGCCGCTTTTTTGGGATTGATAATCTTCGCAATTCCTATTGGGATAATCGGAATTATTATTTGGGTAACAGACGGTCGTCCCATCCTCTTTACTCAACAGAGAGTCGGGAAAGCAGGTAAGCTTTTTCATATTAAGAAATTTCGCACAATGTATGTTCGGAAAGAAGAAGATAGTACAATTACTGTGGCGGGTGACCAAAGAATTACACCGATCGGTCGTTATTTACGTCGTTTTAAGCTTGACGAATTGCCACAATTGTGGAACGTACTGGTAGGAGAAATGAGTTTTGTTGGCCCTAGACCTGATGTTCCTGGGTATGCAGATAAACTACAAGGGGAAGAGCGTAAGCTCCTATTACTTAGACCGGGGATTACTGGTCCAGCTACTTTAGCTTACCGAAACGAAGAAGAAATATTAGCTAATGTTAGCGACCCCATTCAATACAATGATGAAGTGATTTATCCAGATAAAGTACGCAAAAATCTAGAGTATTTAGAAAAGGCTTCTTTTTGGCAAGATTTAGCGTATATTTATCAAACTGTGTTTGATTAGTTGAAAGATTGTGTGAGTAGGAAGTAAGATGCCAATTAGATATTTTCAGGACAAAGATCTTTCAGATGCAAGATTGATGTTACTGAAAGAAAAAGAGTTTGCCGATATTCTTCGCGAATCTGGAACTCATGTTTTTGCGTATCGCGATCGCTATTGGAAAGAGACTTATCCCGGTTTTTACGAACCAGTTCATTGGATGGCTAGTTTGAAGGCAGAACAAGCTACCCGTCCGTCACCATTGTGTTGGGGATTTCGCGCATCTTTAGACGACAATTCTTTAGCTGCTGCCAATGGAGGAATGCCTATAATCTTGTTGCAAGATTTGCAATCTTATACTTTGGAAAGTCTTTGTTCAAAACGCAGAAGCCATATCCGTAAATGCCAAAGAAGGGTTAAACTGGTTCAATTAAATGGAGAACCAGCGAAAGCATTATTAAAACAACAGGGATATCAAATATTTGCATCTGCAATGAAGCGGTTTAAAAACCAGAAATTTCTATCGCGAGAAGAATACCTGCAAAAAATGAATAATTATATCGATTCCGGGCATTATTTCGTAATGGGAGGTATCCTGGGTAACGAATTAATTGGATATCTAACTGCGATCGCGATCGATGGAACTGCTTATATGGATGAAAGGTTGGTGAGGACGGACGCATTAAAAACCGATCTGGGTAGTACGTTGACTTTTGAATTTGCTCAATTGTGTAAACGCTTTGGCAATATTCGCGAAATTGTCAGCGGTCAACATTCTCCAGAAAAGCAGTCTTTAACTGAATTCAAACTATCAATGGGATTTCAAGTAACTTACGTTCCCGTCAAGGTAGAGATAAATCCCATTATCGATCGATTCATTCGCTGGCGATATCCAAACAAATATTATCGTTTAAAAGGGCCAACCTCTTTGCAAACAGTCAACAGTCAACAGTCAATAGGTGATAGAGAGCATTTCCCTTAATTGTAAAACCCTTAGACTTGGGTAATGGAGAAGGCGTCAAAAAAATTGATTCGATGGAAGAAATCAAAAAATATATTTATAACAGAAAAACTCTTGGAATAGGTAGCCAATGGTTGAGTAGATATAAGAGAATTTGATATTGCTTATGGATGGTTGAGCCCTATCAAATAGCCAAAAAGAAGTTGACAGTACTGTACAATTTAAGAAGTTGGCAAATAAATCTTTCCAACAATCGAAAACAGGGAATCTACACTCACCTTATAAGTAATTCAGCAATGATTATCGAAAAAAGTCCACTCGACAAATTGAGCTTTTCGATTAAGTGTATCCTGGATAGAGTTGTAGCTGCGATCGCACTGCTGATTTTTTCTCCTGTCATTCTCATCGTGGCGATCGCTATCCATATCCGGATGGGTAGTCCAGTTGTCTTTACCCAAGCGCGTCCGGGTAAATACAGTCGCATTTTTAACGTCTACAAGTTTCGCACTATGACGGACGATCGCGACGCCGACGGAAATTTACTCCCCGATACCCAACGCCTTACATCTCTAGGTAAGTTCTTACGTAAAACGAGTTTGGACGAACTTCCTCAACTTTGGAATGTTGTTCGCGGTGAGATGAGTTTTGTTGGGCCAAGACCGCTTTTACCCAGATATTTACCTTACTATTCCGACCGAGAAAAAAAGCGGCACAATGTAGTTCCCGGTATTACCGGTTTAGCGCAAATTAACGGTCGTAACAACCTACCTTGGGATGAAAGACTTGCTTTAGATGTTGAGTATGTAGAAAATTGGTCTTTATTTTTGGATCTAAAAATTTTAGTTAAAACCGTTGCCAAAGTGCTACTCAGAGAATCAGTTGCTGTTGCTCCCAGTGAAATCTTGAAGGACTTAGATGATGAACGAAAACAGAGCCATCGTTAGCAAAGCTTTACCATCGGAAAGTAGCCAGATAGAAACCATACATAGAAATGCTTTTCCCCAGGATTTTATCTGCGATTGGCTTTTTTTAAGCCCTCTAGTATCGCGCTACATTAGGAAAGCGATCGAAGCTGGGGATTTGATGCAAACATACCCCGAATTTTTTACAGCAAAGTTAGCAGGAAATCTAGCTGGATATGTAAATGCCAAAATTTACGACGAAAGTTTAAGTATAAATTATATCGCCGTTGCTCCTAAATTTCAACGTCAAGGTATAGCCAAACAACTGTTAACTTACATTGAGGTAGAATGCCAAAATCATCACCACATAAAAAACATCACCTTAGATGTAGATATCAACAACAAACCTGGTTTAAGTTTATACAAAAAACTTGGCTATGAAATCAAGTATTCTAAATTTTTATACGAAATACCTATCGATTACTTTGACACGCAACAATGCTCGTTTGAAATTAAGAACTGGCTGGAAGCAGAAGCATGGCAATATAGCTATGGCTTCTCCTATGTAATGCTGTCTGTTAATAATTCGGATCTTCTCAAAATAGGTAGGTTAGGTAACGATTACTGGCGCATAACCGATTTAAGTTATATCATAAATTACCGAGGATTAACCCATGCCTTAAAATCCATCGAGCCAAATCGGAGCAAGATTTTTGTTAGGTCTGCTCAAATAATTTCCGAGTTGCCAAATCGACCGATAAATTTTTTGAATATGGAAAAAACACTTCCTCTTTATGGATACACAAATTCTTAATTTGTCAAGTAATTTGTGGAAATCGACTCTGCAAAAACTACGTCATGATATTTATCATTGGCCAGAGTATATAAAGCTAGAGGCACAAAGAACAGAATATAGCCCCGAAGCGATTTTAATAGTTGATGATGATAAAATTTTCTTTTTGCCCTATCTTGTCCGTCAGTGCGATCGAGTTTCGGAACAAAATATACCTGAAGTATTTGATGTGGTATCCCCTTATGGCTATCCGGGAATTCTCCTGAATGAAGCAGCATCTGTCACACCTACATTTATTAATTCAGCCATAAATGAGTTAACGCGGATATTACGCACCAAAAACGTATGTTCTGCCTTCTTTCGGCTGCATCCCATACTTAATCAAGGGTTAGAAGAAATTTTAAATCCGGCTATTTGTCAAATTACAGGAGAAACGGTTGCGATTGACTTGCGAATTTCTGAAGCTGAAATGTGGCAGGGAACAAGACGTAACCAGCGACAGTCAATAACCAAGTGCAAGCAGGCTGGGTTTACCGCTAAAATGGTGCCAATTAATTTATATCTAGATAAATTTGTAGAAATTTATCAAATCACTATGCAGCGCGTAGAAGCAGCCCAATACTATTATTCTTTCAACTTAGAGTATTTGCTGAATATGGCAGATGCCTTGGGAGAAAAAATGCACCTTTGTCTGGTTGAATTGCAGGACGAAATTGCCAGTGGTGGTTTGTATACAGAATGTTGCGGTATCGTTCAGAGCATCTTTAGCGCCACGCAAAACAAATTTTTAAAACAATCCCCTAATAGTTTACAAATAGAGTATACTCGATTATGGGCAAAAGAGCGTGGCAATGAAATTTTGCATTTGGGAGGTGGAGTCGGATGTGAAAAAGATTCTCTGTTTCATTTTAAATCAGGGTTTTCCAAGCAAACTCAAAAATACTTAACAATCCGCTTAATTGTAGATGAAGAAAAATATAATTATCTGGTCAGATTAAGGGCTCAATATTTAAATATTGAGACAGAAAAATTAGAGAAATCAAAATTTTTCCCAGCCTATCGTTCCTCCAAATTAGATTAAGATGACAAAACAAATTCTGCTATCAACTCCCCACATGGGCGATCTCGAACAAAAGTTTGTCCAAGAAGCTTTTGATACCAACTGGATCGCGCCCGTTGGTCCCCACGTCGATGCTTTCGAGCAAGAATTCTGTCAAGTAGTAGGCGCTAAACACGCGGCTGCTGTTAGTTCCGGTACTGCTGCTTTACACTTGGCTTTAGAATTAGCAGGTATTCAACCTGGAGATGAAGTTTTTTGCTCGACTTTGACTTTTATTGCTAGTGCTAGTCCGATTACTTATTTGAAAGCTAAACCAGTTTTTATCGATAGCGATCGCACTACCTGGAACATCGACCCCAACTTATTGCGGGAAGCATTAGAAAAACGAGCAAAACTTGGCAAATTACCCAAAGCTGTCGTTATCGTACACCTTTACGGACAAAGTGCCGATATCGATCCCATTTTAGCTGCTTGTTCCGAATACGAAGTTCCCCTAATTGAAGACGCCGCCGAATCATTAGGCGCAACCTATAAAGGTAAATCACCCGGTATATTTGGTAAAATCGGAATTTTCTCATTTAACGGCAATAAAATTATCACCACTTCCGGCGGCGGAATGTTAGTTTCCGATGATGAAAACATCGTCAAAAGAGCGCGTTTTCTGGCTACCCAAGCTCGCGATAATGCACCCCATTACCAACATTCCGTAGTTGGCTACAACTATCGCCTCAGCAACGTTTTAGCTGGAATCGGTCGCGGTCAATTGCGCGTTTTAGAAGACCGAGTAAATGCGAGAAGACACAATTGTGAGGTTTACCAAGAAGCTTTAGGAAAATTGCCAGGAATAGAATTTATGCCAGAAGCCGAATTCGGACGCTCTACGCGCTGGCTGACTTGTTTAACCATCGATCCGGCGGCTTTTGGAGTCGATCGCGAAAAAGTCAGAACGGAACTTGCTAACCAAAAAATAGAAGCGCGTCCCGTTTGGAAACCCCTGCATTTACAACCAGTATTTGCTGAGTGCGAAACTATTGGCGGTGCGATCGCAGAAGACTTATTCGATCGCGGTTTGTGCTTACCTTCAGGTTCTAATTTAACCGCAGAAGATTTACAGCGAGTCACTCAGGCGATCGCGGAAATTTACACTGGTTAGAGGGTTATTCAAAACTTCTTTAACTTGTTGTTGTATTTGCGATCGCACTATTTCGTAAACTTTTGCATCGCACCAAGGACGTAGATACAAAACAGTACTTTTAGCTGCAATAGAAGCAACCTCACAAGTAGGCTGCGGATCTTTTAACACTAAAGGATGCTGTTCCACAACATATAAAAGCAAATTAATCGTAGGTTCGATTTGTCGATCGCCAATATCGATCGACAAATCAACCCTTCGCGTCCCCATAGCAGTAGTATTCTTCACCGTGCTGGTAAAAAGATTGCCATTGGGTACGGTAATTTTCACATTGTCTGCTGTCACCAACGTAGTAAAGAAAATACCGATACTATTCACCACACCAGAAACCCCAGCACCTTCAATAAAATCTCCCACCTCAAACGGACGCAGACTAATCAGCATTATCCCAGCAGCAAAGTGTGATAGAGTATTTTGTAAAGCCAAGCCGATCGCCAAACCAGCAGCACCGATCGCCGCGACTATACTATTTGCTTGAATACCCAAAGCATTGAGAAAAGCAACAACTCCCACGACCAACGTCAAAATTTCAGATGTTTGGATTAAGAAATTCCGCACAGTTGGCTGAGCGTTTATGAGAGCTTTGCGAGTAATATGACCGACAATATTAATAGATATTCGTGTTAGTAATAAAATGCCGATCGCCCACAAAATTTGCGGGATAACATTAAAGGCAAGTTCGAGTATTTTTTTACCAAACTCCAACCACAAATCCGATGATTGTTTCCCGTCAGCAACCGCTTGCTGAATTCTAATAATTGAATTTGTTAAAAAGACAAATACCAAATCCGTCTCAACTCTCATCGTTAATTTGGATCTCCTTTGAGAGACTTAAAAGGCAGAGGGAAAAGGGATGAGGGAAAATCTTAATTCCCCCACTCCCCCACTCCCCCACTCCCCTAACCCCTAACCCCTAACCCCTAACCCCTAACCCCTAGTGACTCACCGCCACACGGGGTAGCCGATGCTTGAAGCTACAGAGAATTTCCCAGGAAATAGTTCCCAAAGTCGCCGCCCAATTATCGGCTAAAATCTCGATATCGCCATCTTTACCCAGCACAGTTACCACTTCGCCAACTTGCAAATCGGGTAAATCGCTGACATCCAACATCAGTTGATCCATCGTAATCGCTCCCACTTGACGAACAAGCTGACCTCGGATCGCCACCTTCATTTTGTTAGAAAGATTGCGGGGAACGCCATCAGCGTAACCGATACCGACAACCGCCAGACGCATATCGCGATCGGCGACAAATTGATAACCGTAGCTGACACCAGTACCGACTGTAATAGTTTTTACCTGAGTAACTCGCGCCTTTACCTGCATAACAGGCTTTAGTTCCACCACCCGCTGCAAATGTTCGGCTGGGTAAAGACCGTAGGTAGCCAAACCAGCCCGTACCATATCGTAATGTAAAGTAGGGCTGGACAAAATGGCGGCAGAATTAGCCAAATGCAGTTGCGGTGATGGCAATCCCAAAGATTTTATTTGTGCGATCGCATCCTCATATCGCTGCTGCTGCTGCTTCATCACCGTCGGATCGGGACTGTCCGCCGTTGCCAAGTGCGAATAGATACTGGCAATTTGGAGATTCGGCAAAGTATTCACCAGCTGCACAAACTCCGCCGCTTGCTGCCAAGATGTCCCCAGACGCGACATTCCCGTATCCAACTTGATATGCACCGGCAGTGTCAAGTTAGATGAAGTTAAAGTTTCTGAAAAAGCCAAAGCTTGTTGAGGCGTACAAATAGTAGGCTGCAATCGCCAGTATGCGATCGCCCGAATTTGCTCCGGCGTATGAGTCGCCCCTAAAATCAAAATGGGAGCCTCAATACCGGCCTCTCGCAGTTCGATCCCCTCCGGAATTGTCGCCACCCCCAGCCAGCTAGCACCATTTTGCAACGCAGTTCGAGCAACAGTGACAGCACCGTGTCCGTAAGCATCCGCTTTCACCACCGCCATCAATGCCGTCTGCGGCGATAAAATGCTTTTAAGCTGCCGCACGTTATGCCCTAAAGCAGCTAAATCGATTTCCACCCAAGCGCGTTGGCAGAGTCCGCCATAGGCACTCACCTTAGAAATTAGATTCGAGTTGCTATCTAGGGATACTCCCATAGGGGTTTTGGCTGTATCAACCATTCCATTCACTCCTCTACTCACACTATTCACAATTTAAGTCCTTTTATTATGGAAGCGGGGTAAGGACAGGCTATACAGATTAAGCAGGTAGTTTATCCCCACATCGGGATTGGCACAAGTTGAACTGTGGGGATATTCATCCGTTTGAGACTGATCGATATCGCTCGATCGGGCAGGAATTTGTAGTGATAATACGAATATGAAATTCCGCCTTTTACCTTACATTGCAGGGATATCGGCAGCGGCGTTGATGATTGCCGGTGTGTGGATTGTGGACAGATCCGAGCAACAGCGTTTCCTTCTGAGCGATCGCGCCGATGTTCTCAACCAGCTCAGTACCGTGCAAGCTAAACTCCAAGGTGGGCTAACCTCTAGGATATTTCTCGAACGGGGTCTGGTAGCATACGTCTCGATCGATCCAGAAATCGCGCTCGGAGAATTTGAACGGCTGGGTAGAGCGATCGCAGCACAGCAAACAGGCATCCGCAGCATAGCGCTGTATAAAAACACAGCACTCAGCCATATTTATCCGTTTAAAGGGCAAGAAGGGAAAATAGGCTTTAAACCGACTTCGATTCCCGAACATCGGCAGGCGATCGATCGGGCAATCAAGACCCGCAATACCGTCGTTATCGGGCCATACGATTTACCCGCTTCCGGGTGCAAGATTGGCAATTCCCCCCATGCCCCATGCCCCATCCCCCCTTCTCAGGTATTTGTCACCTACACCCCCATTTTCGTCACGCCTACCCAAGAAACTCCCCAAAGGAGTTCCTACTGGGGTCTGGCAAGCACAATTATCGATCGCGATACTCTCTTTGAGGAAGCGAGATTGCTCGATCGCGCCAGTAGCGAAAAGTCCGCGCTGAGTGATTCCCGATTGCAATTTGCCCTACTCAGTCAAAATAAGTTCAGTTCCTCTAGGTCAGTCTTTTTCGGCGACCCGACCATCTTCCAGAAAAACCCAGTCATCCTCAAGGTACAATTGCCCAACAGTTCCTGGCAGTTAGCCGCAATTCCAGAGAAAGGATGGCAAACTCAAGCATCCATGTCTTGGGCGTTGCGAGCGAGCGGAACAGTGCTGGCGCTAGTGACCGGCATTTTGGTGTTTACCTGGGTGCGATCGCCAGAAAAATTACGACAAACTGTAGAAAAAGCTACAACCGCACTGAGACAATCCGAAACCAAATATCGAGAACAAGGAAACCTTACAGAAATATTGGCGATCGGTAACGAAATTAACGAAATCAAAGCTATCCAAGCCAAACTTGCCCAATCCGAGCATAAATTCCGCACGCTCTACGAATCAACGATCGATGCAGTCATGCTGCTAGAAGGAAATGCTTTCTTCGATTGCAACCGCGCCACATTAGAAATGTTTGGCTGCGTAGAGAAAGCACAATTTTGCGGTAAACAGCCCAGCAATTTCTCACCGCCATTGCAACCAGATGGCTCAAACTCAGCCGCATTAGCAGCACAAAAAATTGCCACAGCTTTTCGAGAAGGGAGTTGTCGCTTTGAATGGCTTCACAGTCGTTTAGATGGCTCAGTCTTTCCCGCAGAAGTGTGGCTAACCGCAGTAGATTTTGGATTCGATCGTAGCAATGAAAATCCCAAATCGCGTAGAGTGTTGCAAGCCGTAGTGCGCGATATCAGCGATCGCAAAGCTAGAGAAGAGGCGCTGCGGACATCCCAGGAAATGCTGGCTAGAGTGATGGATAATATCCCCCAAGCCGTTTTCTGGAAAGATCGAAACTCAGTTTACCTGGGTTGCAATCATAAACTCGTAACAGATCTTGGTTTGGCATCCACCGATGACATCGTTGGCAAAACAGACTACGACTTATCTGCCACAAAAGAACAAGCCGACTCCTTTTATGAAGTTGACCGACAAATCATCGCCGCAGATATCCCCGCATATCATATCAGCGAAACCTTACGCCTTGCCAACGGTCAGACAGCTTGGATAGATACCAGCAAAGTACCACTCCACGACGCCCAAGGAAATGTGGTGGGAATTTTAGGGACTTACGAAGATGTGACCGATCGCAAACGTACAGAAGAAGCATTAAGAGAAAGCGAAAATAAGTTCCGCTTGCTGTTTGAAAAGTCAGCAGATGCCATTCTTTTATTAGATGGAGATGTCTTCATCGATTGCAACCAAGCAGCTGTAGCCATGCTGCGTGCCAAAAGTAAAGAAGAATTATTAAACCTGCATCCCTCCCAGCTATCTCCCGAAATACAACCCGATGGTCGTTCCTCTTTTGAAAAAGCTAACGAGAACAACACCGCCGCCCTAGCCAATGGCTGTTTGCGGTTTGAGTGGGTACATCGTCGCGCCGATGGGACAGATTTCCCAGTCGAAGTATTGCTCACCGCCATCCCCCTCGATGGCAAACAAATTCTTTATGTAGTCTGGAGAGATATTACCGAACGCAAGTGGGCGGAAGAAACCCTGCGAGCTAGTGAAAGACGCCTCCGCAGACATAGCATCGCTTTGTTGGATTTAGCTACGCGCAAGACAATCGCTACCGGAGATTTAAATGCGGCTGTGCGGGAAATTACAGAAGTTGCTACGGATATTCTGGAAGTAGAGCGAGCTAGCGTTTGGTTATTTAACGAGGAGCGATCGGTAATTCAATGCTTAGATCTATACAAACGCAGTGCGGGCGATCGTAGCTCTGGATTGGAGCTAAAAGCAGTTGACTTTCCCGCTTATTTCTATGCTTTGCAAGCAGAACGCATTATCGCCGCCCACGATGCCCATACCGACCCCAGAACAAGCGAATTTTCGGCTACCTATCTGACACCCTGGGGTATTAATTCTATCTTGAATGCACCGATTCGCGTCGGTGGCAAGATGGTCGGCGTCATCTGCCACGAACATATCGGCCCCGCCCGTCAGTGGGCCTTAGAAGAAGAGCATTTTGCAGGTTCTTTAGCGAATTTTATTGCTTTGGCAATGGAAGCGGCTTCCCGCAAACAGGCGCAAGAAGCTCTACAAAAGGCAAATGAAGAGTTAGAAATGAGAGTTGAGGAGCGTACCGCTGTCTTAAAAGAAACGAATCGGCAACTATTAGTGGAAATTCTCGAACGGAAGCGATCGGAAGAGGCTTTGCGCGTTTCCGAAGAAAAGTTTTCTCTGATCTTTCATTCCTGTCCGGACATGATTTCCATCAGTACGCTGGAAGAGGGGCGCTTGATCGAGGTGAACGAAAGTTTTTTGATAAACTCAGGCTTCGTGCGCGAAGAAGTCATCGGTCGAACAGCAACAGAACTGGGGATATGGGTCAATCCCCAAGATCGGGATAGAATTAGGCAAATGTTGGCCCAAAACGGGTTTGTTCGCAACCAGGAGTGCGCGTTTCGTAGCAAGTCAGCGTCAATAATTGTGGGGCTGCTATCAGCGGAGAAGATCCATTTGAATGGTGAGCCGTGCTTGCTCGTCGTAACGACCGATATCACCTACCGCGTGCGAATGGAAGAAGCGCTGCGCTATCAACAGCAACAAACTGAGCGTCTGCTGCTCAATATTCTACCTGCGGCGATCGCCGATCGCCTCAAACTGGAAGAAACCACAATTGCCGACAGCTTTGAGGAAAGTACGGTTTTGTTTGCGGATATCGTTGGCTTTACAGAACTTTCTGCTGTGAGAGACCCGGTAGCACTGGTAGAACTGCTCAACAAAATTTTCTCAAGCTTTGATTCGCTTACCGATCGCTATGGGTTGGAAAAAATCAAGACGATCGGCGATGCTTATATGGTAGTGGGAGGACTGCCGATGCCCAGGCGAGACCACGCCGAAGCAGTAGCAGAATTAGCCCTCGATATGCAAATGCAAATTAATATCTTCAACGCCGAAACCCGTCAAAACCTGCAACTGCGGGTGGGTATAAATACTGGCCCCGTTGTTGCCGGTGTGATCGGTACCAAAAAGTTTATTTACGATTTGTGGGGCGATACTGTAAATACTGCCAGCCGCATGGAATCTCACGGCATTCCCGGCCAAATTCAGGTTACAGCTAGCACTTATACCCTACTGCGAGATAAATATTTGTTTGAAGAGCGGGGTCCCATCCCTATCAAAGGTAAAGGCGAAATGACTACTTATTTTCTCATAGGTAGAAAAGATTGTGGTTTATCTATTTAACGATCTAGCAACCGCCAGGGCGCTTAGGGCATCCTAAAACGCCAGAACCAATTCACAGCAAGCATTTCAATGAGTGACTTTTGACTGAGTGACTTTTGCTATATCTAAAGTTTTTTGTACTTTCAAAAAACTAGCGATCGTCTTTTGCAACCTCTTTGCTAGTCTCGTGCTAATAGGGTGTCAGCGAGCGAACATTAACGAGCTACTTCAAAATCTAATCCCAAATCCTGGTTGATTACCCAGGTTATTCTCTCCCTCTGATTCTTGGCGTCCTTGGCGTCTTGCGGAGAGTTCACTCAGGGGGTAGTTAATCCGGATTTAGTATAAGTACTAATGGCAAACTCGATCGGCTCTTCCCTACTGAATCTGGAAAACGGTTCTTTTTGGGCAAGAGAGCATCAGGAATCCGGTATGAGCAATGCTTATACCGTCAGGATTATGGCAGATCGATCGGGTTTACTTATCACGCTATGTACGAGAGAACCTGTCAAATATGATAATTAAGCGCCGTCTATTAGCTAAAAATCTGGCTTTGCTGTTTGTTTTTGCCGCCATCTTACCTTTAATAGCTGGAGGTACTTTATCTATTTATAGTGGATTTCGATTTAGCAATCAAGAGATCGCTACTCGCCAAGAAAGTATAATTGCTTTGGGCAATACTTACATTTCCACTTACGTCGATCGCATTTTTTATAACTTAAATTTAATTGGAAATTTTACCAGAAATTATACCGAAAACGCTAGACAATCTTTAGAACAGATATGCCAAAAACCCGGTTTCTTTAAACCGGGTTTTTACCAAAAAATTACATTAGCAACCAGTCAAGGCCAAGAATTATACAGTTTAGTTGAATGTCAACCAGTTGCGTCCAATAAATTAACAAATATTTCCCAGACAGAGGCTTTCTTTCGCGCCAAACAAGAAGGAGAGTTTATCAGTAAAGTTTCCTTTGTTAAGGATAAACCTTTGGTAACGATATCGCAAGCGAGCGAAACAAAAAATGGTTCCCAATTTGTGGTAATAGCGGTAGTAAAATTTGAAAATTTATGGACAAGACTGAGTAGCCTTGAACCTGGGAAAAGCAGCTACTTTTATATAGTCGATCGAGAAGGTAATTTAATTGGATACAAAGATATAACAGTAGTCGGAGAACGAAAAAATTTGGCATCATTTCCGACTGTCAGCCCCCTAATTAAAAGAGGTAAGGGAATCACAGCCAAACGATATATTGGTTTGTTAGGTGTAGAAGTTATCGGGACATCAACTTTAATCAGAAGAACAGGTTGGGGTATTATTGTCGAACAGCCAGTAGCCCAGGCATTAGCTGCACCGCAGAGATTGATTCTCCATTTTACTTTGTTAACAGTAGCTGTTAGCTTTGTGGCAATTGCTGCGGCAATTATGTTGGCTCAATATATCGTGCGTCCAATTAATTTATTAGCTCAAGGTGCTGAAGCGATCGCGCAAGGAGATTTATCTTACTTTATCGAAATTAATTCCAAAAATGAAATCGGGATACTGGCTCACACTTTTAATCAAATGACCCGCCAGTTAAAAATATCCCGCGAAACATTGGAGGAATACAACCGCACTCTGGAACAAAGAGTGGAGCGACGAACTAAAGAACTAAAAAAATCGCAACAAAGACTTTCCCTGCTTTTCCAACAGACACCTTTAGCAGTGATTGAATTTAACACAAATTTTGAAGTCATTGAATGGAATCCAGCGGCAGAACAAATTTTTGGTTATACTAAAGATGAAGCGATCGGCCATCATTTAACTGACCTGATCGTACCCGAAAATGCTAAAGTAGAAGTCAACCAATTTATCGAAGCCCTTTTAGCAAAATGCAGTCCAACTCGCAACACAAACGAGAACCTTACTAAAGATGGGAAAAGCATTATTTGCGAGTGGTATAGCACACCTTTGATCGACAGCGATGGAAATGCGATCGGCATAGCTTCAATGGCACTCGATATCACCGCTCGCAAACAGGTGGAAGAAGAACTGCGAACAAGCAAAGAATATCTGCGCCTGATTATAGATAATATTCCTCAGCAAGTTTTCTGGAAAGACACTAATTTGGTTTTCCAAGGTTGCAACAAAAATTGGGCAAAATCCGCTCAACTGGAAAATCCGGAAGCAGTAGTAGGCAAAACAGATTACGACTTGATTCCCAAACGAGAAGTAGCCGAATTATTCCGCGTCCAAGATCTTCACATCATGGAAACGGATACACCCGAATTACACGTAATTGCTACCAAACAAAAACCCTCAGCAGAAGGGAAAACTATTTGGCTCGATATCAGCAAAATTCCGATTCACGACTCTACCGGAAAAGTCATCGGTATAGTAGGTGTAGTGGAAGATATTACCGATCGCAAATATACAGAAGCAATATTACAGCGTCAAGCAGCAGTAATCGAAGCAGCACTCGACGGGATTTCTCTCCTCAATTACGAAGGTGAATTTCTGTATACTAACAAAGCATTTGCCGAGATTAACGGCTACCAAAATCCAGCCGAATTAATTGGGAAAAGCTGGAAAGTTATGTATTCAGAAGACGACTTACAGAGAGCAGAACAACAATATCAACAAGAAATTCTACCTGCACTCCTAAAAGACCGGCAGTGGCGGGGAGAAAAAGCAATGGTAAGGAAAGATGGAAGGAAAATTTCACTGGAAGTTTTGCACTATATTCTGGAGAGTGGCGAGCAAGTTTGCATAACACGGGATATTACCGCACGCACGCAAGCAGAGTCAGCATTGCGGGAGAGAGAAGAACAATATCACAGCATATTTGAAGCCACTAGCGATGGTTTAATTATTAATGATTTTGAAGGTTACGTTGTTGAAGCTAATACCGCTGCTTGCCAGATGTATGGATATCCTTACGAAGAATTTATCGGTATGCACGGAAGCGAATTTATCCATCCTCTAGAACACGAACGCGCCTTAAACGATCTCCAAAAATTGTTTAAAATAGGCGGTTATTTTAAAATCCAAGGAACTCATGTGCGGAAGGACGGTACTGCCTTTCCAATGGAGGTACACGCCATGAGTTTTCTTTATAAAGGTAAACTGCATATGATGTCGGTAATTCGCGATATTACAGAGCGCAAGCAAGCAGAAGAAGCCATTCGCCTTGAAAAAGAAAAATCTGAGCAACTGCTGTTGAATATTTTACCGGGAGCGATCGCCGATCGCTTGAAAGAAGATCGAGGCTACATTGCCGATAGTTTCCCGGAAGTAACGGTTTTGTTTGCCGATATCGTTGGCTTTACAGACCTTTCCACCCGTCTATCACCGACTGAACTTGTGGAAATGCTCAACGTAATTTTCTCCGAATTTGACCGACTGGCGGAAAAACACGGTTTGGAGAAAATCAAAACAATTGGCGACGCATATATGGTGGTAGGCGGATTGCCAAGACCCCGGACAGATCACGCAGAAGCGATCGCTGAAATGGCGCTGGATATGCAAGTAGAAATTGCACAATTTAACGCTTCCATCAATCGATCGTTCAGCATCCGCATCGGCATTAACAGTGGCCCAGTCGTAGCAGGAGTGATCGGGATCAAGAAATTTATCTACGATTTATGGGGCGATACCGTGAATACAGCCAGCCGGATGGAGTCTCACGGCATACCGGGCTGCATCCAGGTCACAGCCGCCACTTATGAGATATTACAACGTAAATATCTGTTTGAGGAACGCGGCCCTATCCCGATCAAAGGCAAAGGCGAAATGGTTACTTATTTCCTGACGGGGAGAAAAGCGCTTGGCGATCGGCCCTAAAAGATCGAACTCGATCCCCAGTCTCCTGTCTGCTGAGACTATAATCTTGACATAGAAAACATTTTATCGATCGAACTCAAATGGGCAAGGTTCTGGTGTTAAATGCCTCCTACGAACCGCTCAACATCACCAGCTGGCGGCGGGCGGTTGTTCTATTGATTAAAGGCAAGGCAGAGCAAGTCGAACACAACGGCAAATACCTCTATTCCGAATTTCCCCTCCCAACAGTGATTAGGCTGCGCCATTACGTCCGGGTTCCTTACAAAGAAATACCCTTAACCCGCCGTAATATACTGCACCGCGATAGTCACAGTTGTCAATACTGCGGTTACACAGGTGACGACTTAACCTTAGACCATGTGCTACCCCGTTCTCGCGGTGGTGGCGATTCCTGGGAAAATATGGTAACGGCTTGTGTCCGCTGCAACATCAAAAAAGGGAACCGGACACCACAAGAAGCGAATATGCTTTTACGGCACACTCCGCGCAAACCCTACAGCAGTTTATACTTTGAAGTTGCCAAACACGTAAAGAGCGGAACGCATCAAGAGTGGAGTAAATATGTCATCGGTACTTAACAAACCTGCACCCCAGAAAGCGTGCAGGTTTTTTATTAGAAAAGCTTTTCAGACTTCTACCCAGAGGAATGCCCCATAGGAGGGTATGTTGAAAGCTGGTTTTTTTGCGAAGATCTTAATAAGTAGCAATTCACTCTCAACCTATAGCGTCGTGCTGAATGACAGCATAGCCGTGAATAGGTTTCTGGATATACTTGTCTAACACACCAGTTCCTCTTCCCCATATGCAATCTCGTTCGCTCCAGCCGCTTGACCGATTGACTTTAGCAGCAGAGCCGCAATCTGTGGAGGCAAAGGCGGATACAGCCTCTGTAGAACCTACGGCAACAAAGCGATCGATAACGTCGCTGAGTGAAGCTGCTTGCGAACAAGCTAAGCGATCGCCTAACCAACCGTTCGGTCAAAAGCTGGAAGCTTTGCGGCAAACCTTGGAGCGACACCGGGAGGAACGCCAGCTCATCGTCGTACAAGACTTCCCAGACCCAGATGGTTTATCCTCTGCTTGGACGTATAAATTGATCGCCCAGCAATACGATATCCACTGCGAGATCGTCTATGCTGGCACCCTCTCTCACCAAGAAAATATCGCGCTGGTAAAGCTGACAAATCTACCAGCAGAACGCTGGACAATTCAGACAATCAAGAATAAAGATTTGTCAGCCTATCAGGGCTTGATTTTGATCGATAATCAAGGCACGACCAGTCAGTTAATGCCTTTCTTACAGCAAGCGGGTATCCCCACAACGGTAGTGATAGACCATCACAAACTGCAAGGGAACCTACAAGCTGAGTTTGTCGATATTCGGCCTAGCGTGCGAGCAACCGCCACCATTTTGACGCAATACCTGCAAGCAGGGTTGCTCAATATGGATAGCAGTATCAGCGAACACGTTAAATGTGCCACATCTCTGATGCACGGGTTGCGATCGGACACCAACGCGCTCAGACAAGCACAAGAAGAAGATTTTCTGGCTGCTGCCTATCTCAGTCGATTCTACGACGCTCAGCTGCTCAATGCCGTCCTACAAACAAATCGCTCTAAGCGAGTTATGGACGTGATCGAGCGCAGTCTCAAAAATCGCTCTGTACAAAACAACTTTTCGATTGCCGGTGTCGGTTACTTGCGCTACGATAACCGCGATGCCATCCCCCAAGCGGCAGACTTCTTAGTAACGGAAGAAAATGTCCATACCGCGCTTGTGTACGGGATTGTCCACAATGAAGACGAAGGGATAGAAATGGTGATAGGGTCGCTGCGAACCACGAAGCTCACTCTCGACCCCGATGAATTTCTCAAAGAAGCATTCGGTCAAGATAATCAAGGGCGCTTTTTTGGCGGCGGACGGATGATGGCTGGTGGCTTTGAAATCCCGATCGGCTTCTTGGGTGGCAGCAACGAAAACTCCGAGTATGCCAAGCTGAAGTGGGAAGTGTTCGATACCCAAATTAAGCAAAAGCTCTTAAAGTTGATTAACCCCACTCACGATTTGATCGACAGCGAGTAAGTAGGTGCGGTGATTTGCGATCGCTTAACGCTAAGTTCTGACAACTGACAACTGACACTGACCGGTGACTAATGACCAATAAACTGGGTACAAGCCTCCCCCTTCTAGGGGGACTTTTGGATCGAATGTCGCCATTGAGGATTTTGAATAAACACATACCCATTTATTCAGAAAGTGAAGATAATGGTTGTATGTTAAATCTAACCTACGAGTACAAACTCATTCCTACCGACGCGCAACGTGAAACCTTCGACTACTGGCTAGAAATTTGTCGGAAGGTCTACAACTATGCGTTGCGAGAACGGAAGGATTGGGTCAATTCTCGAAAGTGTGATGCTAACTCGTGCAGCATTAGGCAGGAGTACATTATTTCTGTCGATACACCACGTCCAACCTTTGCGCGTCAATGTTTTACATTGGCACAAGCAAAGAAGTCAATTTCTGAGTTGAAGATACCTCACACTCATGTTTTGCAACAGGTGTTGCGTCAGTTAGAAGCAGCGTTTGTAGCTATGTGGGAGCGTGGACATGGTTTTCCTAGATTCAAAAAACGGATGCGCTCATTTGTGTTTCCTCAACTCAATCAGGAGTCCGTCAAGTGTTTTGATGGTGCAGACTGGGTTAACCTGCCGAAGATTGGCTTAGTCAAAATGCACTTGTCGCGTCCAATTCCTCAAGGATTTGAGGTCAAACAGATTCGCGTAGTTAGACGGGCATCTGGTTACTATGCCATGCTCACTTTGCAGTGCGATGTCGAAGTGCCTCAAGCATCACCTTCAGGTCATGGCGTCGGGATTGATTTAGGTTTGGAACACTTTTTAGCAACGTCTGATGGCGAGTTGATTGATAGACCTCGATTCTTTGTTGATGGACAAAGCAAGCTGAAATCGCTGCAACGTCAACTCAAGCGCAAGAAAAAGGGTTCTAGAAAGTTTCGTCAATTGCACCATCAAATTGCTAAACACCACGAGTACATCTCGAATAGTCGCAAAGACTTTCATTTTAAGACCGCTCATCATTTGTGCGACCGAGCGCAAACCATTTTCGCTGAAGATTTGAATCTCAAAGCTATGTCAGCAGGGATGCTTTGCAAACATACGTTGGATGCTGGCTTTGGGCAGTTTCTTAGTATTCTTGGTCATGTTTGCTTTCAGCGAGGTGCATATTTCGCCAAGGTAGATCCTAATGGAACGACGCAAGAGTGTCCTAGATGCCAAACGCATACAGGCAAAAAGTTATTATCTCAGAGAGTCCACAAGTGTCCTGAATGCGGTTATGAAACCAATCGAGATGTTGCAGCAGCGCAAGTCGTTTTGCAGCGTGGCTATACAGCGGTGGGACACATCGCAGTGAATTTTGGGGAGGGCAAGTAGCATGAGCTATCCCGATGAACCAAGAATCCCCTCGCCTTCAGGCAGGGGAGTTGTCAAAGAACTATACTTAATCCGTCACGGGATAGCTGCCGAACCAGAACAATATTCTCACGATCGCGATCGACCCCTGACCGATGAAGGCAAACGCAAAACTCGCAAAGTCGCCGCCAGACTCTCCGAATTGAATCTCCATTTCGGTTTGATTCTCACCAGTCCCCTCCTGCGTGCGCGTCAAACCGCCGAAATTCTCATCGCAGCTGGGTTGAGTTCCCAACTGGAAGAATCAAACGACCTCGCCTTTGACGGCGACATCCAAAACTGGCTAACTTGGTTCGAGGAATGGCAACAGAAAGGCAGCACCCGCCTAGCGCTGGTCGGTCACGAACCAAACTTGGGAAATTGGGCGGAAATCTTGACTTGGGGTGAAATTCGAGGCTCTTTGGTCGTCAAAAAAGCCGGTATCGTCGGTTTAACGCTTCCGGAAACCGGATCTCCAGTCGGTCGCAGTCAGCTATTTTGGCTAGCATCCCCCAAGTTACTTTTTCTAGCTTGACATACAGCGGCTTGCGAGCAGGGGAGCAGGGGGGCAGGGGGGCAGGAAGAAATTCTTAATTTTGACTTTTGACTTTTGACTTTTGACTTTTGACTTTCCCTCTTCCCTCTCCCCTCTTCCCTCTTCCCTAACCCCTAGTCCCTAACCCCTAACCAGATATAAAAGATTTTTGTGCAGTCGGCAACAATACGTAAGTTGCTGGTAAGTTAGCCTAAAATATATTTCACAT
Source organism: Aerosakkonema sp. BLCC-F183 (assembly GCF_041929145.1). NCBI lineage: Bacteria > Bacillati > Cyanobacteriota > Cyanophyceae > Aerosakkonematales > Aerosakkonemataceae > Aerosakkonema > Aerosakkonema sp. BLCC-F183. The sequence goes on along the minus strand of NZ_JBHFNU010000075.1, from coordinate 118,188 downwards.
AAGATTAACGGTAAAGTTATGACTGTCTGCGAGTATAAGCCAGGTCTGGAAGGCATTCCCGCTGCCCAATCAAGCGTTAGCTACGTGGATGGACAGCAAGGTATATTGCAATATCGGGGTATCCGTATCGAAGAACTCGCAGAAAAAAGTACCTTTCTGGAAACATCCTATCTTTTGATTTGGGGTACGCTGCCAACTAAAGAAGAACTGGAAGCCTTTGAGCATGAAATTCGCTACCATCGGCGAATTAAATATCGGATTCGGGATATGATGAAATGCTTTCCCGAAAGCGGACACCCGATGGATGCGCTGCAAGCTTCAGCCGCTGCATTGGGTTTGTTCTATTCGCGCAGAGATTTAGATAACCCGGCTTATATCCGCGCTGCGGTAGTGCGACTTTTGGCGAAAATTCCCACAATGGTGGCAGCTTTTCAGCTGATGCGGAAGGGGAATGACCCCGTACAGCCACGCGATGATTTGGGCTATTCGGCGAATTTTCTGTATATGCTGAACGAGCGGGAACCAGATCCTCTGGCAGCTAGGATATTCGATGTCTGTTTAACCCTGCACGCAGAACATACGATGAATGCTTCCACGTTTTCAGCGCGGGTGACAGCTTCAACTCTGACAGATCCTTACGCAGTCATGGCTTCGGCGGTGGGCACTCTGGGTGGCCCACTGCACGGGGGCGCAAATGAAGAAGTGATTGCGATGTTGGAAGAAATTGGCTCGGTGGAAAATGTCCGTCCTTTTCTGGAAGATCGCCTGGAACGCAAAGCCAAAATTATGGGCTTCGGACACCGAGTATACAAGGTAAAAGATCCGCGAGCAACTATTCTGCAAAATCTGGCCGAGCAGTTGTTTGAAAAGTTCGGTCGCGATAAGTACTACGATATTGCGGTGGAGTTGGAAAAAGCTGTAGAAGAAAAACTCGCTCACAAGGGAATCTACCCGAACGTAGATTTCTACTCTGGCCTGGTTTACAGTAAGATGGGTATTCCGACGGATTTGTTTACGCCGATTTTTGCGATCGCTCGCGTGGCGGGTTGGTTAGCTCACTGGAAAGAACAGCTCGAAGAAAACCGCATCTACCGTCCGACTCAAGTTTACACGGGACTGCACGAAGCTGGATATATACCGATCGAACAACGCTAGTCCAGCCTACGTAAGTCAAAAGTCAAAAGTCAAAAGTCAAAAGTCAAAAGTCAAAAGTCAAAAGTCAAAAGTCAAAAGTCAAAAATTTTGACATCTCGTTCCCAGGTTGAACCTGGGAACGAAAATATAGAGGCTCTGCCTCTTGGTAAAATATGTAAGTATGTTTAAATCTTGCGTTTGTCTGGAAAGCTAATTTGCGGTTCAAACGCCTGCGTCATAGCTTAAGTCCACTTAAATGGACTAATCAAAAATCGGTTTTTAAAACCTCGTTTTTGCTAACACTTTCCAATTTATTCATCGAAGAAATGTGATTGCAAAACTAACGCGAGAGCAAGAAGCTCTGATTCCAGTTTATCTAGAAAAGTGGCGAAGTATAGCCCTCTCGACGGAACCGATTGACCGTCAAAAAGCTTCCGAAGCAGTCAAAGCAGTTTATGAGTTAATTGGCGAACAAGAGCCATTAATTGTTTTTTTTGATAGTCCATATTCGGCTATAATTCATAAGGAAAGTCTGCACATAAAACAGGTCGGTAAAAAACTGAAGGGTGCAGTAATTAAGAAATTGTGGAAACCATTAGAAATTCAGTTAGGCAAACAAGTAGATAGCCAACTAAAACAGTGGTTGCACAGCCAACTCCTCAAGAGTCAAATGGGCAGCATCCAGATGAGTGAATTAAGGGAAAAGTTGGCGATAAAACTAGAAAAACATAACTGTATTCGACCGGAAATATGGAGTTTGAATTGCTGTAAAGCAGAGTTTTATATTAATGTTTTAAATTGCCAGAGCGATCGAAACAAAGAGTGGGAAGTTTTTCAGACACTTATGAAAGATTGTGGATGGATTCTTCCTTATAGAAAGCTGTGCATAATATGCGATCGGCCCAGCAAAATATCTTTAGATGAGCGAGGACATTTCCATGCAGAAGGAGAACCTGCAATTGAATTTGTTGATAGATTTAATATCTATGCTTATCGCGGCGTAAGATTGCCTGAAAAATACAGTAAATTGCCTCCTTCTCACTGGCAAAGACAGTGGATAGGTGAAGAGGATAATCCTGCATTGAGGCGAGTTTTAGCTGAGGGATGTGGCTACAAAATCATTAACGAGTTTACGCCAGAGCAAGAAGCTTTAATTCAGGTTTACAAGGAAAAGTGGGATGCGCTCCTACTTTCCACACAGCGAATCGATCGCCAAAAAGCCCAGGATGCAATAAAATCAGCTTATGCAACTATTGGTAAAAATGAGGTAGAGGTTCTTTTTTTTGATAGCCCTTATGCTGCTGCTTTAGAAATAAAGAAACAAGGAGAAATAAAATTAGGTAACCCAATAAGAATGGAACTGGATAGCCAGTTAGCGGGAAAACTGTGGCGACAAGTGGAGAGCCAATTAGAATTGCGATTGAAAAATCAATTGTGGGAGCGACAGCGAAGTATGCTGGCATGGCGATTGGAGATTTCACTTCGGCGAGAAATGAGTAGGCAATTACAGGATAATCGATGGGGAAAATTTCCCAAAGCTTTTATCCGGAAAATAGGTACTTCTTGGGCAAAGGAGATTGAATTTTATATTACGGCGGTAGGTTGCCAGCATAACTTTGAAAAGGAATGGGAATTGTTTCAGTTATTGGTAAAAAATGCCTTTTGGATTTTTGCTTACGAAAATGTTTGCTTTGTATGCGATCGACCGACGAAAATAAACTTTGACGATCGACAAAGATTGCACGCAGAAGAAGAACCAGCCATAGAGTTTGCCGATGGATACAGTCTGTACGCTTATCGCGGCGTAAACTTACCTCGTAAATACGGATACCTGCACCCGAAAAAGTGGCGATCGCAATGGCTTTTAGAGGAAACAAACGCGGAGTTAAGGCGAGTCTTAATTCAAGCGATCGGCTACGAGAGAATTTGCCAAGAATTGCAAACAACAGAATTAGACTTATTTCGAGAATACACTTTATTAAAAATAGATGATGCCGATGTCGAGCCAATTCATTTATTGAAGATGACTTGCCCCAGTACCGGACAAATTCACACCTTGCGCGTACCACCAAATCTAACATCTGCACGAGAAGCAATTCGGTGGGTAAATTGGGGAATAGATCCAGAAGAATTCGCAATGGAAACCTGAACGCGGATTTGTGGAGGATAGCTGTAGGGGTAATTCATGAATTACCACTACAGCTATTTCAAATCATCTGCTTAGAGCTTAATATTATGTTCGGTAGTATCGTTTGCTCCAACAACAGAGCGATAATATCTGTGTTCATCTGTGTTCATCTTCCTGCATCTGTGGTTAAATTTAAACTAACAATGACCGCAGAAAATCCAAAATATCGTTGTTACACTAACACAACTTGCTAGTTATAATCCGTAGGGTGCGTCAGAACCTAAAAATTACTGTGAATTGCCCAAATTTAACGCTCTGACGCACCCTACAAACCACAATTTTACCGAAAATTAATAACTAGCAACTTACGTTACTAGATGTCAGTGCAACCGGACAGGATATCAGTCCGGTTTATTGTTGACCAGATACCTGACTTCTTGAAGAAGTCGGGTATCTAGAGCTGGCGAAAGCTTTTTAACTAGCAACTTGAGCTATTGTATTTTCCTATCCACATCATAGACTTCCATCTTTAGTTAATCCTCTAGATAGATGACATTGCCTTTATAGGCACTCAGCACGCACCGGGAAGACCCGCGACAGCACGCCGCACTTATCGCGGTTTGCAGGCGTTGATGATACCTAATTTTTGTCCACTCCCCCACGACCCCCATCGGACACTCCCCCATTCTTTCTTTTGCTGTACCCGATCCTCTTGCAAGCTGCTGTAGTTGCACCAGCAAAGTCTTGCGGCATCCAAAGGTATACTAAACAGTGAAGTTGTAAAAAAAACTTCACAAATCAAAGTAGTAACGGTTGGTTTGGCATTGCCTCAGCCATTTTTGAGAGCGGCAAACATGAACTCAGGAATTGACCTGCAAGCAATCTTTATTGAATCGCTAATGGACTTGGGCGTCCCAGCTGGTGCCGCTAAGGCAATTTGGATGCCCCTGCCAATGGTGCTGATGATTATTGGTGCAACGGTAGGAGTGCTGGTATCAGTCTGGTTAGAGCGAAAAATTTCGGCTGCTGCACAACAGCGGATTGGCCCGGAATTCATGGGGCCATTCGGGATACTGGCACCTGTTGCTGATGGTATGAAGCTCGTCTTCAAAGAAGATATTCTGCCAGCTAAGTCGGATTCCCTTCTCTTCACGCTGGGGCCGATCATCGTGGTGATCCCAGTGTTTCTGTCCTACCTGATCGTACCCTTCGGGCAGAACCTGGTAATCACAAACATCGCCGTTGGTGTATTTCTGTGGGTTGCTCTTTCCAGCGTTGCCCCGATTGGCTTGCTGATGTCAGGGTATGCCTCTAACAACAAATACTCCTTGTTGGGGGGTTTGCGGGCTGCCGCACAGTCGATCAGTTATGAAATTCCCCTGTCGCTGTCGGTGCTGGCAATCGTGATGATGTCCAACAGCCTCAGTACGATCGACATCGTAGACCAACAATCGGGTTACGGTATCTTGGGTTGGAACGTCTGGCGTCAGCCGATCGGATTCATCGTATTTTGGATTTGTGCTTTAGCAGAATGCGAACGGATACCTTTTGACTTGCCGGAAGCTGAAGAAGAACTGGTAGCAGGCTATCAAACCGAGTATTCTGGTATGAAATTCGGTTTGTTCTACGTGGGTTCCTACGTCAACCTGGTTCTCTCTTCTCTACTCTTTTCCATACTTTACCTCGGCGGCTGGGATTTTCCCGTTCCGATCGATCGCATCGCCAGCTTGTTGGGAGTCAGCGAGACAAACCCCTGGTTGCAGGTAATCGCTGCCTCTTTAGGCATCACCATGACAGTTCTGAAAGCTTACTTCCTCATCTTTCTCGCTATTCTGCTGCGCTGGACGGTACCCCGCGTCAGAATTGACCAGTTGCTAAATTTAGGGTGGAAGTTCCTCCTACCAGTTTCTCTGGTCAATCTGCTGTTAACCGCCGCCCTCAAGCTAGCATTTCCCTTTGCCTTCGGCGGCTAGATAAATTTGAGATTTTGGATTTTAGATCGCAAATTTGCACTCAATCTAAAATCTAAAATCTAAAATCTAAAATTCCCAAGAGAGTGAGACACGATGCTAAAGTTCCTCAAACAAGTTGGCGATTACGCTAAAGAAGCCGTTCAAGCCGGTAAATACATCGGTCAGGGTTTGGCAGTTACCTTTGACCATATGCGCCGTCGTCCCATTACGGTACAATATCCTTACGAAAAACTCATCCCTTCAGAGCGTTTTCGAGGACGCATTCACTTTGAATTTGATAAGTGTATTTCCTGCGAAGTTTGCGTCCGCGTTTGCCCGATCAACCTGCCAGTAGTAGATTGGGAATTCAACAAGGAAACGAAAAAGAAACAGCTGCGACACTACAGCATTGATTTCGGAGTTTGTATCTTTTGCGGCAACTGTGTGGAATACTGCCCGACAAACTGTTTATCTATGACAGAAGAGTACGAGCTTTCCACATACGATCGTCACGAATTGAACTTCGATAACGTGGCTTTGGGACGTTTGCCGTATAAAGTAACTGATGACCCGATGGTCACACCGCTGCGCGAACTCGCGTACTTGCCAAAAGGTGTGATGGACCCTCACGACGTTCCAGACAGCTATCGTCGCGCCGGTCAACTTCCAGAGGAAATTTTGGAAAAATCGGAAAAGTAGGTTTAATAGTTCATTGTTCGTTGTTTGTTGTTCTTGGCTATGAATGATTAACAACGAACAAAAGGAGAAATAACTGTGGATTTAGCGCAAGGGGTTCAGATTGTTTCGTTTGCCATACTGAGCGTGATGATGATTGGAGCAGCTTTGGGTGTGGTGCTGTTTTCCAACATTGTCTATTCAGCTTTCTTGTTGGGCGGAGTTTTTATCAGCATCGCCGGAATGTACATTTTGCTAAATGCTGATTTTGTAGCAGCAGCACAAGTGCTGATATATGTAGGTGCGGTAAACGTTTTGATTTTGTTTGCCATCATGTTGGTGAACAAGCGCCAAGATTTTACACCCCTTAAGAGCGCTTGGCTTCGTCAGGGAGCAACAGCCTTAGTCTGTGCTGGTTTGTTTGTCTTATTAGGCACAATGGTTTTGGCAACTCCTTGGGCGATTTCTACGGAAGTCGCTACTACAACTGAAAGCTCAATTATGCGAATCGGTCAACATTTCTTTAGCGACTTTTTGCTACCTTTTGAGCTAGCATCGGTGTTATTGTTAATCGCAATGGTGGGTGCGATCGTTTTGGCACGGCGCGAATTTTTGCCGGAAATAACCGAAAGTACAAGCGTACAACAACAAGTTTTAACTTTGCCGGAACGTCCTAGAGAATTGGTGCCCGCAGGTAGCGATGCTTCTACGCTGACAAGCAATCGAGGCGCTCAAAACAAGTAATAGTCGTTAGTCATTATTTCAAGCTCCGTCCTTTCAAGGCGGAGCTAATCGCAAATCCCAAATCCCAAATCTAAAATCGGTTGACTACTTCGCTAAAAAAGAGGATTCATGCTGCAACTGCAATATTTCTTACTCTTAGCTGCTGCCCTTTTCTGCATAGGTATATACGGTTTGATTACCAGTCGCAATGCAGTGCGGGTACTGATGTCAATTGAATTGCTGCTGAATGCAGTGAATCTTAATTTGATGGGTTTTTCCAATTTCCTAGACCCGCAAGCAATTAAAGGTCAGGTTTTTACTGTGTTTGTGATTACCGTAGCAGCTGCTGAAGCGGCAGTTGGGTTGGCGATCGTGCTGGCAATTTATCGCAACCGCGATACGGTAGATATGGAGCAGTTTAACTTGCTCAAGTGGTAATGGAGAATTTTAGATTTTAGATTTCAAATTTGAAATCTAAAATCTGAAATCTGAAATTACGGAAATTTTGCCGAATTTCAAACTCTGCCCACTGATTGCGGAGTCAATTCTTTCATCCAAAATCCTCTCATCCAAAATCGGGTGAAGAACCCTACTTAGTTATTAGTAAAATCATTATTTCACCAATATAAAAAAGTGGAACTGAAACAAGCAATTATAGCACATAAAGCAGGAGATTCGCAGAGCAAGCGCTGGGCAGAAAAGTGCGCCAGAGAACTGGAAAAACTCGACTGTAAGGTGCTGATGGGACCGAGCGGGCCAAAAGATAATCCTTACCCGGTTTTTTTAGCATCATCTACACAACCGATCGATTTGGCGATCGTACTGGGAGGCGACGGTACGGCTTTGTCAGCAGCGCGGAATTTGGCAGGGGATGGCATCCCGATTTTGGCTGTGAATGTGGGGGGACATCTGGGTTTTTTGACGCAGCCTTTTGAGGAATTTAAAGATACTGAGAAAGTTTGGGAACGGTTAATTGACGATCGCTTTGCGATTCAGCGGCGGATGATGTTGCAGGCAGCAATATTTGAGGGCGATCGGCGGGACTTGCCACCAGTGAGCGATCGCTTTCTGGCTTTAAATGAAATGTGCGTTAAACCAGCTTCAGCCGATCGAATGCTCACCTCTATTTTGGAGATGGAAATTGATGGTGAGGTAGTCGATCAGTATCAGGGAGACGGGTTAATTGTGGCAACGCCTACAGGGTCTACTTGCTATACGGTTTCTGCTAATGGCCCGATCGTACACGATGGTATGGAAGCGATCGCCGTAACGCCTATTTGCCCTCTGAGCCTTTCCAGCCGTCCCATTATTTTGCCCCCTGGCTCTGTAGTTAGCATTTGGCCTTTGAGCGATTACGAACTCAGTACCAAACTGTGGATGGATGGGGTTATGGCTACCTCTATTTGGCCGGGACACCGGGTTGATGTTTGGATGGCTAACTGTCAAGCTAAATTTATTATCTTGCGAGATAACTATTCCTACTACCAAACTTTACGAGAAAAGCTGCTGTGGGCCGGTGCGAGAATTAGGTACGACAACAATCACCGTAATTAAAAAGTCAAAAGTCAAAAGTCAAAAAAGGGCTAAGGGAGAGGGAGAGGGAGAAGGGACAGGGAAAAGGGACAGGGAAGAGGAGGAATTTTGACTTTTGACTTTTGACTTTTGACTTTTGACTCCCCCTAGCCCCTCTAAGCAAGAGGCAAACAGTTTCTCGCTTCTTGAGCTACCTGCTCTACCTCATCGTCAGTCATTGTTTCCAGAATCGCAAGAGCTTCTGGGCTACCTAAATGATTGAGGGCTTGGACAACTCGGTAGCGCAGTTGCCAATCTGGATAGGTGGTGAAAGTTGCCAATATAGGAACGGCACGTAAATCGCCCAATTCTCCAAGAGAACTGATGGCGGCGGTTTTGATCAGATCGATATTGGAATCGAGTGCTTCTTCTAGCAGCTCGAAGCCTCGCGGGTCGCCCATTTCTCCCAAAGCAGCAATAATGCTGACTTGGAGAAGCCATTCAGAAGAATTGTGGTAAGCTTGCCGCAAATCTTCAAAAGCTTCTTCTAACTTGAGCGCCCCCAGAGCATCTGCGGCTGCGGCTTGCACGTCTACTTCCGAGTCGTGCTGAAGGCGATCGCGCAAAATTTCCAAGGCTTTGTGGAGGTCTAGCTTGCCCAGCGTATCCATGAGGCTGACTGCACCATATCGAACGCGGGCGTTGCTGTCTTGAATAGCTGGTTGAACCAGCTTGAAAGCGATCGCAGGTTCCAACTGACGCAGCTGGTTAACGCCTCGCAAGCGATCGCTCAGTTCGTCCGAACTTAACAACTTTTGAACAGACTCAGGAGTAATGGTCATTTTTTCGTCGTCACTTCTGGGTGAAAAGAATTGCAAATTTTAGAAGAGCAGATTGCAAATTTAATTCTTCGAGATTTCAAAGAAATAAATTTGATTTGACCATTCGCCTCGTTTCCACGGCTGAGCCTGGAAACGCCATTAGTCTTGAGTGGCTGCCATTTCTCGAATGATATCGCCACGGGTGACAATGCCGACGACATGACCGCCATCATCGATCACCGGCAAACGGCGAATATTGCGTTCGTGCATCAATTGTGCCGCTTCACGTAACGATTTATGGGGATGGACCGTCACCAGCGGATCGCTGGTCATCAATTCCCCAACCGTTTGCCCCAAGGCTTTGTGGAGGTCTCGATCGTACTTGGCGGGATTTTCTAAGTAAATAACGCTGTCGAGAATCATGATGTAAGCGGGAGGGGTAACCCCTGTTTCCTGCCACATCAAGTCGCTTTCGGAGATAACGCCCACTAATTTGCCATTTCCATCCACCACTGGCATACCGCTGATCCGGCGTTCTGCCAAAATCTTGATAGCCTCTTTGAGAGGAGTTTCTGGCCGCACTGAAATCGGATCGCGGCTCATCACATCGGCAACTGTTTTGGGCATGATCTACTGCTATAGCTAGGGGCTAGGAACTAGGGGTTAGGCGCTAGAGGAAGAAGGGTCTAGAAATCTTGAGTTTGGTGAAATTAAGTACGTCCTAACTGACACCTCATCGGTTGTTATATTTCTGACTGATTCCCTAGCTTCACTATTGTAGAAAATCGTGGCGATCCAAAGGTTAGCGTTTATGGATTGTTTAATATTCGTGATTGGGTAATTGACAACCGGCGACTGACAACTGACTATTGGCTAAATTCCGTTTCGCAGTATGCTTGCAGCAGACGGATGCAGTTGGCGATCGCTCCTAAGTGAGCAATCTCGTAGCCGTGGGTGTTTTGGGTGGGGAAACTCAAACAAGCCGCACGCGCTACGTGACCGAATTTCATGGCAATTGAGGCATCGGAACCAAAACCGCTCAGTGTTGCCAGTTGTAAGGGAATATCCAGTCGTTTTGCCACGCTTCGGATCTCCCCGTTCAGGTTTTCGTCGTAAATGCCGTAGCCATCTTGGGAAAGCAGTACCGGCGCTTCCCCATCTTCAAGAGGATATTCGCTCGACAAAGGACAGATTTCCAGGGCGATCAATGCTTCTAGCCGCTGATTTTGCGTAAAGTAGAGAGCGCCGATCGCACCCACTTCTTCTTTTGCCGAAGCTACCAGATAAGTATCCACAGGCGGCTGCTTTAAGGTTTCTGCCAGACCCAACAAAATAGCTACCGAAGCTTTGTTATCCAGGGTGTAACTGGCAATGTAATCCTTGAGTCGGATCGGTCGCTTGCGATGTTTGCCTACGACTGCGCGAGTTCCCGGTCGAATCCCGGCTGCTTCCAGTTCCGCTGTGCTGCATTTGGTTTCCACCCAGGCATCTTCCCAGCGTAGCGGTTTATCTTCCTGCTGGGCTTTTTGAGGCGATTCGTGGGAGACGTGACGCGATCCGAATGATAAGATGCCGCTGATAATTTGGTGATCTCCCAACAGATCGATGACGCCTTCACCGTAAACCCAAGGAAATGCACCGCCGAGTTTTCGTACTTGTACTCGTCCAAATGGCTCGATGCTCTTGACAATTGCGCCAATTTCGTCTTTATGGGCGGTGATGGCGATACTGCGGCTGGAATCTTGACCGGGAATGAGAGCGATCGCATTTCCCGCTGCATCCAGCCATGCTTTCACTCCCAGAGCCTTGAATCGATCGAGCAACAGGCGATCGATTTCCCCTTCTGCGCCACTGGGAGAATGGTGCAGCACTAATTCCTCAATTGTATCGAACAGTCGATCGTAATTTAATAAAGACATTTGCAAGTATTTGGTGTTTTTGAGATTTTGCTGTTTCTAGTGAGTTCCATCAGAGAGCGAAATTATAACAATAGCTTATATTTTTACTGTACGGGATCGGACAGACAAACGATTTCGTACCTATCGTCTAACTCGATCGTAACGAGCATAATTGCTATTGACAAATTTTGTCTCCTACAAACTCAAAATTCTCCTACTCCTTAGTTACCAATTCCTTTGCAGATATGCCCTCATTTTGAGTGCCAAAATACCAAAGCGCCGCCGCCGCTTCAGCGCGAGTCACAGATTTTTTTGGCTGAAATAGGGTAGTATAACCAAAAACTCGCCGAATAATAGAAGTATCTCCATTTTGGAAATCTGTGAGGATCGATCGCAACGCCTTCGGGTCAATTTTCGCTACATCTTGAAAACCCCAAGTTTGCTTCACTGAATCAATAGTTGCAGCCGACACCAAGCGAGTATCCAAAGGTACTTTCCACATGAGTAACTGTTCCCGCGTTAAAGCTGCACCCGGACGAAACAACACCGCTGTGCTATCTCCAGAAAGCGGACTGGGAATAATTCCCGCTTCAGCTAATCCTTGAATAGCGGCAAAGTCGGGGTCTGTTTTCGGCACATCTTGAAAAGCAGGTTGAGACGCATCTGTTGCCAAACGGATTTGCTTCGCCGGATTGTTAGCATTCATTTTATTACTGGTAGCAATTAGCCAACGCGCAAACTCGCGATGACTGATGGCTTTGTTCGGCTCAAATTTGGTGTTTGCCGCCGATTGATTTTGTTTCGAGTTAGGGGGATTGAGGGTCAGTACTCCCAATTGCGCTACATCTGTGACGTAGGAACGCAATTCTTTGGGTGCATTATTTAAGTCAGAAAAAACAATAACATTATTAGTAGTATTGGTGGCAGTTTCCGCTTGGGAAGTTGCGGTTGGTTGCGCGGAAGGTGTTGGTGTTGGAGAAGCAGAACTTGTGGCTTCTGGTTGCGGTGCAGTTGCGGTAGTATCGCCACTTGGTTGCTGGGCTGTATCGCTGCTAACGCGCTCGTATTGTATGGTAAATTCTGTGGCGGCTGCTGAATTTTGATTAGCAGCAGGTTGATTGGTGCTGCTCGTATTTGTCGTGCTAGAAATTGGCTGGATGGAAACCGTAACTTTCAAGTCATTTCGCTTCGCTTCAAACGTACCGCCAGCATCATCCGTAGGCTGACTGAGTAATTGCCAGTTATTTTCCTGAAACTGCTTTTGATAGAAGTTCTGAACTAAGTTAACGGGGTCGCCGCTAGTCCAGCGAGTCAGGGTCGCCTGTTCTGCTGGAGTTGTAGAGTTAGGTAACTTGACTTCCTGTAATTGCGCTAGGGGATATTTGTTAATTTCCGATGGGAAGTCAGATGGTAAATTTACCGTTGGTGATGTTTGGACGTTGCGATCGCTTCCCGACTGTCCCACTGTAACCGGGTTTTCTTGCAGTTTGGGATCTGCCGCCAAAGACTGCTCCAAGTTCCTCGCAGCTGGACTGTTGGCGCAGGCAGTCAGGGAAGTCAGCAACAAAGCCGTCAGATTTATTAATATAGCAGGGCGTCTGGAAGGAAACACAGTCTAGCTAGGGAAATCGTTTTCAACCCTACCCTAGCGCAGTTTGGCGATCGCTGACGATCGCGAATGAATCCCCAACTATTATCTCGAATTTAGTTGGGGTGCGTGGAATGCGATTAGAGAACCTGACTGCGCCGTGCAGTTGTGCAAGTAGCGCAGCTACATCCCAATTGGTCTAGAATAGGATTTCCCTGCTGCACATTCAAAGTGGGCAATCGATCGCTCAGGCTCACCTGTGCAGTCTGTGCGGAGATGGCGGAGTTTGCGATCGGAGTTCCTATTTCAGCAGCATTTGCGGGATTCCCCATCAGCAGCAAAGCACCCAATAAACCAGAGGAAACAAGCAAAGTTAAAGTAGCTTTGTTCATGAAACCAACTCCACTTTTCTGGAAAGGTAAATTTAGTTAATTCTAACCTTAGCAAATCCTTAAGTGCATCTTTGAGGAATTTGATGGTAGCGATCGCGTCCATTAGTTTTTCTGCTCTCACCCATCCTACAAACTGGCTGTTAAAGCTGTTTTTCGATCGCATCGCACGCCACACCAACCCCATTTTCGGCTTGAATAATCCGTCCTATTTCTGCTGCTTTAGCTGCATAATGGGGATTTTCCCACAATTCACCTAAGTTTTTGGCTACTCGTGCTGCTGAATACTGCTTGCGGGAAATAGTTCGGGAAGTTCCCAAGCGTTCCACTCTTGCTGCATTGTCTGGCTGGTCGTGGCTGTAGGGCATCACCAGCGTGGGACGACCCGCCCGTAATGCTTGGGCGGTTGTACCAATGCCGCCTTGATGTACGATCGCACAAGCACGCGAAAAAATTTGCGAGTAAGGTGTATAACCTACAGCAATGATGTCTTGAGAAAGATTCTCTGGAGGTGCATTCTTACCAATCAACAAAACTGCACGACGGTTTAGCAGCTTTGCAGCTTGAATGCTTTCTTGATAAAAGCTACCAGGAGTCATAACTGCGGCTGAACCAAGGGTAAAAACGATCGGTGCTTCGCCTGCATCTAAAAATTGTTTGAGTTCTGGTGTGAGTTTCGTTTTTTCCTCGCTACCATCATAGAATGTAAATCCTGTAATAACAGTATTTTTTGGCCAATCAAGTTGAGGTTTTGCGAATGCTGACGAGAACATCGCCAACACAAGGTAGGGAGAATATTTATCATCAATGAAAGGACTGCCAATTAGGGGAGGCAAACCGAGTTCGCGTCGCAGTTGATGAATCGGTTCTGCCCAAGATTTAGAAATTACTCTTGATAATTGAATTATACCTTGGCTGAAAATAGATCCAAGCTTGCGAAACTTAGCTAAAGATGGAAACACAGGGATTACTGACGGGTCATAAACAGATAGAAATGAAGCGGGTTGCAAGACAGCAAACGCCCACCGCATCCCTAATTTTTCCGCCACCAATCGCGCCGCCACAACTCCTTCACCCGCAACAATAAAGTCTGCATCTTTGGCAACGTTCATCAAATCTGTATAAGTTTCCCGTAAATTCGCACAAACCCAATTTTTGATGACATATTCCGTCCCCGTTTTCAAATCCATCATCTGCGCCATTTCTTGCGGATCGCTTAAAGCCTTGTTGTCAGGGCGCATTCGATGAAACTCAAATCCCAAAGCTTCAATTTTGCCTTGATATTCCCGATGAGTTGCAAACACTATATCGTGACCGCGTTTTCGTAATTCCAGTGCGATCGCAATTTTCGGATGCAGATCGCCAAAAGAACCAATGGTAGTTAAAACAATACGACTCACGGTTTTGGCTGACTATGGAGAATAAATAACGTTGATTATTTTATCATTTTCATGGTTGATGGGTGTGGTGCGATCGCACATAAAATTTATCTTAATTAACTTGACAGCTTAATGCTATAATGTTGTTGGCTGGATCGCACACCGCGATCTTAATGGTAATAAAGATTTATTCATTTAGATAATTCATCTAGGCAACAATGAATAAGCAAAGATTAAAAACTAATAATCCTACCTACCAAAGTGAGGATTTATGAATGTTAAGTTAGTTGAATCTTTAGTGCAGTTAATCGAGTCTCTGGATATAGAAGAATATGCTTTATTGCAAGATAAATTACAAAATAGAATGATTCAAAAAACAGCAGGAGTCTGTGGAGGTCATGCCTGCATCCGTCAGACGAGAATACCAGTCTGGACTGTAATTTCTTTGCAACTGCAAGGAGCAGATTATCAAGAAATTATCCGAAATTTTCCCAGCTTAACGATACCTGATTTGAGCGCAGTACAGGCTTACTATGAAAACAATAAATCAGAAATCGATCGAGCTATTGCTTCTCACCAAGATGATGCTGATATAGAAATCAATGATTAGATTTTACTCAAATGAAAATTTCCCTTTGGATATGGTGCAAGCTTTACGCGATTTCGGCTATGATGTGCTGACATCTTATGAGTCTGGACGAGCCAATCAAAGGATTCCAGATGATGAAGTTTTAGCTTTTGCCAAGAGTGAACAGCGAATTGTAATTACCCTAAATCGGGATGATTTTATTGCCTTGCATCGACCAACGAGAGGCGATTGATACAGCCTTGGCGCAGTTGGCGTTGGCGGCGATGGAACAGAAAGATGAGGTTTCGCGGTTACGGTTGCGGGAAAGTTGGGTATTGAAGGTTTTGGGAAGTCGCCCGATTTTTCAGGCGGTTATGGGGGTGAAGTAGTTGAATCAACTATATTTCTAACGAGATAATTGTTCTGAACGCATTCACTAAGTAATTTTGCTATTAATAGATCGTCAGCCTCATGGAAAATACCACAATGAGGTAAGTTCTTTTCTCTATAAAAAATTTCTGATGATATTTTTTCTAAAATATATTCTTTGGATTTCTGTATATTAATAATAGCAAAAGACCCATTATATTTTAACCTAAAACCGTTTTGTTCCATATAGGCTTTAACTTCTCTAATGTTTTCTAATTCAGTTGTTTTGCCAAAAAAGTCAAGCCAATAGACAGACAAATCTTTTTCATCTCTTTCTCTTCGTCTTTCAAAAGCCGAACTCTTTGGTATTTCATTCTCCAAAGTTGAAGGTTTACAATAGCGCGTAACATCACCAGTTTGTATCTCTGTCATTGTTATGTTTATTGTTTATATTTTTTTGTGTATTTTTATGTTAAAACCGTTAAGTAGATCGATTAAATCTAGAGCATACATCGAACCTTTCAAAATAATTCGTTGATTTATATGAGAACTTGGCTTAAAAATAACGTAGTCTACGAAGTAATCTTTTTTGAATCGCAGGGTTATTGAATTGTTCCTATCTCTCTCCCATTCTAAATAAAAAATGCCACTTTCACTTACCGTTAAGCTACTGGCTTTAGAAATACTTCCAATTGCTTCAAGAAATAAAAACATCGTTTTAAGCGACTCTAAAGAAACATCATAGTCTTCTTCTGAATCGCATAATTCTTTTAATTCACTAATACGATTGAAAAAATAATCATCATTCAACTTAATAGCATCAATACCATATTTCAGTATTTCTTCAAAGGTCGATAATTTATCTATTTCATCTCTTTTACTTAATTTATTTTTGGTTATTTTGAGATTTTGCGATTTGGGTTCTGTATAAACAAATGGAAAATCTTTTCGTTCAAGAGAAGGCGAAATTGTACCTACTGGATACCCTTTGAAATCAATAGGGTTTTTATTTTCGTCAACATCAGAAAATTTATTATATTTTTCACGGGTTATTGTCAGCATCTTGTTCTTCCATTAATTTT
Organism: Aerosakkonema sp. BLCC-F183; assembly: GCF_041929145.1. Taxonomy (NCBI): domain Bacteria; kingdom Bacillati; phylum Cyanobacteriota; class Cyanophyceae; order Aerosakkonematales; family Aerosakkonemataceae; genus Aerosakkonema; species Aerosakkonema sp. BLCC-F183. The sequence continues at coordinate 101,970 of NZ_JBHFNU010000075.1, read as the reverse complement.
TCAATTTCATCTGAATCCGGTATTGTCTGATTTGTTTGAGTTTCAAATCTTCTCAAAGCCTCACTTAGAGAGTTTACAAGTGATTTAGCTGTAATGTGAGATGCGTTAAGTATTGCTTCTTCTTTTCCATTGCGTCTTAATAATATGAAAATATCATGCTTAGAAACTCCAATACCAAACTCGTTAAAATAGATACTGTGTAATTGACCAGATTTGATGATCTCTGTTATAGTTTGTTTTTTATCGTCTTTTTCTGAATCCATTACCTTATCTCTTAGTGTGATTGTAGATTTTCTAAGTTGGGTTGAGGGAATGCAACTGAATATCGGCTCATTTGCTAATTATGGCATAGCGACACCCCAATCGTCAACCTCGCCCAACTCCTGTGCATCGACGGTAGCAAATTCGATAACCGCGATAACCCCGCCATCGATATCTACCTGCAACTCGTCAAAAAACACGACTGTCCCAAATCCACAGAAGGCACACCCCGCACCCTCACCGAACTCAAAATCTACTCTTCACTCCTAGACTGGGAAAAACACCCCATCCTCATTTTCTACGAAGAAGCAAAACCCCAAGGTTTTAGCCAAACTTTTCTCGATGCTCTCACTCGCAACGATCCAGGTTGTCTTGTGCAACCAAATCCTAGAGGAAATTAATCTGGTAACTCAAAGAACGAAACTCCAAAAATATTTTCCGGACTGGCTTAAATTCGCCTACAACCTCCCATTGGAATGAGAGCAAATCGAATAGTTTATCCGGCGTTAGTTTGGACAGATGAATTGAATAAATTCAACTCACAGCGAGAAGCTCATTCAGCTTATTTTTTAAGTCTGGGGATGCCATTAATGGATTATAGATTTCCCCCTCGTAGGGTTGCCAAACATAACTAGAACTAAAGGTTCGGAAAAGTGGTAATATTTCTAGCATAAGAGTAAGTTCTTTGGCTAAAACTACTGTCTGTACTTGTTAAGTTCCGTTACCGCTTCGCCTCTGAAGTATAAAACCCCAAATACATCAAAAATCCCAAATCCCTGCTCTTTGATTTGGTAGGAAATGGGTTGACCGCTCACGACTAAACGCGCCCAATGCTCACAGTTCCAGCCCTGAACTCCATAGTTCCACTTGTTATGAAAAGCTGAAACAGAGGCAATTATATTTTCAAATATTTCATCCTTGAGCAAATATGAAACTTGAACCGCATCTCTGAACTCATAACCAAGACAATGTATTACAAGACAACCTTTATAATAAAGTTTTGAAGTCTCCCTCGGCCCCCAAGAAATGGCTGAAGTATCTGATAGTGCGACACCATAATGCCAAACGCCATCAAATCGTTGTACCAACGTTCCTGAACGCTTTGATAAAGGATTCCAACATTGCCGTATTTTCTCGATTAGCTCACCATCGTTATCTATGTCTTTTTGCAAATTCATAGTATTTTTCAAAACCCATCACATGAATTTATTTTTCTATCTTACTACTACTCCAAGGCGATCTCGGAAAACATCTTAGCACCACTCGTCAAAAAACATCACTGACCCCCTCCCCGCACCCTCACGGAACTCAAAATTTACTCTTCACTCCTAGACTGGGAAAAACACCCCATCCCACCATTCCCACATTCTCACCCCAAGATACGCACCTGATTCAAACTATTATGAATTGGCTACAACGCACTGTTTTAGAAGCGTAATATCAACCCATATGAGGAAATTTTAGATAACAGGCAATTCATGGGTCATAAGCCTCACTACGATGGGCGATCGCTACAACAAACACCCGAACTACTTCATCTTCTATTGAATAGATGACTCTATAATCTCCAATTCTATACCGATATAACCCCGCCAAATCTCCCTTGAGCGCTTTAATATTGGAGTGCGATCGAGGATTTTGCTCTAACTGCTGCAAACATCGAGCAATTTTCTTAGCTAGGGCTTTTTCAGCATTAGCATAAACGTTTTGAGCATCGGGATGAAGCAAAACTTCATACATCAGATCGAATGTTTCTCCAGTTTGTGTAATCGGTTTTAGGAGTAGCTTGATTTTGTTTAATTCGTTCTAACAACCCTGGAATTGCCAAAAGTTCCTGAGTTGCTGCTTCACTTTCAACATTAACTAGGTAAGCAGCAAAATCAGCAAGCACCTGTAATTTCTGTGGCGATAGTTGCTTGAGTAATTCATTAAGCTGACATTCTAATTCTGTGACAGATATCACTACTGCCGACGATCGATCTGAGCTTGGGGAATTGTCTGTAGTATTCATACCTGTTTTTGACCTTTATAGAAAATCTTTATTCTTCCCAAATTGTCCCTAATTGCATTCCCATATTATAGGATAAAACGTTAACACTAGCTCCTGTATCCAGTAAACCCATAACCTCAACCGATCGATTTTGATAAGTTAGTGTTAAAGGCAAATACGGAACGTCAGCTAAAACACCAAACTCATCTCGTTTAGGTTGAAAAGGATATCGCTTACTATTTAACATTTTGAATTGGCTGTTTTTCAGTTTCTAGTAACTGCATTAATTGTTCTGCTGCACCATTAGATGTATGCACTGCACTCCATATTTCTGCTGCTTCATTTCCTAATACAATTCCTTCTTCTTTCGCCAATTCAGCCGTTAAAAACTGTATGATTTGCAACTTTTCAGAACGGGATAACTGTCGCAGTTGGGCTAATAATTCGGGATTTGACATAAAACAAACTAGAATTCATTTGTCCATTTTACCACTATCCACAGACTTCAGTCAAACTTTTCTCGATTCTCTCTCTCGCTTCGACGCTACAATTTGCGTTATCACTGACTCTCCTCATCCCACTATTCCCACTTTCTCACCTCAAGACCCGCACCTAATCAAAACTATTAAGAATTGGGTAAAACGCACTATTTTAGAAGATTGATGCTATAATTAAGCTACAATATCTACAAAGCATAGTCTTAATTCAAAATGACTCAAACTGAGGTTAAAAATGAATATATCGTTAAGTTCAGAAATTGAGAAGTTTATTGAAAGTCAAGTAGAAAGCGGTAAGTATCCTTCTGCTGAAGAAGTCATCGTGGCGGGTATCAGGCTGTTAGAAGAACGAGAACGCATTTACAAAGGGCGGTTTGAGGAATTGAAAAGGGAAATTATGCTTGGCGTTGAAGCTTCAGAACGAGGTGAGGTTATTGATGGGGAAACGGTTTTTTTCCAACTGCAACAGAAACTACAACAACGTCGCGATCAAGCTGGTTTATGACTAATATTTGTCGTTTTACGTCTCCCGCCAGCAGAGATATTGAAACCATTATCGATTTGATTGCTGACAATAGTGGTTTTGATGCGGCAGAGCGCTTCCTGAAAAAAGTCAATCAAAAGTGTAAGAATTTAGCAATTTTTCCAAATATGGGGCGTCGGCGTGATGAACTTCTTGAGGAGTTGCGGAGTTTTCCAGTTGATGATTACCTGATTTTTTATCGTCCAATTGAAGGGGGAATTGAGATTTTAAGGGTAATCAGTGGTTATCGGGATTTGTCAGGACTTTTTGAAGAACCTTTTGAGGAGTGATAAATTTGTTCAAGGCTTAAATTTTTTTGTCTAATTTTGACCATTCAGGAAAATCTTCAAAAGCAGAAGATTCAAAAACAATTCTTCTGCTCATTATAAATCCTCTAAGTTAACTTCTACTAAATTTTGCCGATCTTTAACATTTTTAATCGCTTTAAGAAGTCGATTTTTGTTGACTGTTGATTTTAAAAGGTATTCAGTTTCATCAAATTGTGAAACAATGATTTCAATTTCTTTATCTCCAAAAGTTGCTTTAATTTCTTCTAAAAAATTACTATCTAGTTCGCTGGCTTTCAACCGATAAACTGTTGACATAGTTTTTATCTATTTTCGATTCTGATAATTATAGCGTTATCTTAGCACCTTTCATCAATAAACACCACGACCCCCAAACATTTCGCGGAATTTGCTCTACCTGCTTTCCTTTAAAGCCTTTTACATTCCCAAAAAAGTCCAGGCCCGACCGTCAAAATTTGCTCAGTTGGCATGAATAATTCCCAATAAGCAAGCCCAGAATCATCTTGCAAATCTGGCTCTAAAATAAGTTTATAATCACCCTCAAACAATAGAGTCAGACTAATATTACGGGCATTAATTACAAAATTAATCAATTCTTTGTTTTCCAATTGCTGCAAAACTTTCTTGACAGCATCTATTTCTACCTCATCTATTTCTGCATCTATATTTACTGGCAACGCAGAAGTTAAAATTAGATCGCCTTGCTTGAAAACCCAAGGTGTTGCCCTTGTGCCAAATTGCCAACTACCTTTGCGTAGATGTGCTAATTTTGGATGAGTATAGGCAGACATCTCACCGAAATCTAGCCGTAATTCATCCCCATAACTAAATGTAACCTGATGACAAATTTCTCCGATAATCGGTTTAGTAATGACTGAAATAATTTGCTCGATATCTGGCTTGTGATTAGCAATAGATGTCTGAGTTGCCATTTAAATACCCTCTAAAAATTCTTGAGCTTTTTGGCGGAGTTCTTCATAAGTAAAATCGCCTCTACTGTTTAAAGTTCCACCATAACCATTTTTCTTTTCTTCCTCAAGGAATAAACCAAAAGCAATCCTTAATTCGCCTCCCATATTAAACTCTCTAGCGATCGCATCAACTTGTTTAAGATCCCGTTTTCTGCCCATCAATACATAGAAACCAGAATTATTCACAATTTAGCATATATAATACATAAATTACCCCTACACCGATCGTGTCCATTACGCCGCTACTCATCCAACTCAGATGCTAATTCCCGCCTAGCTGCCATATATTCAGATTTACCGGCAAATCGTTTGAGGATCTCCCCTGGAGATCCAAATTGCTTGAAAGGTTAATTTTAGCGCAGAAATGTTATGGCTTGTGCGATTGCCTTACACAGAAACCCGGTTTCTATATCACCCGCCGCCCAAGCAATACAATTGTAAATAATTAAGCTAAAATATCGACAAACCCCAATCCTCACGAAAAATGGCTAAAACTATTGATATCACAGGACTTACTCCCGAACAAATTGAGCAGATTTATGCGATGATAGAGACATTTAGAAGTATCAATAAACATCAGAACCCATTAACAGAAGAACAACGCTCAGAATTCGATCCAACTCCGTTATTTTTTGAAAGTGAAATTCTCCAACCATTTAATCGCAGTACGCTTTATGGTAACAGAACCTAAAATTGTGATGCCGTGTCCATACATAATAATTGCCTCCAAAAAACGGTTTTCTTAGTCCAAAATGTGAGGCGATTAGCTGTTCAAAAAAGGTATAATAACTTCTGCAAATTTATCTGCATATTCTTCATGCAATCCCAAGGAACCTGGTAAGAGGCGAGATTGCACTCCCGGTAATTGGGATAGTGATTCCATTTCTGCTTTTGATTTGGGTGGACTTTGTTCGCCGATTGCTACCATTACTGGGATGGACAAATCTTTAAACCAAGCGAGAAATTCGGAGCGATTTTGAACTGGATCTAATGCGCCTGTGACAAAAGCGGCAGATGCAAATCGCGCATCCTGTTGTTGGGTGGTTTGCCATTTTTGTTGGATGAAATTGTCGGTGAGGATATCTCCTTTGGCAAAAACGTGACCCCGATACATGAAGTTAAGAAATGGCGGTATTGTGTTGAGTGCGTAAAGCATTTCTCCTAAGATGGGCGATCGCACTATCTCTCTGAGTATGTTAGACTGTTCCTCGTTTAACCCCATTGTTGGCAATGGCCCGCGCCAAGTGGGGGCTGCTAAAACAATGTGCGAAAAAATGTCTGGTTGCGTTTTTGCCAGTTTCATCGCATAACCGGCAGCATGACCGGCTGCTACAACAGCGGCTGGCGTATTAATGACATTTTTGACAAAATCTTCTATAAATTGATGATATACACTCGGTCGGTAATCTAGCGGTGGTCGAGATGATTGACCGAATCCCGGCCAATCTACCGCTACAACTTGAAACTGGGAAGCGAGGGATTTTGCCAGTTCGCCCATTTCCCCGCGTGTGGAAACGCTGCTCAATGCCGGTAGCAGCAAGACAGTTTTTCCTTCTCCAAGGATATCGTAGGCGATCGACAACTGCTGTCCTTGCCAATACCATTCATATTGCTGGCGCGTACCGCCAATAGTTTCAAGTGTTAATTGGCTCATATTTTTAGGGGCTAGGGGTTAGAAAGTCAAAAGTCAAAAGTCAAAAGTCAAAACAAAAAAAGCGCGTGGCTCTTGCGGATTTATGGGGAAAAATGTTCGTGAATGTTACAGTTGAGTGAGATGGTGGGTTACGGCACGGGAACTAAATTATCGATCGAAAGTGCTGAAATTATCGCCCGTGCCTAACCCACCCTACGATTGGATAAGTTTATATTATCACTACAAAAACTATATGGCAGAGAAGTGATAATTATTCTTAGTATACATTATTGGATGCTTCGTTCTAAATTTAGATATTTTTCTAAATCGAGAATTTGCGGATTGGGAAATTGTTTGACGACGCGCCACAGGACGGTATAACTGCCATCCGATCGACGATACACCGGTCGAAAAGCAATGAGGAGATCGGCGCTGGGCGTTTTCAGCAACGAGTCGAGGATGCGGCGCTGTCTGTTGGTAATCGGATCGCCACTGACAAGAACTTCCGGTAACTGGAATTGCACAGTCCGTACTAAATAAGTATGATTTAGCACTGCTGGCGCTTGGGCGAATATCGGTTCGGATAAGCCAAAATTCTGTTCCTTACCAGTAATAAATCGTCTGCGGTCTATTTGCAATGAAGCTAACTTATTTGGCGGTCGATAATTGAGGAAAAATTGGCGCGTGTTCGTTGCAACTGCGCTCAACCCTGAATCGATATTTTCAAGCGGGATATCGCCAATATCGACGAGAAATCCATAGTTGATTTCTTGCGGAAATATTTGGAAATTATCATCGGCAATTTGAATTTCCAGTTGCGGAACGAAGGGAGGATTATCTGTAATTATTCGACTTGGTTCGCTTGCTTCTCTTCCCAACTTTAATAAGACAGGAAACGGAAAATTTTCTGCGTTTGTAGGTAGCAGTCTATTGCGTAAATTATTTGAGTCTTGGTTATAAAATTCGGCGGTGAGAATGCGAGCTATACCAGTGTTAGGCAAAGCGAGAAACTGCGTGTATTGTGACAATTCTGCTCTGAATAAACCATAAGGGTTCTCTCCATTAATTGAACTCACTTCATCAGAAACTGTAAATGGAGTTCCTCTCGGAAAAGTTTTTCGCGCTTGGTCTAAAAATGCTTTGGCTGCTAACAAAGGCGCAGTTGCTTGCAAGGGGGGTACGATCGCAGGTGGAATAGGCACTTCGTAGTTAGCGATCGCTTGCTTGGGAACTCTGCCAACCCCTAAAATCAGATTGGATTCTTCTTCTGTCATTGGCGATGCTTCGACTGTATCGGATCTGCGATCGAGTCCAGTCACACGGCGATCGAGTAATGGCCGCAGCGAATCCAGTTTCTGTGTGGAAGAATAGAGAAGACAGTAAACCCGTACCTGTGACGCACTCAAAGATCCTACGGCTGGCAGATCTTCAAAACTTTCTGTAGCAGTTGGCGCACAAAGAACATTGGGAAATTGGTAGTAGTTTTTGAGTAAGCGATCGACAGATGATGTGTGCAGGAAAAGTTGACCTCGGACAGCTTTTACTCGATCGGGATCTGGACTGAGGAGCGCTCTTTCAATTCTCGATATCAAATATATTTGTTCCTGCACCAGTTCTTGCGCTGGTGGCCAAAAATCCGGCTGTTCGCTGGGAGGGAAAACAGTAGATGGATCTTCCACCGCCAAGACTTTGAGCGGTTGCGATAACAAACCTAGTATCAACAGTAGTGAGAAGTGATGGCGCATTTTGATTGTGTTTTCGATCGACCCGTTTATAGCGTATCGTAAAAGTGAGTTTTAGGGAATTTTTTTACAGCATCCGGCTTGTGAAAGAAGAAAGCTTCCGAACGCAGATAGGTTTTGAGTTTAGTTTGGCAGTTTGTTTGCAAAAAGCGGGTCTAGAGGGTTTAGGGTGGAAAATGTTTGTATATGTTACAGATAGGTAGGATGGTGGGTTACGGCACGGTAACTTAATTATTGCTTGAAAGTGTTGAAATTATCGCCCGTGCCTAACCCACCCTACGATTATATAAGTCTTTATTATCGGCACAACAACGGGAAAGCCATATGTTTCTTTTGATAGATAAGAAATATCCTATGTGACTGCAAAATAACATCCAGCGATTGATGCACAAACCTGTGAAAACTCGCCAATCTAGGAATGAATAAATATGCCTTGTCAGTAGAGGAAAGAGTCATGGCGCTTAGTCCTTATCAACGAGCTTTTGGTGTTTTTGCTAATCCTCAAGACATCCGCAACGCTCTCAACGAACTGGAAGCAGCTGGATTCCCGATGGGTCAAATTTCCGCGATCGCAAAAGATCCGGAACGACAAACTGTGGAAATCCGCGAAGTCAGTGGAAACAAAGCACAGGAAGGAACTACCATAGGTGCGATCGCAGGTGCTACAGTTGGGGGTAGCGTTGGTTTGGCTGTGGGACTGGCGACAGCTGCCGCACTGCCGGGAATTGGCCCAGTAGTATTGTTTGGCGCGGCAGCGACAGCTCTGGCTACTACTTTAACGGGTGGTATCATGGGTGCAACCGCAGGCAGCTTAATTGGCGCGTTGGTAGGTTGGGGAATGCCCGAAGAACAAGCTACAGTTTATCGCGATCGCATCTATCAAGGCGATTACCTCATCATGATAGAAGGTTCTGAGGCAGATATCCGCCAAGTAGAAGCCGTTTTCAGCCGCTGGAACGTACAGGAATTCAGGATTTACGACCTCGCACCGGGCTAGAAAAGTCAAAAGTCAAAAGTCAAAAGTCAAAAAGAAGAATAAAAAGAAAAGGGAAAAAAATTAATTCTGCTTGGTCGCCCCTCTGCCCTCATGCTTCGCCCTGCCAAGGTCTACATAGAAATTCACCCTATGTCGCTTTTGTCAACCTCTTTTACTGGACTGGCGATCGACGCCCGACGCCTTTCTTTCTTTTGACTTTTGACTTTTGACTTTTGACTTTCTAGTCCCTAATCCTTTCCTCTAAAATAAAGTCAGTTCATCAACGATCGTCATCAGCTATGCCCAGCTTAATTGCGGATGCCAAAAACTTGCTCTCTGACTTGATCGGAAGATATCGATCGCAAGTAGATTATTTGGCGATTCGATTGGAAGAAGCAGAAGGGACTGATATATTACTGCGTGCGGATAAGATTGAAACACTTTCCCAAGGTATCTCAATTGGTGGGCAGGTAAGAGCTTGTTACAAGGGAGGTTGGGGTTTTGCTAGCTTCAACCAACTTTCCACATTGAAAGAACGAGTAGAAGAAGCGATCGCAGCTGCTCGTATAGTGGGAGATGAAGAAACTATCCTCGCTCCGATCGATCCAGTTCGAGATATCTTCGAGCTACCTTTAACCGGTACCGATCCGCGCCACATCCAATTATCCGATAAAAAGGCATTGTGCGATCGCTACACCCACATTCTTCGCAGCTTGGATAAGCGAATCACCACCACTTCAGTACGCTACAGCGACAGCGCCCAGCGAATTTTACTTGCCACCTCGGAAGATACAATGCTAGACCAATCTTGGGTGGATATGGAAATGCGTTTTGCCGCTACAGCTCGCGATGGCGAAACCGTGCAAACCGGACGGGAAACTACAGGTTCTCGCAAAGCTTACGAAGATCTTACCAATCTCGATGACCAAGTTCGCAGTGCCGCACAACGCGCTGTAGACGCCCTCGCCCTACCTTCCGTCAAAGGTAACACTTACACCGTAGTGATCGACCCGATTCTCAGCGGTTTGTTTGTCCACGAAGCTTTCGGTCACCTTTCCGAAGCTGATATGGCATACGAAAACCCAGATTTGCTGGAAGTGATGACATTAGGACGGCGATTTGGGCCAAAAGAATTGCAAATTTTTGATGGTGCTGCACCTCCCGGTCATCGCGGCAGCTATTTCTACGATGATGAAGGAACGCCGGCGACAACTACCCAGCTGATAAAAGATGGGGTTTTGGTGGGAAGACTGCACTCTCGCGAGACAGCTGGCAAATTGGAAGAAGAACCTACGGGAAATGCTCGCTGTCTCAACTATCATTATCCGCCGATCGTGCGGATGACGAATACTTGGATTGAGCGCGGCAATACGCCAGTCAAGGATTTATTTAAGGATATCAAAGAAGGCGTTTATGCTCGCAACTGGTTGGGTGGGATGACGAATGGCGAAATGTTCACCTTTAGCGCCGGGGAAGCGTGGATGATTCGCAACGGCGAAATTGCCGAACCTGTCCGCGATGTGACGCTTTCCGGCAATGTGTTTACAACTTTAGCCGATATTGAAGCGATCGGCGATGATTTCTATTGGGATGAATCCGGCGGGTGCGGTAAAGGCGGACAAAGCGGTTTGCCAGTCGGTTGCGGTGGCCCTTCTTTGCGAATTCGCAATGTCGTCGTTGGCGGCGAAGCAGCGTAATAAAAGAATTGCAAATTTCAGATTGCAGATTGTAAATTGCCAATAAGCATAAAAAACTATTGTTTAATTTGAAATCTGCAATCTAAAATCTTTTAAGGCTGCATCAACCTGTTTTAATAAAGCTTCTAACGTCGAAGAGTTATTCAAAATTACATCGGCTTTGTTGCACTTTTCCTGAAGTGGCATTTGACTGTTAATTCTGGCTTTAGCTTGTGCTAAAGTTAATCCATCTCTTTCTATCAATCTATTTAATTGTTGTTGTTCGTCAACAAAAACTACCCAAATTTCTGTGACTAAATCTGTCATATTCGCTTCAAATAACAAAGGTATAACTAACACCGCTGTGGAATTTAAAGGTAATTTATCGATCGCATCGACAAAACGATCGCGCACATAGGGGTGTATTTGTTGCTCTAACCAATATTTTTCTTGAGGATTGTTGAAAATAATATTGCCCAACTGTTGACGATTCAACGCACCTGAAGCTGCGAGAATATCCGCGCCGTAACGTTCTGCTATATTGTTAAGAATTGACGAACCCGGTTGGACAGCTTCTCGTGCGTAGAGATCTGCATCAAAAATCGGCAATTTGTAGCTATTGGCGAGATAATTTGAAACAGTAGTTTTGCCTGTGCCAATGCCACCAGTTAAACCGATAAGGCGATGATTGTTAATAGCCATTAGTGAATTATAATTTGTGGGTCATTATTAACCATTAGTAATATTTTAGCTCGAATTACTTGATAATGATTAAAGTTAAAACCTTAAATTATTTCTGAGTAAACCTTCTGCGGCTTTGCTGTCCACAGGCTTAGAAATGAAATAGCCTTGGGCGTATTCGCATTGCAGCGATCTGAGTTGCGCCAGTTGGTCGGTGGTTTCCACACCTTCGGCGATCGCATCCATTTCCAAACTATGCGCCAAGGTGAGGATCGTCCGCACAATTTCCAAACTTTCGCTATCAACAGTCATTTGAGAGATAAAAGAGCGGTCTATTTTTAAAGTATCGATCGGCATCTGATGGAGACGCGCTAAAGATGAGTAGCCCGTGCCAAAGTCATCTATGGAAAGCTGAATTCCCAAAGCTTTCAACTGTTCTAACATCGCCCTTTCGGAAGTAACGTTTCCTAACAAACCGGTTTCCGTAATTTCAAGTTTCAAACTGTGGGGATTAATGCCAGTTTCCCACAATATTTGGTTGATTTGATCGATTACTCCTATTGTCGATAACTGCACAGCAGACAAATTTACACTTATAGTTAAAAGTATGCCATCGCCAAATTCCTTCTGCCAAATAGCCATTTGGCGGCAAGCTTCGCGCAATACCCAGCGATCGATCGCACCGATCGAACCGGTTTCTTCCGCCAGCGGAATAAACTGGTCTGGAGAAACAAAACCTCGTGTCGGATGCTGCCAGCGGACTAGCGCCTCAAAGCCACTAATTCTGCCGCTTTTGAGAGATACGATCGGCTGATAATAAACCCGCAATTCCGAGCGTTCGATTGCCCGCCGCAAGTCTGTTTCTAACTGCAATTTCTCCACAGCACCGATGTGCCATCTTGGTTCAAAAAGGGCGTAGCCTGCGAACCCAAGTTTTTTGCACTGGTGCATTGCTGTATCGGCGGCACGTAAGAAGTCAGTTGCCAAATCGTAATCGATCGTACTAAAAGCAATCCCAATGCTGGCAGTAACAAATACCTCTTGTCCATCAAAATTAAACGGTAATTGCAATTCCTGGGAAATGCGATCGGCTACACGGGTGGCGTCGCTGGGTTTTTCCAGATCTGCAAGAATTATGGCAAATTCGTCTAATCCTACTTGTGCCACAAAAAATTTGAGATTTTGGCTCGTGACCAGACGACTGTCTGGAAATGCGGATTTGGGATTATTGGCATTATTTGGTTGCTGGTGAATTTGTCTAAATTCGATATTCTTGTCACCTCCTGACAAGCCAAAATTTAAAATAGAAAATCCAAAATTGCTCAGGCAATTTTTTAAGCGATGAGCGGTCGCGACAAGCAGCCGATCGGCAATCTCGTGTCCCAAACTGTATTTAACGATCTGGAAGCGATCGAGATCGAGCAACATCACAGCAAATAAACCTGTTTCCCCGCATTTGCTTTGTTCGATCTTCTGTCGGAGTCGCTCTAAAAACAAAGTTCGGTTAGGCAAGCCAGTCAGGGGATCGTAAAAAGCATAGCACCACAGCAAATCCTCAGCCTGCTTGCGATCGGTAATATCGGTAAGCGTACCGACATAGCCAAGCACTTCTCCATTTTCCCCAGTCTCCACGACAGCCTGACCGAATACCCAAGTAGTCAAGCCGTTAGGACTTTTAAAACGATATTCCGATTCAAATCGGAAATGATCTCTAGTAGCCCGATCCCATTCACTTAAAACGCGCTCCCGATCTTCAGGATGCAACCCTTGCATCCAGCTTACTCCCAGAGAATCTTCTACCGTCAAACCCGTAATTTGACACCAACGCTCGTTGACGTACAAACACTCTCCCCTGATATCCGTGCGAAATATCCCCACCGGAGATACTTTTGCCAGGGTATAATATCGGCGCTCGCTTTCTCGCAAAGCATCTTCTGCTCGTTTGCGCTCGGTGATATCGTTTGCCAATATTAATTGAGCGTGTCTGCCAAAAAAGATCAATTCGTGCGCGGCGATCTCCACATACATGATAGTGCCATCCTTTTTGCGATTCCTCCACAGACTCCTGGGATTAATATCGGAATTCTGCTGAGATCTTGTTTCTTCTAATAAGCGAGAGATATCTTCTGGAGGGTGAATATCTCTAATTGTCATCGCTAAAAATTCATCGCGAGAATACCCATAGTGCTGAATAGCCGCATCATTAACATCTAAAAATCTGAGTGTCTCAAAGTCATACACCCACATGGGATGGGGGTTACTTTGAAACAAATTGCGGTAGCGCTTTTCTGACCCTCGCAGTTCTAACTCTGCTAGTTTGCGCTCGGTGATATCTTGAACCATTGCCAAACTACCGATGACCGTTCCATCTGCTTTCAGGGGTAAAATATACCACTCGCAGATGATAGTGCGTCCATCTTTGGTAATGTTGTGGTCGATTTTGGCAATTGAGGAGTCGGTCTTGAGAATTGGAGATCGATCGTCGGTCATCGATTGAATGCTTTCCCACTCACCAGTTACCAGATCGTGCAGACGCTTGCCCAAAACTTCTTCTTTTGTAAAAGAAAAGATTTTTTCTGCGGCGGGATTCCAATCGATTACGCCAAATTCAACATCTAGCTCAATACATCCGATCGGCATAGTATCAATTTGCAGCTGAAGGCGTTCTTGTAGTTGTTTGGTTTGTTCGTAAAGCTGGGCGTTGAGAATTGCGATCGTGCAGCGTTCGGCGGTGATTTCCAGCAAGTGCAGTTCCCGATCGCTAAAAGGATGGACGCTCAACCAATCTAAATGCAGAACGCCGATCGTGTTGTTGTGGCGTTGCAGGGGAACGCCCAGCATCGTGCGAATACCAAGCTGTTTGAGGGGTTGGCCGATCGCGATCCGATCGCTCTGTGCGTCTTCAATGTAAAGCAGTTTCTGAGTTGCGGCAATTGTACCTGCAAAGCCTTGTCCGATCGGGACGCTAAAGTGAGAACGATCTTCCGCATCAATCCCAATGCTGGCACGGACGCGCAGGCGATCGTTTTCTTTCAAAAGGATCGCACCCATATCCGCTTGCACTACGCTGGCAATTCGCAACAGCAGCACTTCTAGCAATTCATCCAGATTCAAAGAGCCGATCGCATTGGCAGTTACTGTCGTGAGAGCGGTAAGGTCTTCTTTCTCCTGTTTGAGTTGCTCTAACAACTGCTCGCGCTCGTTCTCCAGACGCTTGCGATCGGTAATATCTCGCGCAATCCCGATCGAACCGATAATGTTGCTTTGGTAGTCGCGCAAGACATATTTGCTGGCCAGAAAGGTTCGCGTGATGTTGTTGGCAGTAACGATTTCCTCAACTATTTCCGTTTCACCGCTGGCCATAATTTTGCGGTCATTTTCGATGATTCGATCGGCAGTTTCCCGTGTAAAAAACTCGGTGTCGTCTCGCCCGATAATTTCTTCTAAAGGTTTTCCGATAATGCGGGCAGTTGTAGAGTTGGCTAGGACGTAGCGCCCCCAAACATCTTTGACAAATATCGCATCACTGCTTCCTTCTACTACTGCTTGCAAGAGGTTGTAGCTTTCTGCCAATGCCGATTCTACCTCCTGGCGATCGCTGATATCGTTGAGAGTGCCGCAAATGCCTGTGACGGTACCATCTGGAGCAAAAGTTAACTGCGCTTGCAGTTCGACATAGCGCAACTCGTCGTTTTTTGTCAGTAATCTTAGCTCGTAGCGACAATATTCTGTTTGCCGTCGGTTTAAGGATTGGAATTCCTCTGAGTGATGTTGGCGATCGTCAGGATGAACGAAGTCTAAACAATTTTTGCCGATGCTTTCTGCGATCGTATATCCTGTGATTTTTGTCCAAGCAGGATTGAGAAATGTCCACACGCCGATTGTATCTATCTGGAAAATTACTTCAGCGACGCTGTTAAAAACCGCTCGATATCTTTTCTCTCTTTCTTCAAGAGTGCGAAAAGTCGAGTCTCGTTCGCTGACAGAACGCTGTAAATATGCTGCCATCTCATCAAAAGCTAAGCCAAGTTGTTTGATTTCTCCTCCTGTCAATCGCCAACCAACGCGGGTATTGAAATCTCCATCTCCTAAACGTTTTGTTGCCAATAGCAGGGCTTTGATTTGACGTATAACAAACAACTCGCTGCCTATCCAAGCAGCAGTTAGCATTAAAGATGCACCTACTCCTAACCAGATTAAGTTGCGGATAAATGTTTGGTTAGCGTCGGCGAAAACTACTTTTTCAGGGATGCCAACGCTTACGTATAGAGAGCTTGGTATGGAACTTAGCAACGGATCGTTAGTGTTAGTTTCCAGGGGTGTAACGACATACAACCGAGATATGCCATCGACTCCCGGAGTATAAACAATGCCTTTGTTTGGTCGCGATCGAATGGTTTCGATGGTATGTGTTTCTGGGGCTTTACGCCCTACCCAGGTTTCTGGGTTGGGGTAGCGAGTTAAAATCGTACCTTTGCGATCGATAATAGTGAAAGACGCTCCTGGTGGCAGTTCGGCGCTGGGAGTCATTTGATTGAACCAGTTGAGATCCAGCGCTGCATAAATGACGGCTTTGACCTCACCGGCTCGATCGCGAACGGGATAGCCAAAGTGGATCGTCGCCTTGTTAGGGATATGACCGATTTGATATTCACCGATAGAGAAGTCGCGATCTTTAATGGCAAGCTGAAACCAGGTGCTAGAAGCTCGGTTAACCGAGTCTTTTGTAGAAATAGCGCTACAGCGAACTTTGCCGTGGCGATCGACTACTCCTATATTGGCGTAGTGTCGGTATTGTTGTTGCACAGCGGCGAAAAGAGCATGACACGCTGCATTGGAACTGGGTGTTTCTATCCCGACGCTTTGCACTTGCGGCAGTTGCGCCAACGTCGTTAGCACTTGGCGCGTCACCTCGATCGATTGCTCCTGAATTTTAGACGCAAGCTCAGTCAACTGCAACGCATCTTTCCGAGCTGCCGCTAATGCCTGTTGGCGTTCTTTCCAGTAAGTGTAAAGCGTTAGGCCGAATGTCGGAACTACGGCCAAGAATACCAACAAAATCAGGCGGAAACGCAAACTGGCAAATACCGATATCAACCAGGATTGCCTTGTGTGTTTGCTAGTGCTGAATTTTGTTTCTGAGCTTTGCATCCGCAAGTTTATTTGTCTATCCTTTCGGATTTTAATTTTTTTATTGTGTTTCTACTTACTCATCCACTAGGGATAATCTTAATATTTTAATTGGATTAAATAACCTTTGACAATCATATTCAATTTTTTATTCTTTTGATGACATTTATCAAATAAATTCACAATTTACGAGCGCTGGAAATATAGATCTGAGAGGTTTTGCAAAATCAAATTTAATCAACCTTTTTGAGTATATATGCCTGTTTATTTTAGCAAACTATTCTTACTATTTACTTTCAAAGTTATGGTTTGCCCACAAAGGTACTTATGGAAGCCTAGCAGGTGTTATTTTTTATTTTACCTATAGATAAAAATCTAAAAGTGTTTGTCAAGAAAAATTTTAGACTTTTTGTTCGTATGATAAATTTCGGCGATTTTACTGGCAATTTCGGTATAAAATTATACCCTTTACCAAACATAATCTTAAATCTCCATTAAAGCTTTTAATAAACCTTCCAGAGTATATTCTTTCGCCTCTACATCGACTCGTCCCAGTAACTGCTGACAAGTTTTGGAAGTTTGAGGGCCAATGGAAGCAATGCAAACGCCCTCCAAAACATCCGGAGGTAGAGATGCTTGTACCAGCCGATCGAAACATTGGACGGTTTTGGAACTAGCAAAAGTAACTGCATCCACTGCTTTGCGCTGTAGAGCGTCGAAAGCTTCTGGCGGTATATCCGTCGGACACTGAGACTGATAAGCCGATACTTCCACGACAACAGCGCCTTGAGCGGTTAATTCTTGTACCAGTACTTCTCGCCCCCCAGTTTCCACTCTGGGGAAGAGAATTTTTTGGCCTGGTAATTGTTCTGGGAAATTTGCCACGAGGGAATCGGCCACAAAGTCTGGGGGAATAAAATCGGGCGTGACAGAGTGTTGTTGCAGGCGTTGGGCTGTTTTTTTGCCAACTACAGCAATTTTGAGGGTAGCTAGAGCGCGGGCGTCTTTGCCTTGTGCTTGCAGTCGTTCAAAGAAATAGTCTACGCCGTTGGTGGAAGTGAGAATTAACCAGTGAAAAGTGCGAAGATTTGCGATCGCACCATCTAAACTCTCCCAACTGGAAGGAGGGCCAATTGACAGTGCAGGCATTTCAATTACCTTTGCGCCTGCTTGTTGCAACAGGTCACCAAACTCGCCAGATTGACCCACCGATCGAGTCACCAGGATAGTTTTGCCAGCCAGAGGAAGCAACCTCTCTTTGTCAGACCGAGAGGGGAGAAGAGAAGCAGAAATTTGTTGAAAATCGATCGATCTTGAGTCTTCGGTATTGGTCACGGCGATAGAAATTTGCGGTTGAGGATTCTCAGTGTCGAATTTTAAATCATCCTCGATCTCGATCGCCACTTTACAACCAGAATCGCCGCTAAGTAAATATGGGCGTAACCCCACAACTTCCCCGATCGCGATCACTGCTGGCGAGAGAGACACCCCAGCAGTGACTTGAACAATATTGCCCAGTTCTCCTGTCCAAACTTGTTGTTGGGGATGTCCCGCCCAGCGAATTACCGCGACGGGAGTTTTTGGCGAACGTCCGTATCGTTGCAGGCGATCGACAATTTCCGCCAAATAACGCCCTCCCATCAAAATTACCAGCGTGTCAATGCCAGAGAGCGTCTCCCAATCTAACTCCGCTGGGTCGTGACCGCTGAGAACTGCAAAACATCGACTCAACACCGGGTCAGTCAGAGGAATTCCCGCAAACAGCGGTGCTGCTAGCGCCGAAGAAATTCCCGGCACCACTTCAAAAGGACAACCTGCTGCCAGCAAGCTCTCAATTTCCGAGCCACAACGACCGAAAATGAACGGATCGCCACTTTTGAGCCGCACTACCTGCTTTCCTTGCTGACATTGTTCTACCAGCAAGCGATCGATTTCTGCTTGCTTAATGCTGGGGCGTCCGCCGCGTTTGCCCACATCAAACAAGCAGCAATTGAGCGGTACTAGGTGCAACAGTCGCCCATCGACAAGGGCGTCGTAGACCAGAACTTCTGCTTGCGCTAACAGCTGTTGCGCCCTCACAGTGAGGTAGGCCACATCGGAAGGCCCAGCACCCACCAAGTAGACTTTGCCTTTTTGCTCGGTCATAGTTTCGCTTTTGCGAACGCCAATTTTTTACTTTTGTTCGTTCACTTTTTGAATGATTTCATCGACTTTACCAGCTTGCTCTTTTTGACCCTGGCTTTGCAATAAATCTCTAGTTGTTCTCAAACTGGCGAGCGCTTCCTCTTTCTTGCCTTGTTCGGATAAACCTAATGCTAAGACATAATGAGCTTGTGCAAAGTCGGGCTTGAGGCGAATGGCTTCTTTTGATTGTGCGATCGATTCGTCTAGTTTGCGCTGTTGACCCAAAGCCACGGCTAATTTAATATGAGTCTCTGGATTATCGGGAGCGAGGCGAACAGATTCCTTGTAGTGAGAGGTTGCCTCATCTAGCTTACCCTGACGTTGGAGAAGCACACCCATGTTAGAGTGAACCTCTGCATTTTTAGGGTCTAGCTGAAGCGATTTGTTCCATAATTCCTCTGCGGTCTTGAAATCTTGTTGTTTGACCTTTTCAATACCTTGTTGATAGTAATCCGCAGCGCTGCCTTTTTCTACAGGGGCTGGGGCTGGGGCTGGGGCTGTTTGAGTATTGGCAGTATCTGTTTGTCCGGAGGCTGCTGGGGAAGCTGGCGGCGTTGGGTTAGAATCCTGTGGGTTTGAAGCTGATGCCGAAGTTGCTGGCGAAGCTGATGGGGTAGAGTTGGCGTTTGGCGAGTTTGACCCTGATGAAGAACAACCAAAAGTAGATAGGCTCAGACTGATGACAGTAGCCAAAAGCAGGTGTTTGCGTTTGAGTTGATGAGACATTAGCAGATCCGTAATCGTAGCTCTAAGCCTAGTGTGACAGAAGATTTAGAGGTTGACTAAATCAACAAAAGGCAGTAGCAATAATTGCTCTGCCTTTATTATTGTGCGATCGCACATCCAGATTCAGCTGAAGATTCGCGGTTTACCTTTACCAGCGGGACTCCTGGTCTGCGGGGTCGCCGTAAGGGTCTTCACTGGCGGGACGAATATCGGGGAACATTCCTACATCGGCGGGGTCGCCGTAGGGGTCTTCGCTAGCGGGACGGACATTGCCGAACATTCCTCCATCTGCGGGGTCACCGTAGGGGTCTTCACTGGCGGGACGGACATTGCCGAACATTCCCACATCTGCGGGGTCACCGTAGGGGTCTTCACTAGCGGGACGGACTGGGCGATCGTAATCATTGTATTCTTCTTCCGATCGTCGATCGTTATTGCCAAAGATGGCATCGGTCACGTTTCGCAAAAATCTATCTACCATGATTTATCTCCGTTAAATTTGTGTCAAAATCGGGACTTACTGTGCGGGTGCTAAGTCGGTTAAATCGCGCCCTGTGGACTGTCCGTTATAACCCTGGAAATCTCGATATCGTTGCGCTTCCGACTCCGGAACTCGAATTCCTTCTGGTGGCGGCGTTACCCAATGAGCTGCGCCTTGTGCATCCCGGTAGTAAACTCGTCCGTTCTTAGAAAGGTAGTACTTGCCCTGCGGCCCTTGCTCTTGCTTATTTCTATGCTGGTTGTAGAGATAGTAAAGTGCAGCAGCTCCTGCCAAGATAGCCACTTTCTGGCCGGTTGACAACCCCTGACGCGCTTGGGGTGTAACTGGACGGGAAGTTTGACCTGCTGGATACCTACTGTCGCGGGGTGGAATCGCTTCATTCGATCCTCCGCAGGCGGTCAAAAGTGGCAAACTTAGGAATGCTGTCAGCAGCAAGGCAATTGTACGCGAAATTTTTGTCTGAGCGAATATTTTATTCATTGTTTCTCCTCTGGTTTTAGGCTATTGGCAGCAGCTTGTAGCGCAGTTTGTCAACCTGCGCCGCCAGAAAAAAGAGTGTTTTCCTTCAATTAATTTCTGAGTGCAAATAAAGCTGGCCTGCTTGCGATCGCCAGCATTACCGTTTCGCAGCTACAACAGCTATATTTGCTTGTCTGTTATTTCAATAGTGACGACATCTGCAAATAGTTACCTCCAGCCTTAGATAGAAGGTTTGTTCGTCCTCTGGTAAGATACGGCATCTTAGGCTGGATAAATAAGTCACCGGATTTTGGATTTTGGATTTTGGATTTTGGATTTGCTCCGCCACAATCCTACAAAGCTTCAAATTCGGAATTTTTTTGATGATTGTCCTTGAAATCCGAGGTTTTACCCTATTTTTTTCCGATCCTAAATTTATTTACAGTAGAATATTATTCGCCATTATTTTATTATTTTTTGGTTCGTTATTTATGGACATATTTCATATACCAAAACGAACCAAAAATAATTATTTTAATTCAAAAGACAGGCGGCAGGAAAAATGAGATACTCCAGGAAAAACAATTTCCAGATGAATTGGTAAAACTGGGCGATCGCACTTTTATCGTGCAAGTCTACACTCCCACTTCGCCACCACATCAAACCTAGCATTATTAAATGAGTGACAATTAGAAAAACTTGGTTTACCGATGCCAGATAGAGTAAGCCAGCAACGCTCATCCCCACATAGCATAGGGTTAACACCCAACGTGCTAAATTAAACACAGCCACCGCGCCCAGTTTGATTGTAAAAGTGCTGATGTTGTATTGGCGATCGCCTTCTATATCGGGAACGTCTTTAAAAATGGCGATCGCAAATGTAAACACCAAAATGAACAGCGTCAGCGCCCAAACTTCTCCCGTTACAATTATCTCTTGCGCGTTGTGCAATTTTTGGTTAAAGTGCAAAAACAGTCCGATATTAACGATCGCTCCGCGCACGCTAAAAATACACAACGCCGCCCAAAATGGAAATCGTTTCAACCGAATTGGCGGCAAAGAATAAGCAGTGCCAATTGCCAAACTAACGCTTACCATCAACAGCAAAAACGGCCCCATCAACCAAGCGAATATCAGTGCCAATATGCCTGTAATGCCAACAATTAACTGAGCTTGGCGTAGCGAAAATTCACCCGCAGCTAAGGGCAAATGCGGTTTATTAATGCGATCGATTTCAATATCTTCTAGCTGATTTAGTCCGACAATGTAGATATTGCCGCACAGACAGGCAATCCAAGTTCCCCATAACTGCCACAGTTGCAGGTGGAAATTGCCATTATATGCAGATTGGGCAATTAAATACAAGCCTAAAACACTCAGGGTTGTACCGATTATGGTATGGGGACGAGAGAATTTCCAGAAAGAGTAAATCCCAGCAGCATATTGCCGCACTCCCTGCGGATGAGAAGTATCGGTTATACCAGAACGATCGGGGATAATCTGACTCACAAGCTACCTATATGACTACAGAAAGCACCAACACCGCTACAAAAAAATAATGCCAGAACCAAAGCAGAAAAACGATCGCTTTGTCTGTGTCCGTGATGATTGTTACTGCTTATTAGCACAGAGCAAACCAAATCTAATTAACCCGCGCTCATAGCCTTGCTTCATTAATCCTAAAGACAGTGCTGCCTGGATTGTACCCCAGCCGCTGCAAAGTAAACCGAAGATAGCTCTGAGATCGAAAGCAGAATCTATGACTGTATCCCAAAATGGCGCGACAGCTTTTGACCAATCTGCGGTTCTGATATTTTGGAAGGAGAGGTTGCGGGCGATCGCTTCGTATTCCGGCAGCGAAATCACATAAGGTAAGCAATAAACTCGATAAATCTCCTCTAAATGCTTTTGCTCATCTGGCGTGAGGGGGGCATTGGGAGGCGTTGCGGGACGATGACACCAAGTTACCATCAGGAACGTTCCCCCTGGCTTTAACACTCGATCGCACTCCTGCATAAACTTCACCTTATCAGGCATATGTTCGCCACTTTCCAGCGCCCAAACAAAGTCAAAGGAGGCGTCAGCAAAAGGCATATTGAGGGCATCGGCGACCTGGAAATCAGTTTTGGCACTCAGTCGAGCTGCTAAGGCTCGTTCTTTGGCCCTAGCTGCTTGTACGGGGCTGAGTGTAATTCCCCAGGCAGATGCGTTAAACTTTTCTGCAAGGTAAAGAGTGCTGCCACCAATTCCGCAGCCTACATCGAGGATACGATCGGCGTGCTGTACTCCTGCCCAGCTGAGCAGTTCTTCGATCAGGTCAATTTGCGCCTGACGACGGTCTTTTTTGAGGTCGCCATTGGGCCCATAGTAGCCGTGGTGCATATGTTCTCCCCAAATCTGTTCCCACAGACTGGAGGACGCATCGTAGAATTGCTGAATTTGCTGATAAAGAGTTGAAGTCATCGATTGCTGTGTATTCATACAAACCGGAATTAGCCTAGCAGACGATCGCTCCGCAGTACACGCTTCTTTTTCCAGTCTATGACTCACAAAGCAACGAAGGAGAAAATTTTGCGATCGAGAAAGTACTCCTTTAGGAGTAAGCTTCAAAGAAGATTATTAAACCAAATTTTCCATGACCATATCAAGAAGCATTTGCCTGGGATTTCTCACCGTTATTGCCGTAGGAACTCTTCTGCTGATGATGCCGTTCTCCACCAGTAGCGGAATGTGGAACAACCCGCTCGTAGCCCTGTTCACATCGACCTCTGCCGTTTGCGTGACCGGTTTATCGGTTGTAGACCCAGGTACATATTTTTCTTTTTGGGGTCAATTTTTTATTGTCGCTTTGGTTCAAATTGGCGGACTCGGCTACATGACCACAACCACTTTCCTGATCTTGCTCGTGGGCCGCAGGTTCGATCTCAGGCAGAAAATGGCGATTCAGCAAGCTTTGGATCGTCCCGGTATACAGGATAGCGCCCAAGTAATTCGGTCGGTCATTGCTACTACAATGATTTTTGAAATTACGGGAATTTTTCTGCTGATGTTTGTGTTTGTGCCTGACCACGGTTTTAATTATGGGCTGTGGTTGTCAATTTTTCACAGTATTAACTCTTGGAATAATGCCGGTTTTAGTTTATTTAGGGATAACTTGATTGGCTATCAATCATCGGTGTTAGTAAATTTGGTTGTAACGGGATTGATTATTTTGGGTGGCATCGGCTACCAGGTAATTTTTGAAATCTACGTATGGCTGCGCGATCGCATTTTGAGAAAACCATATTGCCAGGTATTATCGCTGAATTTTAAGGTAGCTACCAGCACAACAATTATACTTTTATTGTCCGGATCTATAGCATTATTTTGTATAGAAAGTAGAAATCCAGAAACATTAGGATATCTTAGTTTAAAAGATAAATTATTGACAGCTTGGTTTCAATCTGTAACGCCTAGAACCGCTGGCTTTAATACTATTGACTTTAGCAAAATGACCCAGGCTGGTTTATTTCTGACGATTGCACTTATGTTTATTGGCGCAAGTCCTGGTGGCACTGGTGGCGGGATTAAAACGACAACATTGCGAGTTTTAACCAGTTGCACAAAAGCCATTTTGCAAGGCAAAGAAGAAGTTCAACTTTATCATCGCCAAGTGGCATTAAGCCTGATTATAAAAGCAGTTGGTGTATTGGTTGGTTCGTTTGCCACCGTAGTGGTATCGACAATTTTAATTTCAATTACCGATCCAGAGTTGCAGTTTAGTCAAATACTGTTTGAAGTTGTCTCGGCGTTTGCAACAGTCGGTCTTTCTACAGGGATTACAGCTAGCATTACACCTGCGGCAAAACTGATTATAATTTCGACAATGTACATTGGAAGAGTAGGGGTTTTACTGATGATGGCCGCTATTCTGGGAGACCCCCGTCCCAGTGCAGTTCGCTATCCAGAAGAAAACTTACTCGTTGGGTAGTTAAGCAATAGCACAAATAACAGAAAGCAAATAACAGAAAGTGTGTGTGATAAAAGGTATTGGTATGAACCTGTCATCTCTAAGTTTTTTTCGCAGTTTGCGTAAAGACAATCAACAGTTTGCGGTAATTGGATTGGGTCGTTTTGGTCGATCTGTCTGCTCATCTTTGCACAATATGGGATACCAAGTTCTGGGAACTGACGTTGACGAAAAACGAGTTTCCCAAGCTTTGACCGACCAGCTAGTTTCTCATGCAGTGCAATTGGATTCAACCGAACCGACAGCGCTAAAAGAAGCGGGTATTTTTGAGTTTGATACGGTGATTATTGCGATTGGTAATTATATCCAAGAAAGTATCATTACAACTCTGAATTTGAAAGAAGCTGGTGTGGCTCACGTTGTCGCGAAAGCTTCATCGGAAGTCCATGTGAAGCTATTGAAGCGTGTGGGAGCGGATCATGTGGTTTATCCGGAGTTTGAGGCGGGTTGTGCGCTGGCGCGATCGCTCACCAAACCAGCCATTTTAGACCGTTTTGATTTAGATACTGAAAACAGCATTGTGGAACTGATCGTTCCAGATGAATTTCACAACAAAACGATCGCCGAACTCAAACTCCGCAGTCGTTATGGTTTGAACTTGCTAGCGGTAAGTCACGAAGGCAAATTTGAGATTAATCCCGATCCTAACAGACGGCTTCTTAAAGGTTCGGCGATCGTTGTGATCGGCTCGAATAAAGATATCAATAAGTTGCCAATTTGAAAGTCAAAAGTCAAAAGTCAAAAGTCAAAATAAGGAAAGGCGTCGGTAAGAGGACAGAGGCGCAGAGGCGCGACCAAGCAGAATTAATTTTTTCCTTTTTTCTTTTTCCTCTTCTTTTTGACTTTTGACTTTTGACTTTTGACTTTTCTAGCGCCTGGGTTGTTTCCGCAGCACCTCAATTTGTTGTATCAGGAGATCGACTTCATCGGCTTTAGAGGTCTGACCTTGGGATCTGTATAAGTCCCTAGCTCTCTTGAGGGGGCGAACTGCATCTTTGAGCTGCTCTTGATAGTACAAAATAACGCCCAAATTATAGTGTGCGGATGGCTCGTTGGGCTGAAGGCGAATGGCTTCTCTATAAGCTGCGATCGCCTCTTCTGGCTGATTTTGTCTGCTTAAAATATTGCCTAAACTATTGTAGCCTGCTGCTAAATTCGGACTGATTTCAACTGCTTTTTGGTATGCAACCGCTGCCGCCTCCAATTGCCCTTGCTTTTCTAAGACAATTCCCAAGTTGTAGTAAGCATCGGCATTGTCGGGATTTAGGCGAATCGTTTGTCTGTAGGCTACATTCGCTTCTTCTAGCCGATCGAGTTGATAATAGATCGCGCCTAAGTTATAGTAAGCATAGGAATTTTCGGGATTGATGGCAAGGGTTCTTTCATATGCGGCGATGGCAGCATCGACTTGACCTTGCTGATAATAAATCACTCCCAAGTTATAGTGAGCTTCTTCTAAATCTGGATTGAGAGCAAGCGCTTGCTGGTATTGAGCGATCGCTTCCCCAGTGCGGCCTTTTTCGTTAAAAATATTGCCCAGGTAAAAGTGCGCCGGAGCAATTTTGGGGTCTCGTTCCAGTGCTTTGCGAAAAGCGACGGCGGCGATATCCAAGTCTCTCTGGTTGTAGCTATTGACTCCTTGTTGGAAGTAACCAGCCGCCTCCAGATCTTGAGTAACAATACCTCGAACTAGCTGCTTCGTTCCTGGGATATCGCTCGCTGCATGGGTTGGCGACAGCACAGACGAACAAGCGATACTGATAGCGGCGGCAATTATATAGATTGCGGGGTGCTTTTTAAACATTTGGTTCTTTAGTTTTTAGTATGCCAACTTTGGGAGCGGGGGAGCGGGGGAGCGGGGGAGTGGGGGAGAAAATGTTTGTAAATGAATTTTTGCATAAAGATTCCAAAAGAACCATTTTTCTCGATCAATTTGGTGGCTTTGCTTCCGGCAAAATCAACATGGCATCGCCAAAGGAATAGAAGCGGTACTCGCAGGCGATCGCTTCTCGGTACAATGAGAGCAAGCGATCGCGTCCAATCATTGCACTGAGGAGCATCAGCAAGCTAGAACGGGGGAGGTGAAAGTTAGTAATCAGTCCCTCCACTACGCGCCACTTGTAACCGGGATAGATAAATAATTCGGTTTTACCGCAAAAAGGTTGTAATTCTCCGCTAACAGCAGCTCCTTCCAACGATCGCACTACTGTTGTTCCCACTGCAATCACTCGACCTCCTCGACGCTGGGTGGTGCGGATTTTGGCGACCGTTTCCGGCGATACCTCGACCCATTCGGAGTGCATTTTGTGAGCTGTAATGTCCTCTGCTTCAACGGGTCGAAACGTTCCTACACCGACGTGCAGGGTTACGTATGCCTGTTCGATTCCTTTTTCTTGCAACTGTTTGAGTAACTCGGTTGTAAAGTGCAGTCCCGCTGTCGGAGCTGCGATCGCACCCGGTCTTTCGCCATAAACTGTTTGATATTGTTCTGGGTGAGACTGGGAATTTTTTATGTAAGGTGGCAAAGGTACATGACCGAATTGTCCCAAAACTTGAATTAAAGAAGTTCTTGGCGGCAATTCAAATTGCAAAATTCGCCCACCCGTAGCTTCATCTCTAGCCACAACTGTAGCGGTGAGTTTATTTTGGATTTTGGATTTTGGATTTTGGATTGGGAATTGAAAATCCTCCCCATTCTCCCCTCCTCGTGCGACGGGGAGGGGTTGGGGGTGGGGTTGTTGAGCTTCAAATAGTATTTTCGTTCCTGGCGGCAAGCGTTTACCTGGCTTCACCAAAGCTAACCAGCTGTTGTTTTCCAGCTCTTCCAACAGTAAAACTTCTACTGCTGTACCGCTGATTTTGCGACCGTAAAGTCTGGCTGGGATCGTGCGAGTGTTGTTCAGCACTAGCAAATCGCCTGATTTGAGCAAGTTGGGTAAGTCGCGAAATATATGGTGGCTGTGGTGGGAGGGAGAATTTACTACCAGCAAGCGAGAGCTATCCCTGGGGATCGCCGGATTTTGTGCGATTCGCTCTTCTGGTAATTGGTAATCGTATGCGGATAAGAATAAATCTTCATCTTTATTAGGCACTGGACTGGGTGACGATCTACGTATTGAATTTTAAATCGCTTCTGCTTCCCAAGGCTGACTCTCGCAATTTAATCAGGATACATGGGGATTGAATCTCGGATCGATCGTGCCAAGGCAGAATTTGTCGCTGTGTCAAGGAATATGCTAAATTTTGCCTAATTTGAGCCATCTATGCTATATCTATCTAGCCTAACCAAAATCTATTTGTAAAGTTTTTTATCTTTTCAGTAATGTAGAGTTATAATTAATTAATAAATCTCAATATAAAATCAAAAAATTGGGTAAAACTCCCCAGTAAAGCTTGGGGGTTTACCCCCTATTTGTAAACCACAATTCCTCGCAAAAATATAGGTATAACATTCGCTAGGCTCCTCAAGTAAATTTATGGAATACTTATATTTTCTCGCGAATGCCAGCCTTACTCAAAGAATAGTTGAGTACCTGCACGCGAATCGCCAATTTCCTCTTTACTCAGTCACAGTTCTCCATCAGATTGATGGCTGGGTAGTGAAGGTTAAAATGAAAACTTCTTTAGACCCACAACTGCATGGAGACTTTCGAGCATTCCTAAACGAATTGGGAATTCCCCACCAACCGGAAGTCCGTGTCAAAATGGCACTTTGGAGTTTGGATGCGGGACAGTCGCCCATTGACGTGATGCGCCGCTACCAAGTGGCAGTAGTTTCTCACGGTAGACCCGATCGCGAAGAAATAGAAGCATTTCGCCGCCAATTTGTCAATGGTTTGGGATACTGCCCAGAAACTCTGGCATAAGAGAAGAGAAATCTAACCTTCAAAATCAAAGGCTGACTGAATATACTGCTGCAAGACAAGTCGATATCCTGTTTTCTGTGCAGCTGGCTTCCCAGTTAGCGAAGATTGCTCCGCATTGTTTCCTTTTTGGTCATCTGCCGATGGGGGATCTAAGTAGTAACTATCTATAGCTTTAAAATTGGAATTACGGTAAGGCTTTCTACCCAGCCGCTGACACCTAACCAAAGCTACATCAAATCGACACGGACGGTCTGCCAGTTCTGGGTGTGCGGCTAAAAATAACAGCACTGCTTGCCAAAGTTTAGCTTGTTTTTGCAGCGAGATCGACAGCAGGCCGTCTGCATCCCAATTTCCCCGACTGCGGGTTTTTACCTCTACAAATACCAAATCTGCCGATTCACTGTTTTGGGCAATGATGTCCAACTCTCCCCAACGACAATACCAGCGACGATGCAATATCGACCAGCCTTGCGATCGCAACCATTCGGCAACCAGGTCTTCACCTAATGCACCGAGATCGGGATAATGAGATACTGAACGGTTTGCCATCAACTGGTACGAGCATGAATTTAAGTTTAAAAAATCGGATCGCGAGAATATTACTCAGTTTATGGCTTTGGGTAGCTATCTGCCTAACGGCTTTTGGAGGGATTTCGGCTCCAGCTTGGGCTTTGGACTACACCAAAGAGAACCTAGTTGGTGCAGATTTCTCCGGACGCGACCTCACAGATTCCAAATTCAACCAAGCCAATCTCCGCAACAGTAACCTGAGTCATACTGATTTGCGGGGAGTCAGTCTTTTCGGGGCTGTTCTAAATTTAGCTAATTTAGAGGGAGCCGACCTCAGCTATGCTACGGTAGCCACAGCCCGTTTTATGAAGGCTAATTTAACCAATGCAATTCTGGAAGGTGCTTTTGCCTTCAATGCTAAATTCGATGGTGCGATCGTCGATGGTGCTGATTTCACCGATGTGATCCTGCGCGACGATCAGATCAAAATCCTTTGTGCAGTTGCTAAAGGGACTAATCCGGTGACCGGACGCGATACTCGCGAGACTTTGTATTGTCCTTAAAAAAGGGCGGGGGAGCGGGGGAGCGGGGGAGTGGGGGAGTGGGGGAGTGGGGGAGTGGGGGAGCGGGGGAGTGGGAGAATGAGATAGCGGGAAGAAATTCTTAATGAGTGACTTTTGACTTTTGACTTTTGACTTTTAGCTCCTCCGCTCTCCCGTTTTTTCCTTTAAATTAAATTTCGATTAAATCAGAGAAGGAAACTTGGCAAAGTCGATCGAGTTCGATGCTGCGCTGTGCGGCGGTGCGATATTCTTGGCTGAATTTCTCGCCGCGTTCTTGTTCGATCGCAATGTTAGTCTTTTCCCAAAGTTCTCGAAAATAACGAGATTGTTTTTTACACATCACTTGTTCCATACGAGTGACAGCAGCTCGAATTAATTCCGCAGCACGGGTGATATCCAACTTTCTCAACTCATCTAATTGAAACAGGTGACCAACTTGGGCCATTTCGTCTGGGAATTCCAGGCGTTTGTCTTGCAACTTAGAGATCGGGTCTAGTTCTAACTGTGGATATGTTTCCTGGATCTCCAAAATCTGCGCCCATAAAAATCTATGGTGAGAAAGGCTAAATTCCAAATCTCGCTCCTCTAAGATATCTGCGATCGCTTGACGCTGGTAAGGACAATGCAGATAAAGGCGCAAAAGTAAAGCTTCCGCTCGCTCTAATCGGTTTCCTTCCGGTAAACTGGGAACCGGTTTAGCAGGTTGAGGACGCCCAGGCACGGACCCAATTGGCCCACTGCGGCGGGGATTTCTCAATTCGACGATCATATTTTGGGCAATCATCGATACCAGTCCCGCTTCGCCTTGGCTGAGAATTTCTGCACAACGAGTGATGTAGTGCGTCCGCATATCTGGATTGAGGATATTGTGCAGCAATTTCATCATTTGCTGATATGCTTGCTGATATCGATCGGCTTGTTTGAGGTTTTTTCCAGCTACGATTTGCTGGATTTGCCAGTCTAACCACAGTGGCGCATCTGTTACCAACTGGCGATACTCTTCGTGGGAATGGGTTTTGAGATATTCATCGGCGTCTTTGCCATCGGGAATGTTGAGTATGCGTAACTGCACCTCTCCCCGGTAGGCTAAGTCTGCAATTTCCCCGATTGCTCTTTCGGCGGCGGTAGTACCGGCTTTGTCAGCGTCGAAGTTGAGTACGAGTTGTTTCGAGTCGGTGTAACGCAATAAATAACGAATTCGATCGATGTTGAGAGCAGTGCCGAGTGAAGCGACGGCGTTGGTAATCCCTGCGGAGTGGAGTGCGATCGCATCAAAATACCCCTCTACCAGGATAGCTCGGTCTTGCTTGGCAATCGCGTCTTTAGCTTTATCTAACGCAAACAGAGTTTTACCTTTATTAAATAGTTGCGTTTCTGGCGAGTTGAGATATTTGGGTTGTTCGTTGGTGAGAGTGCGACCGCCAAAAGCGATAACTTT
Organism: Aerosakkonema sp. BLCC-F183; assembly: GCF_041929145.1. Classification (NCBI taxonomy): domain Bacteria; kingdom Bacillati; phylum Cyanobacteriota; class Cyanophyceae; order Aerosakkonematales; family Aerosakkonemataceae; genus Aerosakkonema; species Aerosakkonema sp. BLCC-F183. Next base: position 71,325 of record NZ_JBHFNU010000075.1, on the reverse strand, counting down.
GCCTTGCATATCGCAAATGGGGATAATCAGACGATCGCGAAATACGTCATAATAACCACCACCCTCTTTGCGCGGTTTAATCAACCCGGCTTGTTCCACCAAATGCACGGCATAGCCTTTTTGTTCTACAAGGTAGCGGTAGAGAGTTTCCCAACCCGCCGGTGCATAGCCGAGTTGAAACTGCTGGATGGTTTCTTCGCTCAGCTGCCGTTGGGATTTGAGATATTCTAAAGCTTGTTGTCCTTGGGGTTGGCGCAATGCGTGCTGGTAGAATGCTGCCGTCACCGCCAGTATTTGGTAAAGCTGTTCCCGGAGAGTGATTTGGCGTTGCAGTTCTTGTCGCTGTTCGGGTTCGAGGGTTTGCACCGGCACAGCGTAGCGTCGCGCCAATTCCAGCACTACATCGCTGAAGGATTGTTTTTCCACTTGCATGAGGAAGTTGATGGCGCTACCGCCAGCTTGACAGCCGAAGCAGTAATACATCTGCTTTTGCGGACTGACGGTGAAGCTGGGGCTTTTTTCGTCATGGAAGGGACATAAGCCTACGAAGTCTTTGCCCCGCTTGCGTAGGACGACGCGATCGGATATTACATCTACAATATCGACTCGCTGTTTGACTTGTTCGATCGTGTCTGGGTGCAGGCGCGGAACTTGCATTGCTTGGTTGCCTCTGTGCTAACTGTTCCTTCTCTATTAGACCTCTCCAAAAATTCTGGTGGGGTAGGCATCCTGCCTGACTTTTGAGATTCTTTTGGCGGAAATGTCTATTAGACATCTCCAAAAATTCTGGTGGGGTAGGCATCCTGCCTGCCTTTTGAGATTATTTTGGCGGAAATGTCTATTAGACATTCCCGCCGGATCATCCAAAAAATGCGTTGGGTTTCGCTTCTCTCAACCCAACCTACCAGAAAATGGCTTCATTTTGTGATAGAAATATCTACCCCAAGTACCGCAATTTTACCTAACCCGATCGCTTTAAAAATTTTTTATTTAAACTTTACTCAATCTTTATATTAGCAATCCGTAGATTATCCGGATTGTGCAATTGCATCAGGTTGTTTTGATAATATCCAACAAACATACTGCGGTTATTACTCTGTAGACGCGCAAAGATTTCCTGAAACACAGTTATTTTAACAGTATCTTTATTTAGACAGGCGAGAAGATTTCCACTAAGCGACCGAGGATAGCGATCGCATAAAACTTCAGCCAGTTCCCAGAGTGTCTACCGTTAAATGACTCTTCTCCTTCACCAAAGTGGATTTAGAAACCTAATTGACAATGACGCTCAATGAACTGGTCAACTACGACCGTAACCCAGGCGATATTTCCACTTCAATAAAATCAAAAATGATAATTTTGTGAGGAAAAACATATGGAAATTCTAGCCTACCTTCATATGGCATTGGCTTACGAAGAAGCTCAAATACATCATGCTAATTGTACTAAAATAGAGCCAGAAAACTGCCAAAGTATCGAGCCAGAAAATGCGGCTCATCAGGCTGCATTTTGTGACGAAAATACAAAAAACACTCCTTGTCATTTGCAAGCTGCGGAAGCTTAAGAGATTAATGAATATGCCAGTCATGACTAATCAACCCCTGCAAAAGGTAATTGACGAATTAAATACTCTGATCGGGGAAATCGAAACCAATCCTGGCACTTCGTCTTGGACAATTCGCATGGCTTTAAAGGCAATAGCTGATAAAGCCGAAAAAATGAACAAAGAAACGACGCAAAAACAAAGCTGAGTTTGGGTAAATACCCGCTCGACTGCTCAATTCAACTAATTGAAACCAAGGGTGCTTCCTATAATTTAACTATAGCAGGACTTACGCAACTGGCACAATTAGTAGGGTGCGTCAGACGCTCAAACCCTAATGCTGTCGATCGGATTTATGGTCTGACGCACCCTACAAACCACAAATTTACCCAAAATTAATAACTAGCAACTTACGTTAATAATTTACCCATTTTTTTAATAAAAGCGATCGCTTTGTTCAAAAAAGCTTCTTTAAATATGGGTATATTTACCGAAACACGCAGTAATAGGCTTTGAGGTCTCATAAAATAAAGCTGGATTGGCCAACAATCTGCGAAAAACCTATATATTGATAGTTGACATTTTTGAATAAAAGTGGTAAATTTATTATCGATTAAAATTAAGCGATCGCATCTGTATTTATTCCCAAAGCCGATCGCAAATTGAGACTGAGCATGAGAATGCGATCGAGCCATATACTCAGCACGCAATTAATTTAATTTTGGCAAGTTTGAAAAGTTCTTCACTTTAACTTCTATCTGGAGATAGATTTTAGAATATTTATAAGCGCAGATGAAAGCAGATAGATTTATTGCTTAGATGCGTAAGATTGTAAGTATTGGTTGCAGGTAGGAAACAGCTATGTCAGGCCCAAATTTAGATGGCTTTTATGACTTAACTGCCAATGCCGATAATTTTCAAGTAACGGCGGGATTGCTGGGTGGATTGCCGTTCGGACTGCGCGGATTAGAAGGAAATGATTATATTGGCGGTGACTCTGCGCCAGAAATGATTAACGGCAATCAAGGTAACGATACCGTATCTGGCGGCGAAGGTACGGATGCGGTGTATGGTGGCAAAGGCAACGACTACCTCTACGGAAATCAGGGGAAAGATATCTTATTTGGCGATAACGATGCGGATATTCTTTTCGGCGGTAGCGAGGACGATTATCTTTACGGCAATCAGGGAAACGACCAAATTTCCGGCGACAAAGGCAACGATATTTTATTTGGCGGTAAAGGCGATGACCTTCTCAACGGTCTGGAAGGAAATGATATTTTAGTGGGAGATTTTGGCAAAGATACTTTAATCGGTGGAGAAGGTCAAGACACAGTTGTACTGCGAACCGATACCGCCGTAAACGATCCAGCTTTAGCAGATATTATCCGCGAATTTAATAACGGTTTCAATCGCATTGGTTTGACGGGTGGTTTAACGGCGGCAGACATTTCTCTGGAAATAGGTTCTCTCGCTGCTGGAAGTTCTGATACTATAATTAGAGTGAAATCTGACGGTACAATTTTGGGTTGGGTTGAGGGAGTATTGCCGAATCAAATCGGAAGCGATCGCATTGTTTCAGTAGATAGCTTATTAGCAGCAGAAGCCAACAATGTCAACAACCTTTTATCTAGCATTCCTTTTAACAACAGCATCGTCACCGCCGCACCGATTTCATCGACACCGATAAATGTTACCCTCGACTCATTACCGCCGCCTTTCCAAACCGAAAGCGCCACCAAATTTTCCCAAACAGTGCCAATTCCAGATAATCCCTCACTGCAAGTACCGGCGGGTTTTGAAGTAAACGTATTTGCCGCTGGTTTGGCAAGTCCGCGTTGGTTAGCTGTTACTCCCACCGGCGATGTTTTGGTAGCGGAAACATCCCAAAATCGGATTAGTTTGTTACGGGATAGCAACGCAGATGGCGTCGCCGATGTTCGCACCACTTTTGCCAGTCAGTCAAACGGATTAAATCAACCATTTGGGATGGTTTTTGTCGACAATTACTTCTATCTTGGCAATACTAATGCCGTGGTGCGCTTTCCCTACAGTAACGGTCAGTTGCAATTAATCGGAACAGGCGAGAAAATCGCTGACTTACCGACTGGCGGACACTCCACGCGCAACCTCGCGCTTTCTCCAGATGGACAGAAATTGTATGTAGCGATCGGATCTGCTTCTAATGTTAATGTAGAACCTTTGCCACGCGCCTCCGTACAGGTGATGAATCTTGATGGTTCTAACCAGCAAACATTTGCTTTCGGTTTGCGAAATCCAGTCGGACTCGAATTTAACCCGACAAACGGCCAACTTTACACTGTGGTGAACGAACGCGATGGTTTAGGTGACGACTTAGTTCCAGATTACCTCACCAGTTTGAATGCAGGTGAATTTTACGGTTGGCCTTATACTTATCTATCACCCAATCTATTCGATCCGCGCCGCACAGTTAACGGCCAAAGCGAAAATCCCGAATTAGCGGCAAGTACTACAACACCCGATGTTTTGTTCCAAGCACATTCTGCACCTTTGGGATTGGAATTTTACAACGGTCAAACTTTCCCCCAAGAATATCGTAACGGAGCGTTTGTCGCCTTGCACGGTTCTTGGAATCGCGATCGCGGTACCGGTTACAAAGTTGTGTTCGCGCCTTTCGACGCCAATGGTAATCCTCTAGGTTACTATCAAGATTTTCTCAACGGTTTTCTATTAGATCCCGCTGTACCGACGACTTGGGGAAGACCTACGGGTTTGCAAACTTTACCCGATGGTAGTATGCTCGTTACTGATGATGCCAATAACCGCATTTATCGAGTTCAATATTAGGGCTAGGGCGTCGGGGCTAGGGGTTAGGGGTTAGGGCGTCGGGAAGAGGGAAGAGAGAAGAAGAAAAAGGGAAAATATTAATTCCTCCACTCCCCCACTCTTCCCTTTGAATAAGGGCGATAATCAAAGCTGTCAAACACGACCTGCGGATTTAATCAAATCGGCTGCTTTTTCACCAATCATAATTGTGGGTGCGTTCGTGTTTCCGGTAGTAATGGTAGGCATAATTGAGGCATCAACAACACGCAATCCCTCAACGCCATGTACCCGCAGTTCCGAGTCTACCACCGCATCGGGATCAGTTCCCATCTTGCAGGTGCCGACAGGGTGCCAAATAGTAGTGGCAACTTCCCGGATGTAAGTTTGCAGTGCTTCGTCGCTGGATACATCTGCGCCAGGAGCAACTTCCTCGCCGCGAAACTCATCAAATCCTTGTGAGTCCAACAACTGACGGATAATTTTTATCCCTGTCACCAGCTTTTGCACATCTGATTCACTTTGCAGATAGTTCATCCGAATCGCGGGTGAGTCTTTGGGGTCAGCAGAACGCAAGGTGACATTGCCGCGACTTTGGGAATGGGTCAGGCAGGCTGTCCCGGCGAATCCTGGCCCGTCTTGGGGATAGCCGGAAGGCACCCATAAAACGGGACTAAAGAACAACTGCAAATCGGGGACAGCATCTAAATTGCTCTCGGTGTGCAGAAATAATCCGGCTTCTGCGATATTGCTGGTGAGGGCTGGTTGCAGATTTTTAGTGGCGCGATATGCTACTGTGACACAAATGTGATCTTGAAGATTCTGACCGACTCCTGGCAGATTGACGAGGACGGGAATGTCTAGCGATCGCAATTTTTCTGCATTCCCAATTCCAGAGAGCATCAGCAGTTTGGGGGAATCAAACGCTCCTGCCGAAAGGATCGCTTCTTTGCTGACTCGAACTTGATGCAGCGTGCCTTCATGCAGGTATTCTACGCCAACGGTGCGCGTTCCCTCAAACAGTAACTGTGTTACTAAAGCGCCTGTTTGAACTGTTAGATTAGAGCGATCGAGAAACGGGATCAGAAATGCTGCTGCTGTACTGTGGCGTTGACCATCTTTAACGGTCAATTGATACAATCCCGCGCCTTCCTGTTGTGCGCCATTGAAATCAGGATTGCGATCGTACCCCATTGTCGCCGCAACTTCTACAAATCGGTGCGAGATCTCATTCGGATCGATGATATCGCTAACGTTCAACAAACCGCCAACGGCGTGAAATGGCGATGCGCCGCGCTGTTGATTTTGCGATTTCAGGAAGTAGGGCAACACATCTTCGTAACTCCAGCCTGGATTGCCCAATGCTTGCCAGGAATCGAAATCGTGACGGTTACCTCTAATATAGATGGTGGCATTGATCGAACTACAGCCACCCAAAACCTTCCCTCGCGCACAAAACACTTTGCGTTTGTTCAGATACGGTTCTTCTTCTGTCCAATAAGCCCAATCTACTTCTGTTCCCAGTAGTTTTGGCCAAAATACCGGAACTTGGATCTCCGGTTTTGTGGGTGGATTCCCCGCTTCTAGCAATAATACCGTCGTTTCACCATCTTCTGTGAGGCGATTGGCAACTACACAGCCTGCCGAGCCTGCACCAATTACAACATAATCGTATTGATTCATGACATCCCGATATTTTTAACTGAATATTATTGAACATCGGGGTACAACTCAAACAAAACATCCTCAGCAGTTACAGTATCAGAAGCGACTCTGACCGAGATCGAAAATGGATACAAGCCCCCGCATTTATCCGTGGGGTCAATCCAAAATCCAAAATCCAAAATCCAAAATCCAAAATCGAATGACTATTCCTTGACTATCTCCACCAAATCTTCAACCAAAATATTAAATGCCCGCGCTAACTTAAATAAGGCAGTCACATCAGCCATTGCCATTCCATCAGACAAGGCATAAGTTTTTATTGTGCTGTAGGGGACTCCCGCGCGATCGGATACTTCCTTGAGCGACCAACCCTCTTTCGCAGCAAACTCTCTAATTCGCAGTTTGACCAATCCCATACTTGACAGCAGCTGAATATTCAACTACAATTTTATGATAATTAAAAGCAATCGCCCTCCCAGGTAGCAATCTGAAGGGCGAACGCTAGTCAAAAACAAAACCCCAAAAGGGGAAGTCATTTATATGGTAGCAACAATTCAGCAAGAATCAACAGTAGTTCATCCACAAACTCGTTTTGTTACCGCAGAAGCAATAGCCCAGCTTCTGGGAGTGCATCCGGAACAGCTTACACAAATCCGCTGTTGGGCGCACGTTATCCTGGTAGTGGGAGAAGGCATCAGCAGATTTGTCAGCTACGCCGACTTGCCGCCGATCGTAGAAGTCGAACCACCCACCACCAAGGACTTTCTCGCTTGGCGCAAGCGTTGGCGGAAGATCGGGACATATGCAGCGCCTCAATTTTGGGTGGAATTTTACACCCAAAAATTTCAGCAAGCTGGTTCTTTGACACAACTGCACAAATGGGGAGAATTGGCGAGCCAAATCAACTTTGGTTTCAATTTAGCATCTGTGCAGTTATTGCAAAGCATTTATGAGGAGCTAACACAGCAATACAGCTGGCAAACTCCCTCAACGTAGCTCTACATAATTGTCATATCGTTATTCAACAACAAGTTCTCAACAATGTAATTGGCGACAGACCTCCCCAACAGCAGCCCATCTGTATTATCAGATGAGAAATGAACTCCCGCATAAAGACGGCTGATCGAGGTTTCCTCTGCTGCTTGCGAAAAACTATCATACGATCGCGAAATGTTGGGATTATCTAGCGCATTGGCAGTAAAACTGACATCGTTACCGAAGATAGAACTCAAAACTATCTCTGCCGCGCCACTTTGGGCACTGTGTCCCGATACGTAACCGGGAAACGCCGGAGTACCCAACAGAGGTTCCCAGTTCGGATCGGTTTCTGTCAGCGGATTATTATCGGTGTCAGCTTGTCGAATGGCTGTAATCGGTCGCCAAGAATTATAGGCATACTTGGTATCCCAACTGGCAATGGAAGTGTCAGCCAATGCAATATTCAACAAAGCGAACATACGGGCATCTTCCAGGAGAGTATTGCCATGCCTTAAAGACATTTCTTGTGCGATTTGATTCCAGAAAGTGGGTGGGGTAAAAGCATTCGGACTGCCCGCCCAAAATCTGGCAATTTCTGTTTGTTCGGCAGTGCGAGTAGCGCTATTTTTGCTGCCCAATTCTTTAACTAAATTGAACTCGGCTGCGTATTCGGTGCTACTCAAAGGCTTTGGCCCAGTCACGCGGAACTGAGATGTACTTCTCATCCCAAAAGGCGTAACATCCGCCCATTGAGGTGTTGTTGCGGGTGCAAAGCTGGGGGGAGTCGGTACCCAGCTACCGGGATTGGGTTGTGGCGTGTAAGGAACTTGGATGTTTGAACCATCCGTACTCCGCCACTCGATAATGCGATCGGCTACAAATTGGCCCAAGGCAACGCCATCACTTTCCGATTTACCGTCGGGAACTTGCGCCAGAGATGACGCCAATGCCGCATCCAAGCTAGCTTTTTGTTGGGGGTAGGCATTGACTAAAACGCGATGTGCCGCCGCAGCTGCCGCTGCTTCAGGGGAAGCAAAAGCAGGTGCTTGTGCTTCTACTCGGTAGGGAGTGTAAGTCTTTGCAATAGCATTAACAGCATCGTAAATTGCTGTATGTACCATTGCCATATTCCGAGTTGCCATCCCGCCTGACGTTCTCTCTACCCGCATCGCATTCAGCAGGGTTTGATTCCAATCAATAACTACATTGGTGGCATCGGCAGAAACAAAGTTGTTGAATGCCGGATCGAACTGGAAAGTAGGTGAAAATTGGCGTCTTTCCGTCAAGCCCAAAACGTTTAAGTGGGATAGGGCAATAGAGCGATCGCCACCGTAAGTTTGATTTACATCTGCGTTATTCTCTAGATAGAAGTCCAGATCGACAACCTCAGAGAAGCGGCGTCCCTCCGCCAGTCCGCGAGTTTGCAGATGCTCGAATAATTGCTCGTTGTTCAAAGAAGCTAAATCGCTGTTGTTCTCCCGATAGAAGTTTAAGTTTACCAACCGAGAAAATATCCGTCCCTCAGCAATTCCGTGTGTTTGCAGATGCTCGAATAATTGCTCGTTGCTAAAAGAAGCTAAATCGCTGTTGTTCTCGCGATAGAAGTTTAGGTCTACCAACGGTAAAAATTGGCGTCCCTCGTTCAGACCAAACTTCTGTAAGTGTTCAAACAGTTGAGTCTCGGTAGTCAAACCTGCCGCTGGCAAGTCAGAATGTACAGCTTGGTAAAAAGCGGCATCAAATATCTTAAGAGTCATGTTGGTAATTTACGGATAGGTAGTCAAATATCTATCCGATGGCTTTTGACAATGAGTATATTTTCTCATACCTAGCCACACGAGCGCTTACGTCTGTAAATAAGCTAAGATTGTTAAAGATTTATTACTGTTTTCGCTAACTCCCTGTTCTCAAAGGCTGCTATGACGCTCCCGATTCGCAACGTTGCCATTATTGCCCACGTAGACCACGGCAAAACCACTCTAGTTGATGCTCTGCTCAAACAATCCGGCATCTTCCGCGAAGGGGAAGAAGTACCTGATTGCGTCATGGACTCCAACGCGATCGAGCGGGAGCGCGGCATTACTATTCTGGCAAAGAACACAGCCGTTAAATATAAAGACACGCTGATCAATATAGTTGATACCCCCGGACACGCTGACTTTGGCGGTGAAGTCGAACGGGTGTTGGGTATGGTGGATGGCTGTCTGCTGATTGTAGATGCCAACGAAGGCCCAATGCCCCAAACCCGCTTCGTACTGAAAAAAGCCCTGGAAAAGGGATTGCGTCCTATTGTAGTGGTGAATAAGATCGATCGCCCGCAAGCAGAACCGCATAAAGCGATCGACAAAGTATTAGACCTGTTCCTAGAATTAGGTGCAGATGACGACCAATGCGATTTTCCCTATCTATTTGCCTCCGGTTTGGGTGGATACGCCAAAGAAGACCTCAAAGACGAAGGCAAAGATATGCAGCCTTTGTTTGATGCTATTTTGCACCACGTACCGCCACCGGTCGGAGACCCGAACAAGTCGCTGCAACTGCAAGTGACAACTTTAGACTATTCCGACTATCTGGGTCGGATAGTCATCGGTCGCATCCACAACGGTACGATCAAAGCGGGTCAGCAAGCGGCTTTAGTAACGGAAACCGGTGCAATTGTGAAAGCCAAAATCACCAAATTGATGGGATTTGAAGGCTTGAAGCGCATTGAAATGGCAGAAGCTTCCGCCGGAAACATCGTCGCCGTAGCAGGTTTCGCGGATGCCAATATTGGGGAAACGATTACCTGTCCCGACGAACCGCAAGCTTTACCGCTGATTAAAGTAGACGAACCTACCTTGCAGATGACGTTCTCGGTGAACGATTCGCCGTTCTGCGGACAGGAAGGACAATTTGTTACTTCCCGGCAATTGCGCGATCGACTCATGCGAGAATTGGAAACCAACGTCGCCCTCCGCGTCGAAGAAACCGACTCCCCCGACAAATTCCTCGTTTCCGGTCGCGGCGAATTGCACCTGGGTATCCTCATCGAAACCATGCGCCGCGAAGGTTACGAATTCCAAGTATCCCAACCGCAAGTTATCTATCGCGAAGTCAACGGTCAACCCTGCGAACCCTTCGAGTATCTCGTGTTGGACGTTCCCGAAGAAAGCGTCGGTAGCTGTATCGAACGCTTAGGTCAGCGCCGTGGCGAAATGCAAGATATGCAGGTTGGCGGTAACGGACGCACCCAGCTAGAGTTTGTCATCCCCGCACGCGGTTTGATCGGTTTCCGAGGTGAAATCATGCGTATGACTCGCGGCGAAGGTATCATGAATCACAGCTTCCTCGACTACCGACCCCTCAGCGGTGATGTGGAACTGCGCCGCAACGGTGTCTTGATTGCTTTTGAGGAAGGCGTTTCCACTTTCTACGCGATGAAGAACGCGGAAGATCGCGGCGTCTTCTTCATTACCCCAGGTACGAAAGTTTACAAGGGTATGATTGTCGGGGAAAACAACCGACCTCAAGACTTGGAACTCAACATCTGCAAAACCAAGCAGCTGACTAACCACCGCGCCTCCAGCGGTGAAGAGTTGGTGCAGTTACAAGCACCCGTAGATATGAGTTTGGAGCGTGCTTTGGAATACATCGGCTCGGATGAATTGGTAGAGGTAACGCCGAAGTCAATTCGTCTGCGGAAGATGGCGAAGAAGTTGGTGAAACGCTAAAAAGCTAAAAAGTAGGGTGGGCAATGCCCACCTTATTTTTTGATAATGTTGATAACTGGGGAAAGGAGAAACCTGATGAGTTGGCAAGAGCGAATTGTTATCGACCCTGAAATTTTAGTAGGAAAACCAGTTATCAAAGGTACTCGCTTAGCGGTAGAGTTTATAATTGAGCTTCTGGCTCAGGGATGGTCGGAAGCGGATATTTTGCGGAATTATCCAGGAGTGACGCAAAAAGATATTAAGGCGTGTTTGAGCTACGCCACCTAAATGGATTCTTATGAATAAGTTCGATCGATTGAAGAATAAGTTAACTCAGTTAGCAACAAAGGATAAAAATTTTAAAAATTTTGGTTCCGAGTTACACAAATATCAACTCAATCCTTGCTTGAGCGAAGCAGAAATTCAAGCTTTTGAGGCAAAAAACAGGATTACACTTCCAGATGACTATCGAAATTTTCTATTAGAAGTTGGCAATGGGGGTGCCGGCCCCGGTGATGGTTTGCGGAAGTTAGAAGTAGATAAGGAAATGTCAACAGCAGAAAATGATTACTACCTCTCGCAACCATTTCTTCTCATGAAGGCGTGGAATTACCCAGGTTTGCTCAACCCTGGTTACGAGTTTGTGGATATCAATGAAGATAAGCTCACGCAGGGAACAATGTATGTAGCAAATTATGGTTGCGACATACATAGCCGCTTAGTAATTACAGGAGACCAGCGAGGAACAATCTGGATAAATGACTGTGGTAGTGATGGTGGTATTTATCCTTGTTCTTTGCAAATTGGGTCCTTTTATCATTCCGAAATGGTTGAGGACGAAGAGTTAGAGCCAGCTTTAAGCGAGCCACCTTTAAGTTTTTATGATTGGTACGATAACTGGTTGGATAAGAGCCTAGAGGCTGATTATATTTAGTAAAAAATGTTTGCTTAAGTTACATTTAAGTGCGCTCGGTGGGTTACGGCACGGGAATTTAATTATCGGTTGAAAAAGCTGAAATGTCGCCCGTGCCTAACCCACCCTACGATTTAGTTTTCGTAGGTTGGGTTGACGCCAGGAAACCCAACACTTTGTTGGGTTTCGCTATCGCTCAACCCAACCTACAATTCTACGATTTAGACTAATAGTTAAATTTATGAGATGGCGATCGCATTCTGCAAGAGTCGTGCTACTTCATATATCTTGTGAAAGCAGACAACTACCTCAATACAGATTTTTACGTAAATTTAATAGATTTTATTTATGAAAAGCAGAAGAAAAAATATTTGCATATATGGGTCTAAAGAGTCTAGGTTGTAATTAAAGGTAAGATATTGTGAGGAAATTATGAGTTCGAGTTTTATAGTCGGCCAAATTGACTGGAGTCCCATTGTTGAGCGAATGCGAGTTAAACAAGGGGAGAGATTGCCTAGTTATCCGGGGGATTTGAAAACAGCGTTACTCGATCGCGCCGGACTCAAGGATAGGGCCAAGGCAGAAGAAGCTTACAATCTTGCTAGGGAAATCGCCCGTCTGACAACCTATTGCGATCCGGAAATTACCTATTGGTTTTCTCGTCTTGTATCGCTGATGGATTCCCAGGTGTCAGACAGGGAGTGCAAAGGCGAAGAAAAGGTTGTTTTGAGCAAGTAGGTGAGTTAACGCTCGCGCGATTTAAGGGAGCTAATCGCGTCTACTGAATCAAAATGATGGCCTCTTCCGCTTTGGCGTTCAAAGCTTTTTGGAGACTTTGCCCGACTTTGACGATCAATTCGTCAAAAGCAGCTTGATTTGCTGTCAGTTGTTCTCTCAGGGTCATTTCCAAGTCCGGATTGATTTTTTCGCAGATATTCTCGATTTTGCTATCGTTCAAAAAACTAGAACGCAGCCAACTGGGAATATCCATATTTGTCTTGATTGCGTCCTTTACTCCCTTCCTGTTGAGTTCCATTCCAGCGGCGATAGCCGAGGCACCATAGACGAGTGCGATCGGCCAGGTAAAATGTCCGGTTACGATCAGAAGGAAGATACTCGCGAGAGTCCCGCCACCAATCACAACATTGACGATAAACGCTACAGTTTCTGATAGAATCGCATCGCCGATCGACAGATCGGGGTTCACCACATCGGGGTCGATACCTTCCTCAAACCTTAAGCTGCTTCTCGGTATTTGGAACTGGCGACAAATGGGGTCGGTTTCCAAGGCTAAATCGGGTTGAATTTTGCTGTTAAACCAACTCACACATTGATTGTCGATCAGAAGTTTGGCGCGATCGCTTTTCAGCCACTGTTCGGCTCGCTTCTTCATCGCCGTTTCCAGGTCTGCCAAAGTTCTGACTTTGTTACTTTGCCAGTCTCTCAAACCCGGTTTAATCGCATTTTCTATTAAACCAAATGACAGCGGTTTTGTCAACAACTCGACTAACTCTGGGATATGTTTTTTGATGATATCTTTGATCTTGTCGGAATCGAGTAGTTTGTGCAACTCTTGCTTGAAAGCAGCAGCACGCAAATCCCATCGTCCCACTCGCGCTAAACCCAAAGCAATGCAGCGTTCCGGTTCCGGATCTGGACGAACTTGCGTGTCGGGTTCCGGAAAGATTTCTTCGCAAATTTGACGGGTGAATTTCATCCGAGATGCACCGCCAGTCATCAACACAATTTTCGGTACAATGCCTTGACGATCGAGCTTTTGCTTGGCATCAATCACCGATTCGCGAAAACATTGCATCCAACTTTTATTTCCCAGTTCCGACAAAGGTTGATTCAATATTTCCTCCATAATTAACTTGTTAACTTGGGGGATAAAGTAAATTTGTTCGTTGATGGATTCAAAACCGCGAGCAAAGGATTGCGGGTTGCTGAATAGCTGCTCGTTAGAAAAATAATCTTCTTTCGCTTTGCGACAAGCAAGTTCGCAACGAGCTTGGTGATGGGGATATTCGGCAAACACTCTTGCGAGTAAATCTTTTTGCTCGTGTTTCGCAAGAGTGCGAGCGAAAATTGCCTTATCAATTAGCGATGCTCCCAGCGAATTACTGCCGAAATCGATCGGAATTTCGTGTAAGCTCTTAACTAGGGTAAAGTCGGTAGTCGAAGAACCGATATCGACAATTAGCACGGAAGATTTGAGTTTGTCGTACTCAAGCTTGCCGGCTTCTTTGGCTTGCATAAAAGCGGCTCGCGATTCCGGAACAACACTCAGCAAAGGAATTCCAGCTTCTTTGAGTAGCTTTTGATATTCTTCGCGATCGCTCAACGACCATCCCGAAGGACAGCCAACATAAAAGTAGTCGCTATCTCCACCTTTGATTTGCTTGTTATCTTTTAAAAGGCGGAAGTAGGTTTCCAAAAAAGTGCGAATTGTCTCCCGATAAGTTGGATCGTTGTTTGGTTTTTGCTTGAAAGTGATTTTGAGTTGAGTAACGCCTGCTTGAATTAAGGCTTGTTCTCCGACAAGATAACCTAAATCCGGATGCCAACCAAGTGCCGTTACTTGGATTTTCTTATTATTAACCTCAAGCATTTCTGGAGGCTCAATGCTCTCCACTATTGCTTTAGCTACGGCTGTTTCGCCATGTCCCAAATCGAAACCGATCGTCTCTAAAATTTCCATACTTCTACTGTTAAATGATACCTTATGCCATTTCTGCGATAACTTACGCAACCGTCACAAAAGAAGAGTTCAATTTTAAGGTACGTTATTGCGCTTTAGCGCTGAAGCGCAACAACCTACCTATCAATCTGCCAGCTGCGTAACACCTGTATCTTCATCTGCGTTCATCTGCGTTCATCTGCATATATCTGCGGTAAAAAATCTTCAAAACCTATGAATCTCTAGCCTGAGAGAAAGCCGGCTCAATTACTCTACCTCTTCTGAGCAAGCGATCGCCCTTCAACAAAGCCGGAGTTATGGTAATGTAATCTTTGGTGGTGCGATCGATACTTGGTTCAAAGTCAAAATACTCTCGTCCGTTTTGTGCATCCTCCGGTCGGTAGATTTGCACGCGAATTCCCTGTTCCATCAAACTTTGTGGCAGCAGCCTTGCTAATTCTAGCGTCATTTGCGGTCTTTCCAAATATGACGCGCCCATCAATCTTTGAATCAGATTCAATAGTTCTGGTAACTCTTCTATACCAAGGTCATCGAGAGGTTTTTTGGCGTCTTGAGAGCGACCTACTGCTAAATCTATCGTATTCAAAGCATCGGCAATGTTGTCTAGAAGCACTTGACTATCAACTCGCACAATTGGTTGGGGTGCTTCCGGAAGTTGGGGAAGTTCCGCACTATCTTTATTTTTATCTTTATCGAGTTGGAGTACAACTTCCACCCCCAGCAGCACTCCCACCAACAAAATCGCCATCCAAGCGCCTGGAGATGTTCTCGTCAGGGAAACTAGGGAACCCAAAATAGCGATGGAAATCAGTCCCTGTACCGCTTTGAGGATTAATCTGTTGGGAGAAAGTCGTCCGCCTTGGTTTACAATGCGATCGGGCTCTGGGAGAGCAAGTTGAGTTTCGTTAGCGGCGGTGAGAGTGGCGACAGATTGTCGCAATGTATCCAAGAAAAACGAAGCCAGACGTACCTGATTTACATTCAGCTCGCCAATGTAACTCTTTTGAAGAGTATCGAGTCGGCTATGAACCAGCTTAACAACTTGCTCGACGCTGGTTGCGCGATCGATTTCTTTCTGTAGTTCGCTGCGTTCTTTGCCAAAAAGTGTTAATAGCGTGTTCATCTCTCGCACCAAGACTTCAGGTTTGCCCAAAAGTAGAACGATCGGGCGTCTTTTTCAAGTTTGACGCAAAGGGGATACAAATTTCACCAATCGAGTCTCGCTCCGGTAATAAAACTTAATAGTTAAGCTCGCTAAAATTGGTTGAGTGAGGGAATTGCTGCTGTGCCGAGCTATTCCCATCGCACATATTCCCATCATAACCGATTTAGTTACAAATCTCAACCTTTTAATGCACAATCCCTCTTGAGAGGTAAATTAATATTAAGCAAGAGAAAACGGGAGAAAAAAATGGCTGAGGAAAAAACCTATTTAGAATTATCCGAATCCGATGGCGTTTCCCATAAATTTTACGAAGTAATTATCAACGGTACGGAAGTTTCCATTCGCTACGGTCGGATTGGCGACAAAGGTCAGACTCAAGTAAAATCCTACCCGACAGCGGAAAAAGCGAAAGCGGAAGCGACGAAAAAGATTAACGAAAAACTGAAGAAAGGTTACGAACAAGCAGTCATGGGTGTGCGCCAAAAACGTGCTGTGACTCGACGGGAAATCAAGAGCGATCGATCCACCGCTTCCCCATCTCCCGTGCTGTGGAAATTCGCCTCCGGTTCTGCCGCTTTTGGTATATTTATTGAAAAAAATCGCTGTTGGGTTGGCAATCAAGCAGGTCAAATATTTGCCCTCAACAATACAGGTCAAGTAATCAATCAATTGCGATTACCTGACGGTGTGAAATGTATCGTCGCCGATGAAGGTTGGCTTTATGCGGGATGCGATGATGGCAAAGTCTACGATTTGACGGGAAAAATACCCCGCGTCGCCTATGAAATTGCGGAAAATGTGGATATTTTCTGGCTCGATATTAAAGATGCAATTCTGGGAGTTTCCGATCTAGAAGGGAACATTACAACTATCAATCACGAAGATGAATCCCAGTGGACGAAAAAAAGTAGCGGTAAGTACGGTTGGATGGTACGTTGCGATGAAATTGGCGTCTATCACGGACACAGTGAAGGCGTCACCATGTACGATTGGGAAGATGGCAAGAAAATTTGGCATCAAAAAACACGCGGAGATGTATTGTTTGGTTGGCAAGAAGAAGCAATGGTTTATGCCAGTACCAGCCAAAATTTAGTTTGTTCTTTTACTAAGAAAGGCGAAGCTAAAACAATTTATCAGTGCGATGCAGCAGTGTATTCTTGCGCGACAGCAGAAGATGGGAAATATGTATTTGCAGGGGATAATTGTTCGTCGATTTATTGCTTTAACGAAAAAGGCGATCGACTCTGGAAACTAGCCACCGGATGCGGTTCCGCCTTCTCCATGCAATTTTTAGACGATCGCCTTTACATCGTCACCACAGACGGTTCGCTTGCTTGTATCGACGCCAGCGAATCTGCAATTAATGCCGCACAAGCGGGTACACTTCCTCAAACAATTAATATTAAAGCACCAGCAGCAATTGCCGCCGCCGTTCCTTCCAACACTTTGGAAACTACTTCAAACACAACTCAAGGAGTAATTGTCGAGTGTTTCAAAGAAGGAAGTAACTTAAGAATTCGCGTCGTTTCTCCCGGTTACAATTCCAACTGGAAAGTGCAATTTCCTAAAGACATTCGCGAAGAAGGTGCGCGTTATTTGGTGGAAGAGGTGCGGGCATCATCTCGCGGTGGTTTTTATCGCGCTTTTGGGGATATTAAGAAGTTAGTTACTCGTTGAGATTGAGGATTGTTTTTTCAACGCAGAGGTACGCAAAGGTTAGCGCAGAGGTACGCAGAGGAAAAGAAAAACTTTGCGTTACTTTGCGTTGACCTTTGCGTCCTTTGGCGCTTGGGCGAAAGCTGGCGTGCCACTGCGATCGCATATTGGTTACATTCTGCGAATGTTCTTGCTATAATTAATAGTAAAAGTTTATCGTCTGGAAAAGAGCGAATTTTTACTGTTTAGTAAAAGGAACCGTATAAATTGCCATTGCCGAATCCCGAAAATGCTTTTATTCAGCCTGCAAAGCTGGCGGGGTATTTGCTTTCAGAAACTCACTCTGTCGGAAAATCAAAAGCTAAGTTTTTTCGCGAACTCGGTTTTAATGAGGATAATGTCGATATTTTAGAGCAGGAGTTATTAAAAATCGCTCGTTTTCAGGAGATTAGTGAAACAATTGCTACAACACATGGCACTAAGTATGTAATAGTAGGGACAATTAATACACCAAGCGGTAAAGCGGTTAGTATCCTCACAGTATGGATTATTGATGCAGGTCAAGAAAACCCTCGATTTGTTACCGCTCGACCATTTTTAGAAAATAAGGAGCGATCGTAATATGCTTAAAGAGCTAGATGTAATTACTTTAACTCGCGATCTTGAAGAACACGGATTGAAAAAGGGCGCTAAGGGAGCGATCGTTCATTGTTATGATGATGAACAGGCGTTTGAGATAGAGTTTGTCAGCGACACGGGAGAAACACTAGCTTTATTAACTTTGGCAAGAGCGGATATTCAATTAGAGCGAGAAATAATTAGAGGGCAAGTTTTAGAAGTTCTTGATGCTTTACCCGCCGATTTATTGGCAGAAGTGCGAGATTTTGCTGAATTTTTGCAGCACAAGCTTCAAAGAAAAGTGAGTTAAAAGTTATGCAGTCAAATAGGGGTAGTTATTATGAGTCTCACCGATTTAAAAAATCTCTACGAAGTTGATGACTATCAATGGCTAGAAGAAACAGTAAAATTGTTAAAAAAGCAGCAATTTGAAGACCTAGATTTAGATAACTTAATTGAGGAGTTAGAGGATTTGGGCAAGGAAAAGAAAAATGCTGTAGCCAGCCTTTTAGAACAGGTTATCCGTCATTTATTATTATTGCAATATTGGAGGAGTGAATCGGAGTATAATGCTGTTCACTGGCAAGAAGAAATCTATAATTTCAGAATTCAGTTGAGACGAAGGATTACTACGAATCTCCGTAATTATTTGGAGTCGGAATTGAACTCTATCTATAAAGATGCGTTAGGGTTTGTGAAAATTAAAACTCAAAATTCCGTCACTTTCCCCCCAGAGTGTCCTTACTCGCTTGACCAATTACTTGACGTTGAGTGGTTGCCCTCGTTAAATTAAATCTGAACACACAATCCTGGTAAAATGGTAGCGAGCGATTAAGAAGAATAAATAGGCGTGATACACGCCACGCGCACGCTACCATTTTGGGTAAAAGAAGAAGCGAATCTCTGTTGTTATGTTACAAAAACTGCATACCAAGATGCTGCTTTATCCTGCTCCCAATCCAAACAATTTAATAATAAAATCCGATACTTTATTGAACTCTTCTACAAACTTAGCAGCTACTGGTAACACGGAAAACATTGTTTTGAGAGCAGAATTCGCCTCTTGAGCCTGTTTCTTTTTTTCTCCTCCATCGGGATTGTTAACAGCATCTTCAATTAGTTTTACTTGTGCTAACACTTTCTCTTTTTGGTCTTTAGTCAAGTTTGACTGTTCCTCAATACCCTCTTTAAGTTTGGAAATCAAATCTTCGATTTCCGCCTTATCCTCTTTTGGTGATGCAGATTCTTTTTCAATATATTCGTAAGTAGTATTTTTAGCATCACCACCTGTGAAATTACCTTTAAAGTCTCCTCCGATACTGTTCTTGATTGATTTATCGTCCATAACTTCCTCCTAGTTTGCTTTGTTTTGTTGTTTAACGATAACTTGAAGTAGTGCCAGAAGCATCTCCTCCAATGTAATTACCAGTAACGTTACCTCCAACTATATTCACTATGTAACCACCTAATTTATTATTTTCCATATAGTTACACAAGTCTTCAACTACGATTTTTAAACCTCTTACATCTGTAGTCACAAATACTTTCATGTGTCCTGAATTCAGATATAGTCCTAGCCCATATCGTTGTGGCTGATTAAAGTTGTATGTAACTCCACCAACCGCTGCTAAAATCATTAATCCGCCTACTAAGCTAATATCTGGAATACTGCCGAGAAACAATCCTATAATAAACAAAATTAAAAGCGCTCCCAGTGGGATTTTAATTGTCTCAACTTTGGCTATGCCAAAACCTGTGACGTTATGGAATTGAAAAACATTAGAACCAAACTGAACTGTCTTGGCTGTCAGCTTTATTGTTCCACCTTCCAGAATTTCAGTATATCTATCACCGGGCAAGATTTGTTTATTTTCAGCCATTGTCACGTCCTGTCAATTTTTCTTAATTAACTTAAAAACTATTTGCAAAGGTTAGGTTTCGTTACTTAAACGAACCAGGTCTACGCTAGCGTGTGGG
Organism: Aerosakkonema sp. BLCC-F183; assembly: GCF_041929145.1. Lineage (NCBI taxonomy): Bacteria > Bacillati > Cyanobacteriota > Cyanophyceae > Aerosakkonematales > Aerosakkonemataceae > Aerosakkonema > Aerosakkonema sp. BLCC-F183. The sequence continues at coordinate 51,615 of NZ_JBHFNU010000075.1, read as the reverse complement.
TCATCTGGGTTATCCTCTTCCTTGCCTGTACAAGTTTGCTGCCATTCTTAAAGATCGTAAGCTCGCTGTTATTGTGCAGTAATTTGGCTAACTGCATCAGGAAAAGTCGAATTTTGTCATCTAAATTGTGAGATAATGTCATAAAAAGTCAGATAAAATACACCAAAACCAGCAGATACACTACCTATGGAGCTTAAGGAAATCTTAAGGTTTGCCGACGATCTAGTCTTTGCCAAGACAGGAAAACACTTGGACGACCTGCAACAGGCTATCTTAAGGGAAACGTTCCAAGGTCAGAAATATGCCAAAATTGCACAAGACCGTAACTGTAGTGAAGGTTACGTTAGGAGTGTTGCTTCTGATCTGTGGAAAATATTTTCAGATGTATTAAAAGAAGATGTTACAAAAACGAATGTTAAATCTATATTGGAGAGAGCAAGGTTTTATAATTTTTCACAAACTATAGCTAGCGATAATGCAACAGTTAATAACTTCAATATTTGTTCAAAAAATTCCCAACTTCCACAAGTCACACCACAACCGCAACAAACCCCAACCCGATCGCACATCGACTTAGGCGACGCACCGGAAATCTTCAGCTTCTACGATCGCACCCACGAACTCGCCACCCTGGAAAACTGGATTGTGCGCGATCGCTTGCGCCTCATCGCACTTGTGGGTATCGGCGGAATTGGCAAAACTTCCCTCGCACTGCAACTCATAGAACAAATCAAAACCCATTTTGATTATCTTATCTACCGCAGTCTCCGCTTTTCGCCAACGCCAGATGCAATCCTCACCAATCTGCTGCAAATCTTCTCCCAGCAAGGAGAAATACCGCAGGCGATCGAAACGCAACTTTCCCAACTCATCAACTACCTACGCAAGTATCGCTGTTTGATTGTCCTCGATGACCTACAGATGCTTTTCAGCAGCGCACAACTCGCTGGTCAATATAAATCTGGATATGAAGATTATCAATTATTTTTTAAACAAATAGCCGAAGTTTGTCATCAAAGTTGCATACTATTAATAAGTTGGGAAAAATCTAGAGAAGTCGCCTCACTGGAAAGAGTAAATAATTATGTGCATTCCTTCGTATTGGGTAGCTTAGGCGTCGCCGCTAAACAAATTCTCAGACAGCATAATTTATCAGATGAAGATTGTTGGGAAACTTTGATTAATACTTATCAAGGCAATCCTCTCTGGTTAGAGTTGACCGCCACGATGATTCAAGAGTTATTTAGAGGTAATGTTTCGGAATTCTTAGAATGCGACGCGCCGATATTGTGCGAATCCTTGCAAGCGCAGTTAGACCGACAATTTCAGCGATTAACTCCGCAAGAACAAGGAGTTACGATCCAGCTTGCCAATCAAACCGAACCCGTCTCTTTGCCGCAAATTCGCAAGACAGTAGAATTATCGACTTCAGATTTATTGAATGCGATGCAATCTTTGGGAAGGCGGTTTTTGTTGGATGCAAAAGAACAGGGTAAGACAAGTTTTTTTTCTCTCAATCCTGTGCTGCAACAGTATGTGAAAAATAGATATGGTAACTAAATAATACAGTATTTACTGGGCGAATATTTTTGGAGGTTGGGTTGAGCGAGAGGGAAACCCAACAATTTGAGAGAAGAAGTTGGGTTTCGTTCCTCAACCCAACCTACAGATATTACTTATGCTTGCTACAATTGGCAGTATCTAGGACTGCTTTATTAGGTGGGAATTTAGCGAAAGTTTTAGAAATATTGCCAAAATTTTTCTCTTACTTATCTGGATGCCAAAAAAGTTATCGCTCGTTTAATGGATAAACCTGTTGATTTTTTCCCAGCAGAACCCCCCGCGTCTTTAGAACAAGTTTTAAACGAAGATTGGTTTTTTGATATTGCGTAGTTTTTTGTTTATAAATAAATAGACATTTACTCCAAAAGAATCTCTCTCGGCAGGCAGGATGCCTACCCCACAAGAATTTTTGGAGAGGTCTAATGAATGATGAATCTGCAAAACTCACTCGTTTGTGACGGGGGTCGATCGAAAACCGCTTGGCTTTTTGTGAGCGAGTAACCAATAAGTATTCATCAATCCTTTGCCTTTGATAGAAATAGTACCGCGTTCCTGAAAGCGGTAGTTTTTCTTCAGATGTTCGTAAACTGTTTGACTGACTTGAATTTGTCCTGGTTCTCCATGAGATTCCATGCGACTGGCAACGTTGACCGTATCTCCCCAGAGGTCATAAATGGGTTTGCGTCTACCGATGACTCCAGCTACCACAGCGCCGGTGTGAATGCCAATTCGCAGTGCAATAGGTTGGTTATCTGGCGTGCGGAATTGGAGGATTTCTTGCTGCATATCCAATGCCATATCAGCAATAGCGACAACGTGATCGGGTCTGGGTTTGGGTAATCCGCCTACCACCATGTAAGCATCGCCAATAGTTTTGATTTTTTCCACACCATGTTGGTCTGCCAATAAATCGAAAGCAGAGAAAATATCATTTAGTAACTTTACCAGTTCTTTCGGAGATATCTCGGAAGAGAGTTGGGTGAAGTTGGCAATATCGGCAAACAGAACTGTAACTTCAGTAAAGTTTTCTGCGATCGTCTTTTCTCCTCGTTTCAATCTTTCTGCAATCAGTTGAGGTAATACATTGAGCAACAACCGTTCCGAGAGCAACCTTTGCTGGCGCAATTCTGCTTCCGCCGCTTTGCGATCGGTAATATCGCGCACGCTGCCTTCGTAGTGCAAAGAACCATTGCGATCGGAAATTGCGCGGACATCTTCTGATATCCAGATAGTGCTGCCATCTTTGCGGTAAACTTGTGACTCGAACCCGCTAAGCGAATCGAGTCCCTTCAAGTAAGCAAGCAATTCCTCCCATCTCTGGGGTTGCACGTATAGTTGCTTACCAATATGTTTGACGCTGGCAATTAATTCCGCAGGAGATTCGTAACCGTACATCTTTGCTAATGCGGGATTCGCATTCAAATAGCGTCCGTCGCCACTCATTTGAAAGATCCCCTCGATCGCATTTTCAAAGATGCTGCGATATTTCTCCTCAGAAAGTCGCAGTTCCTGAGTGCGTTGTTCCACTATATGTTCCAATTGCTGTGCCTGCTTTTGCAGTTTTTCTTGCGACTGACGCAAGGCAGATTCTGCATCTTTGCGATCGCTGATATCGTATAGTGTTATCAGCAAACTTGACACTCCCGCAAGACGCAAAGGATGCACGGAAGCCGATACCCAAAACAGGCTACCATCTTGTCTCTTCACCTGCATTTCGTAATCCCGTACATGGCCTTGTGCTGACAGCAAATCATTGATTTTTTGCTCGTCATACGGATTGGCAAAAAATGCTTGCACCTTTGTTCCGATCAAAGTTTGCACATCGATTTTCAGCATCTCGCTGGAAGCTGTATTGGCATAGGAAATCATCCCATTCTGCTGCTGAGTCAAAATCATCAAAATAGATGTGGACTCGGAGATCGCCCGAAATAACTCCTCGCTTTGGCGCATCGTTTCCACGGCTTGAGTATATAACTGATACTCCACTGCATCGCCGTGTTCTCTTGTCGTCAGGAGCATTATTTCCAGGTCAGCTTTATCTTGAGAAACCGTTTCTAAAATTTCTTGTAACGTTGCTTGTGCCAGCTGGCGTTCGCCGATTTCTGCCTGCAACTTTTGGTTGGATTCGTGCAACTCGGCTTCTATGAGATCGCCATGTTCTATAGTCGTGAGCAGAGCAATTTCCAGATCGCTATTAGTTTGTTTTAGGTCGGCCACTTCTTGGCGGAGACGTTCTATCTCCGCTAAAAGTGCGGCTTCTCGATTGGTGATTTGCTCTGCGTTCATCATATGCCATCAAGCAAACTCCAGTTTTAACGCAGGCATCAAGCGTTGGAGGTTCTTTAAGGATTTGGTCTGCCAAAGAATCTTTTCTGAACCTTGGAGAGCGAGATTTACGTTGCCTTTTTCCCGTACCTTAATCACAAACATAGATAGCATACTGATGCCGGAGCTATTGAGAAATTGCAGCTCGCGCAAGTTAATGGTGAAATTGGGAGATTGTTCGATCGCACCCAGCAACAAATCCATTACAGGTTTATATTCTTCCATACCAGCCAATCGCAGGAAGCCCCGAAAAAACACAGTTGAGGTTTCCGGGTCGTGCCAGATATAATAGTCATCGGTTTTGATTTCCACCAGTTCTGTACTCCTCGCCATAAAGAATTGTACCTACCTAATCAACTTTCAATCCTAACTCTAATGGCATATTCGGATGCTCGCCCCTGTCTGCCGATTGGAATTGTGGATTGAACAGTTTAGAGGTCTAAACGTGCAATCACGCTTATCCAAACCACGTCCGGATGCCGATCCGCGTACTCGAATTTCCAGCCTAAGCGGGCTGAATAATCGTTGAGTACGGTCAGCAAGCCCATATTGGATTCTCCATTTCCCATCGCCGTTTTTTCCAGTTGACGGGTATAGAACTCATCTAGATCCGAATCGAGCAATTCTCGGATAAAGTGCTGATATTTTTCCCCCCTTTCCCGGTTAGCATAATTGATCGCATTAAATATCAGTTCGTGTTCGTACAGATATAGGGTAATCGATATCGGCAGATTGGCAGACTCATCACTGTATTTAACAGCATTTTCCAACAGCTCGTTGGCGATATAGCTGACAATTCCTTTGACGGTATCTTTGCGGTTTATTTTGCTATCTTCAGTCGGCTCTCCCGGAAAAAAAGCAGCAAAGTAGTCGCCCAAAAAATCCGCCGATATACCGTTGTGTTGCCAGCGACGTTTGCGGGGAACAGAATTGGGAGAAAAGTTGAGGGTGAGATACTCGTTACTGGCAGGTATTTCTGCCAAAAATTGTCCAAATATCTGAAATTCAGAAGATAAATTCATAACGGTCTTTTGCATTTAAATAAAGGTCACAAATTGCAATTCTTACGATGAATAATTTGATGACTGCCCTGTTGTTTTGCTAAATATAGTCTTTGGTCTGCGTTGTCTAATCAGCTACTAGGCGATCGCAGATCGGACGGCATACTAGAAGCCACCTCTATACTGAGCGTAACATGGGAGCTAACGGCAGATCCGGGATGGGAGATTTGCATCTGGGCGAAAAGCCGCTGGCATTCTTTCCGCGATCCGGCTTCCAGCATAGCTTCTGCCCGGTGTCGTTCTAGGATACACCGCTTTTAGCTGGTGACTTTTCACCATATATATCCCCTGCTAAAGGAAAAGGTCATCTTATAATGCTACGATATTATACATTGCATCTACCTTAAGAAAGAAATAATAGTTCATCTTCGATCGCTAGCAGCGATCGGCGGGACAAGGACGAGATTTGTCTCTCTTGTCCTGAAAATACCTATTTAACTAGCATCCCAGTCCCCAAATAAGCAGGGTATATGCAAACCAAAACTTGGATTCGAGAAATTAGAAAAGCCAAAAAACAACCCATAATTGCTGCTTTATGGACAAGCCGAGCAATTTTTGGTTGTCAAACTTCATCACAAAATCAAACTACTCCTCAAGCTGACGCTTCTCCAGTTGGTGTCAGCCAACGCTTTGACGGCGTGAAATTAAGAGTGCTAACCTTCGATGGGCCGCAAATTGCCGAACCTCTGAAGCGACGTGCGCCAGAATTTAACCCTCGCACAGGAGCAGCAGTTAAGGTAATTACCGTTCCCTTCGGAAAGTTATACGACGAAATTAAATAAGAATCCCGAAAAAAGCAGCGGAACTTTCCCTGTGAAGTAGAGGTCAATGCTTTCGGTTGAACGACCCCTATCATCAGGTGTAAGTTATGAAAAAAATCCTACTTGTTGCTGCCAGCTTATTAGTGCTTTTAAATTCCAATCCTGCCGATGCCTGTAGTTGTCTTTCCGCTAACCCCAGACGAAGCTATCAACAAGCAAGAGCGGTTTTTGCTGGTAAAGTAACCGATATTGTTGTGCGTCAGCGTGCAGTCGATCGCCAACCAAATAACGACAATGAAGCCGATCGACTTTTTACAGAAGTGAAAGTTACATTTGAAGTTACCAAAGTTTGGAAAGGCAGAATTAGCAGACAAGCTGTTGTTATGACATCTCGTTCTAGCGCCAGTTGCGGCTACAATTTTGAAAAAGGTAAAGAGTACCTCGTTTATGCTGCCAATGAAGACGCTGAATTAACAACCGGCTTATGCAGCGGCACCAAACCTCTTGCTATGGCGCAAGCAGATTTATCTATATTGAGGAATGCAGGCACAACAAGAATAGAAAATCAGACTGGAGAGCGATCGCAAGAAGACCGAGGGCTCTAAAATAGATATAAACCTCACTACAGGTGGTGGCGATAATCGCGATGAAGAAGGTACGGGTGCGGAGGTAGTATTTCGTCTTAATTTGGGTATTCAAGGAGTGCCAGAATTTCTATCAAGAATTAGCTTGTAGATTGGTAGATATAGCAAGCGATCGCACATTCGGCAAATCTTTGGCCACCAATTGCCAACTTTCACCATCATCAGAACTGCTGAAAACGCGATCGCCACTTGCAGCCCAAATATCGCCAGCATTATCTATCGTTAACAGCACCATGCGATCGAACTGTTCTGGCAAACCCTGCTGCAACTGCACCCAGTTCTCACCGCCATCATAGCTGCGATAGATACCCACATTAGCACCCCTAGACCAAGTTGGAGGTGGGCCCGCCGCTGCTGCCGCGAACACCTTCTCCGGTTGCGTTGGCATCGCGACGCAAGAAACAGTATATTTGCGATCTAACCCATTCATCGAATATTGCCAGTGCAGTCCGCCATCACTGCTGCGATGAAAACCCTTGCCTGTCGTCGCATACAGCCTCAGACTGTTGAGAGTCGGAATCACCGTATGCACATCCCAATACAGTCCCTCGTTCAGACTTTTCCACGTCTGACACCCATCAATGCTGTGATAGATGCCGCCTTCTTCCACCGCGATGTACACACCGCCAGCTACCTGGGGGTCGGGAGAAATATAGCGGACGTGGGGAATGTGCGGCGGTGGTGGAAAAGTCCAAGTCTCGTATCCCGGAATTCCTCGAATCGATTCGACTTCCCTCCAACTTTCTCCCCCATCATCGCTGAGGTACAGCATCGCCGGGGAAACACCCAAATACATTCGCCCAGACTTGGCGGGGTCAGCTGCAAACGACCAAACTTCTTCCTTAACGGGTTTTTCGTTGACTTTTTGCCAGTTATTCTGCTTGCTGCGTACCCAAATTGCACCCTCTCGCGAGAAAGCAAAGACAGTTGCACCAGCCGATGCTAAAAACGATACGGAAGGAGACCCCGCCTCCTCTCGGATATCGTGGGAACGGTTATCGAGTTGAAAAACGCCGCCTTCTGTACCGACCAGCACAACTGACATGAACGTCCTCCTGCTAGGAAAGGTGACATTTATTAGGTTGCCATAAAAACCGATCGCACAACGTCTCTCAAAAGTAGTAGGAGATTCGCTCACCGAACAACGAACAACTGACAACTGATATCGTGTCCGGTAGCATTGGTAGTATATGAATGATGACCTGGATTGTTTCTTGGAATCGTTGGGTTAAAATTTAACCGCAGATGAAGGCAGATAAACGCAGATAAACGCAGATAAGATCGCCAATTTTTTAGGTAAACCATGCTAGCGGACACTATCTGACAACGGATGACTGACTATTTTCCGTAAATAAATTCATGGACTTGTATCACTTGTTTGGGAATTGGGGATAACTATTTGCGAGTCTCCTTACCCCGACTGCGATCTATTTTATACTGCGTGACCATGAGTTTTGCCATATTTGACGAAGGTTATTACTTGGAAAAGAATCCAGATGTAGCGGCGGCTGTTCGAGCCGGAACTTTTCAGTCTGGTCTGCAACATTTCCAATTAGTTGGAATGCAAGAGGGGCGAACTTCTGTTTCGCCATTCTGGAGCGAGGGCGGTTACTATGGCTCTGGTTTCTTGCCCAATAATTTCGATGTTTTGTCAAAGGTAATGCAGGGAGAGTTACCCTCTGCTTTGGCGCACTTTATCCAAACTGGCGAAGCAGAAGGTCGGGTAATATCGGACGCTTTCTACAATGAAAGGTTTTATTTGGAGCGCAATCGCGATGTGGCTAATGCCGTTGCAGCAGGAATTTTTGCTTCTGGTTTTTCCCACTTCATTCAAATCGGTAAAAATGAGGGTCGTCAGGGTTCGGCTTTCAACGAAAAAGCGTATTTAGCCTTCAATCCGGATGTAGCGGCAGCAGTTAGTTCTGGCGTTTTTAGTTCCGCATTGGAACATTACACAGAGTCTGGCAGAAGTGAGTCTCGCGCTGCTTTTTTGAGTGGCAGTAAGGGCAATGATTATGTGAGCGCTTTTGACACTGGTAACTCTACAATTACCGGAGTTGCTATTGATGTAATTACTGGGTCAACTCCCGAAATTGTTCCTACCAGTTTGGGAGTTGGCGAAGTCGATACGTTGATTGGCTCTAATTCAGGTATTAGCGATCGCTTTATTCTCGGTGTCGGTCGTAGCGCTTCCAATCCCACCCCGTTAAAGTTTTACGTAGGACAAGGAGACGCCGACTACGCATTAATCTCCCACTTCGACATTCTGGGCGGTGATGCTATTGTACCGGGTCTCGATCTAATTCAATTAGCAGGAAGACCGGAGGATTATGTCATCCAAACTTCAAATGAAACGTTTAAAACTAATATTTTTGCGATTGTTAACGGGGGAAATAATCCGCAGTTAGATTTAATCGCGGTTGTTGAATCTCTTCCTCTTTCAGTGCGGAGTGTAGACTCGACAAACGAAACCTTTACCCTCAGCGCTCAACCGCAGTTTTCATAAGTGGTAAAGTGCTGTAGTTGAGAAGCTGGCAGTTGGTGCGATCGCTACTCCAGCTTCTACAAATTTTCGATGAACTTTTTGTTAGATTTTTTGACTTTTTCTACCCAACTTTTGTGTAAATTCAAAATTTTTCCATAAGATTCCGTGGTTTCTGATATTAACTGCATCATGGATGGAGGAAAGACATTGGGAAATAGTTTGTGCATAAATTTAGCAAAAATTTCCCTTAAAATATACTCAACAAACAATCGCCCAGACAAAGGAAAAGCGTTGTCGCTAAGCTCTACCAAAGCATGAGCATCGGGCTTTCGACGCATAGTAAACTGCTCTGTTACTTTGGCCAAATTATCGGAATATTCATCAAAAAGACGACCCAAAATAACCGCATCTTCGAGTGCCGAATTGCAACCTTGACCGAGGGAGGGCGACACGGAATGGGCTGCATCACCAATTAGCACTACGCTGTCACCGTAATGGTAGCGATTACACCGAATTGTTAAGACCGTCGATATCGGTCTGGAAAGAAAATCTTCTGCCTCAGAATCAGACATTTTCTGAGCGATTGCGGGAAAATTATCCCGAAAGAATTGCCGTACATCTTCTTTACTAGAAAGCCGAACTATTTTATTTTTATCGCGAGGAAAGTGGATAACACCGCTCATCATCCCGTCCTGTTGATGCAGCAGCAATAAAGCGCTGCCATCGTCCAATCTCCAACTATGAATATAGCCCGGTTTTAACTTGCTGTCTAAGTTTTCGTCCGGTCGAGGTAGAAAAATTGATTTATAATCAGAACGAACATACTGCTGTTCTAATTCAAACATTTCTGTGTTCGTAAAATGCTCTCTGACAACAGAACTCGCTCCATCTGCACCGATTAGCAGGTCATAATAAACGGTGAATTCTCCGCCTTCAGGTGCTGTTTCGGCAATGTTTTGAAAAGTGACTGTTTTTGCCTCAAAATTTACGGCACTGCATTTGGAGTCAAAGCGAATGTTGAATCGGCTATTATCGTATTTTTCAGTTAGCTTTTGCAAAAGCACGATCGTCAAGCTAGTGCGATCGAGCGCAAACAGAGGTTTTCTTCTTCTCAAAAACCGCTGCTTGCCGTTTTTTTGGTGAGAAACTGCTCCCAACATCTCTACGCTTATCGCCCGAACCGCTTCTGCCAAACCTTCAATCTTGCTCAACGCGCTCATTCCCCTTTCGCTCAAAGTAATCGGGAACGTTCTGGACTTGGAGAAAGGAATGATGCGAGGGTCGCTGCGACGTTCGTAGATATCAATTTGATATTTGTCGCCACGACGCAACAGGTAATGTGCGAGCAGGAGTCCGCTGGGGCCAGCGCCCACGATAACAACTTTTTTGACCATATTTCGCAATTTCTCAAACTTGCTTATTTTTAATCATTCTCAAGGAACATTAGTTTTTTTGTGACTTTAATTAACATAACAGATGACAGACTAATTCAACATCAAAGGAATGCGATCGTGATTAACTTCCACAGAAGCTTTCAGCTAGTTTACCGCACAGCTACAACAGTACTCCTAGCTATCACTGTCTGGATGTGCGGTTTACCTGCTTTCTCCGCTTTCGCGATTTCATCCCCTACATCAGGCACACCTACCCATCTTACAGAAGGAGATTCTGCCGTTGCCCGGTCTAGGGAAATGCGAATCGATGCCATAGGAGAATGCAGAAAGTATTTAGCAAATGGTGACAAAAATACCGTTGCTGACTTAGATAGACCGTTAGATAAAAGAGGTTCTCACCAACTTGTCGGTGCTTTGAAAGTTACCGACAATCCCGAACCGACAGAAGCAGAAGTTGAATTTAAGCGTTGCTTGGAAGAAAAAGGAATTGCACCCAAACCATAGTGCTTGTTTGGAGGGTGCGTTAACGCAGTGTAACGCACCATTAGACATCTCCTCCAAAAGAATCTCAAAGGGCAGGCAGGATGCCTACCCCACAAGAATTTTTGGAGATGTCTATTTATTTGTTGTTATGCAAAGGTGCAAAATATCGTTTTGTGCGTTAATTTTGGCTTCTCAGATTGCATCTATAATCAATCCAATTGCGCCCCACCCTCTCAGCTGCATCAGGCGTCTCATAAGCCAGTTGCATCCCAAAAACTTCCCCTGTCGAGTTGGTCACCCGAAACTGCCACCCAGTAGTATTGGTGTGGAAGACCAGCAGCAGGTATTGCTGGAAGACAACGATCTGGTGGATGCGTACAATAGGCATAAAACAGCTCGCTAAATCTTAAGTTTAGTTTAAGATTGTAACATTTCTTAAGATTCTGTAAAGGAAGGAAAAATGAGTTACACCGCCACTGTGAGAACTCAAGGCGACCCCTTGAATGTGCGTTCTAGCGCCAACGGTTTAGTTATCGATACCATTGCCAACGGTACAAAGGTATCGGTGACGGGCGACCCGGTAGCAGCTGGGGGAAAGAATTGGGTGCAGATTGGCACAAATCGTTGGGTAGCTTTAGAATTTCTTGTGAGGGAAACTTCAACTGATAACAATAACGATAATTCTCACTCGATTAAAGGAGCGAAAGTTGTCGCTACTCAGACGAACGAAACTATTGCCGGCGGATTAAAAGTTTATCGCACCCAATTGATTGATGGTACGGGCAAAGTTGTGAATACAGTGCGGTGCGTTTCTGGGAGAGTCAGCAAACAAACTCCCACTGATGTAGCAGGTTCGCAAACACCTATTCCGTTTGGTGTTTATACATTCGATCGACCAGGTGCAGTCGATAAAGCTTCTGGAGAATTTGGCGGTGTTTGGTCACCCGTTACACCTACTTTCAAAACAAATCGTAGCGGACTGGGAGTACACTACGATCCGTCAGCATTTAAGAACAATTCCCAAACCGGAACTTCCGGCTGTTTGGCAACTCCAACTATTGAAGAAAGAGAAGTGATGAGTAATTTTATTCGCACTTACAAACCAACTCATTTAATAATTCAAAAGGGATAATTTGTTGGGATAACCCGATTTTGAGGTACGTTGTTGCGCTTCAGCGCTCTTATTTGGCCCTAAACCGCAACAACGTACCTTTATTTCAATTCTGTTGTCTCTCCCTGCTGTCATCTACGTAGCGATCGCACTTATGCAACGCCAGCAAGCTTTAATATCATGTCCGCTAGCATCGGTTGTGTATATTTGTAGGGGCGAAGCATTCGGGCGATAATCGATCGCTCAAAACCCTAGATTTTATATCCGAATGCTTCGCCCTCCCCTTGGTCTCTAGCTTTTTGGAACCATTTATCTGCTTCTGTTCGATCGGCGGTAACACCTTCATCACCCGTAAGATAAATTCCACCTAAATTGTTGGAAGCGACACCATAACCTCGAGCCGAGGATTTCACGTACCATTCGATCGCTTCTAAGATATTTTTCTCTACACCCAATCCTAAATGGTAGATATTTGCGATCGCACATTGCGCTTCCGCATTTCCTTCATCTGCAAGTGGTTGTAATAAGCTGAGTGCTATGGTGTAATCTTGGGAGTAAAAAGCAGCTAAAGCTTTTTCTAAATCGGACATTTTATTTTCACCTTTTTGGTTTACAAATTTATGGCCTTGGAAAAGTAAAATTTGTTGTCTCTCCCTGACAAACCCAAGCACCCCAGAAAAAAGGATGCTCTAAAGGTTTTTCTTCCTCTTGACAAGATACATTATTTGGTGATAATAATTCTTCTAACACTTCGCGACCGAGTTCGGATTGGCGCAACTCTCTAACGGTGATATTGCGGATGTAATTTTGGGCTTCTAGTAATGCGTTGGAACGACCAAAACCGCCTTTCAAATTATCAAAAAATCTCTCCATCAACAGGGCAGTTGCTTTATCTGGGACTGGCCACAAACTCATTACTAAAGTTTTGGTTCCGGCGACTGCAAAAGCGCGACGCAAACCGAAGACACCTTCGCCAATTTTGACATCACCGATCGCAGTATTGCAAGCCGATAAAACCGTGAGTTCGTTGGCCCAAAGGTCGAGTGCGGCTACATCTTGGGCAAACAGAAAGCCTTTGCCAGCTTTTTCGGGAAGAGTTCCGCCAGATAGCCAAGTATTCGCACCTGCTAAGGCAAGTCCTGAACGCAGCATCGGGTTTTCCACTTTTGTAGCAGAAAAGCGGCTCCCAAATCCCCGACTCTCTAAAGTGGGTGGTTGATGGGGCAAGTCGGGTAAGAAAACGCCGTGAGTAGCTATCAGCAGAATACTGGGAGAAGGGCTTTTTGTAATCTGAGTTTCCAGTGCTTCAGCATCGAAATAGGGTGAAACTTCCAGCTTTTTGGCAACAGCTTCACCCAGAAACCTTGTACCTGGTGCGCGTTCCAAGGTATTGCCCAACAACGATAGAAACCCGGTTTCTCCAAGAAACCGGGTTTCTGATGCCCCACCCAAATCAAAATCAGGATCGGCAATAATTAAAGGTGCTGTAGCGGGGCGATTTGGTTGAAAATGAGAACGCAAAATATCGCGTCCGACACTGAGGTAAGAGATAGTATACTCATCCATTAAAAATCCCGTTCCTGTCTCATCCGGCAATAACTGAAACGGCAACAAATTTAATTCACCATCGGGAGAAACTAGCAGATATTTACTATCCCCTATAACAGCAGCAATGGGATCGAAAACCGCTTGCCGCAGTTCCATACCAGAGGCGGTATCGTATTTCATAAAGGTAGGGGTTTCTTCGTCATCATCTCCCATATCCAGCAAGTCACCTTTGCCAGAGAAGTAAGATCGAAATACCCGCAACAATTTATCGATATGTTCAGCTTCTCCTAAATCAATCATCTCTACTTTGTCTGGCTGTTTTGCTGGCAAGATAAAAGCCAGGTAGCGGGCAGGTTTCCATTTAGATTCACCACGCGCTGGGACTGCTTGGAAATCAAAAACATCAAATCGCACGAATTCTATTAAGGTGGAACCTTCGGGTAATTCCAAAGCAACAGCGCGACGGTTAGCAGTTTCGAGTTCCTGTTGTAGTTGGATTTCGGGAACTTGGGATGCGAGTAGTTTTTCTAAGTTTTTGCATTCTGTTTCTAAATCGGATAGGCGCTTTTGATATTCTGCTTGGCGCGTGCGAAACTCGTCTTCGTTAATTTCTGGATTGCGTAAGGGTGGAGAATAGATTAAGTGAATTTGTTCTGCCCTTAAAGATTGCCATTGTTTGAATTGGGGTGCGAGGTGAGAATAGCGATCGCTATACAAAGCATAGTTGAAAGCAGCAAAGGCGGCGGCGGTTAAAGCTTTGCGTTTGAGTACCAAATCATAAGCTGCTTGTTTTGCTTCAGGAGAGTTAGAAAGGTGGGAATTAACTAGAGAGATAAAAGCATAAAAAGTATATCGGATGGTGTCGAGATAGGCGATGCGATCGGTTTCCGAACTAGCAGCAAACATTTGGCGAATCAAGTCATTATAGATTTCGCTGGCTTGGTGGCTGAGTGCCAGTGCCTCAGTATAGCGGTTAGTGGCTGCTAATAGTCCCGCTAAATTACGCAAACTGAGAGCGACATCGGGATGTGATTCTCCTAACAAGCCTTTTCTCATCTCCAACGCTTCCACAAACAAAGATTCTGCTTCGCTATACCTTCCTTGGGATTTGTAAATTCCTGCCAAGTTATGCAAACAGGTAGCAACAGAAGGATGTAATTCTCCCAACAAGCGTTTTGTTATCTCCAACGCTTCTACAAACAAACGTTCTGCTTCGCTATTCTTTCCTTGGTAAGAATAAAGTAGCGCCAAATTATTTAATGTGCAAGCAACATCGGGATGTGAGTCTACAAACAAGCGTTTTTTCATCTCCAACGCTTCCACAAACAAAGGTTCTGCTTTGCTATACCTTCCTTGGTGGTAGTAAAGTAGGGCTAAATTATTCAAACTGGCAGCAACATAAGAATGTTGTTCTCCCAACAAGCGTTTTGTCAGATTCAACACTTTTACAGACAAAGATTCAGCTTCCCTAAACTTGCCTTGGGAATAGTAAATTAGTCCCAAATTATTCAAACAGATAGTAACATTAATATGTTGCTCTCCAAACAAGCGTTTTGTCATTTCCAATGCTTCCATAACCAAAGATTCTGCTTTCCTAAATTTACCCTGGGATATGTAAAGTCCTGCCAAACTATTCAAACTGTTAGCAACAGAAGGATGTTGCTCTCCCAACAAGCGTTTTTCCCTCTCTAACGCTTCCATTAATAAAGGTTCTGCTTCACTATACCTCCCTTGGGAATGATAAATTAACGCCAAGTTATTCAAACTGGTAGCAACAGAGCGATGTTCATATTTAAAGAAGCGTTTTATTATATCCAATGCTTCAATATACAACGCTTCTGCCTCACAAAACCGCCCTTGACAATAGTACAATCCTGCCAAATTATTCAAACTGGTAGCAACAGAAGGATGTTGCTCTCCCAACAAGCGTTTTTCCCTCTCTAACGCTTCCATTAATAAAGGTTTTGCTTCGCTATACCTCCCTTGGAATTGGTAAAGTTTTGCCAAGTTCTTCAAAGTTATAGCAACATCGGGATGTTCATCTCCTAACAAGCATTTACATAGTGCTAAAGCTTCTAACAACAAAGGTTCTGCTTCCCCAAACCGTCCTTGAGATGTGTACATTGCCCCCAAATTTTGCAAACTGGTAACAATATTTGGATGTTTTTTTGCCCAGATTAGTAGTCCTAAGTCCAAAGCCTGCTCAGCAACCATTATACCCTTAGCATACTCACCGCACTCGTTTAGTTCAATAACCTGTTGGTTTAGCTGATTCCAATTGTAAATTGCTTCCTCCAATTTTACAGCCGAACTTTGCAACCAATCAGCAGCATTCAGTTCATCCGATTTAACGAGATAATCGGCTACATATTTCATTATTTGTACTAAGGTTTCATCTATTAAATTGCAATTATCCACTAGAATATTGGCTTCCTTTCCTGTGGTGCAATTCAGTAGGTTTTCAATCAAATTAAAATAAACTTCGATGCGTTCGTCCACCTGCGTTTCTTTCCTAAATTTTGGGTATGCAATTATGCCGTAACCGTATATTCCCTGTAGAGAACTTTCCAATCTCCGCTGCATTCCAAATACTTTAGTAATTCATTCAAATGCCGTTCTTCCAGTTGCAAAGTTTTCCCGCTTCCCTCTGGCAACCAATCTAAACTTGGCTTCTCCTTCCCGATAACCGCTACAAGCTGCTCTAGACCGATACTGCCAGTAATTTTAAACGATTTTTTCCCCGAAGCACGCTGGGGCAAAACAGCCACACCCACAGGTAAAGACGGCTGAGGCGCATAAACTGAAGGACACAAGCACCAAAACCTGCCAGTTGTGCCTTTTTCCAGCAGCAGTAAGTATCCCGGAGTCTCAAGCTTTACCTCAAAAACAATATTACTACCCAAAGGCAAGCATTCTTCGTAGGGACTCCCCATATCCAGCATTCCAAACAGTTTTGGCCCCATTTTGTCTGTCGGGGTAGCCAGTTTCAGTAATTGTTCCCAAGGGTGAAGAGCTACCAAACCTTGCTCTTTCGCCCATTGGGGAAATACTTCCTCGCGCAGCCAGCATTTTGCATTCTTCCAACGGTCAACACCTTTGCTAGGAGGAGGACACCCCGCCGCCTCAAGCTTCTTACAAATTGCACTCAACTGCTGACGAAAGATGCGGTAAGCTTCACCATTTTCGGTTCCCTTGTTCAACTTCTCCGCGAACTTAGCAGCTAACGCTTCGTGCGTTAATTCTCGATTATCTTCCAGAAAACGTTTTTCAAATATCAGGCTATTCTTACCCGTGAAACCAAAACGGGTTGTCATTGCATCGAGGAAATTTCCCTCATAATCTTCATATCTCGGTAAATTCATAGTCCATCCTTCTGATCGCAGGTTAGTCGATATTATAGGTACGGCGATGGAAAAGCATCAAGATTTAGTCAATAAAACTCTACAAAAATCGACATCTACAAAAATCGACACTTTTCGCTTCTCATCTCAATTTAATGCTGCTACGTTTAGAGCATAAACATAGAAAATTAAAGGAAGGAAACGAAATGTTTGATAACTTCCATGAAGACCACTTCGACTTTCAGATCGATGGTCACACCGTTCATGGGCCACACCTGCCCCATGAGAGCGTACTAATTTTTGGAGTGGCGAAAACATTTTCAACTATCGGCACTGCAATTGGTGGGCCTGCTGGTGGAGTGATTGGCGGCTTATTAGGGTTAGTTATAGTTGGTGGATGCCTCGCCGAGCATTTTGCCAGTCATAATTCTCATTCCTAGCGCCGTTAATTCAGATTAATAGCGAATGAAATATAAAATTTACCCCGCAATCTATACAGACTGCGGGGCTTTTTTTTTGCAGTTCAAAAAATCGTAATAGGGGTAGAAATTGGCATTCCTGATGGGATTTGGATGCTGATTATTCGTACCAGATAATCAAAGGTGCATCTATCTCCTGGTGTGGAATACATCACCCGCCGGGGAATCAATTCCCCGCGTCATAGCGAAAGTCGGATAAATCCGACTGAAAGAAAAGCATAAACTTGGGTTTATCTATCGTCATTTAAGCAAAATTATTTGCAGGTACTAGAAACCGGGTTTATATTTCCAATCTCAGCTGCATCAATCGCTGGGGGAAGGGCGAAGCATTCGGATTGTTCAATTTTTGTGAAGCTACAAAGATTGTCGCCCGAATGCTTCGCCCCTACAAAAATATCGCTGTTATAAACAGTCCTCTTCAGAGGACTTTCGCTATGACGCTGGGGTTTGAACCCCAGGCGGGTGATGCGGCTGATGCAAAATCTATATAAACAAATCCACCTTAATTTACCCCTGCCAATTCTGCTTTGCCCTGGTAAATATCTCATCTATCGTTTGCCCTTCATAAAGCCGCCGCGAAACTTCCACATAATTCGTAGGTTCCCGATGCAAAAGAGTGAGAAATCGCAAAGCAGCAGCAGAACCAAGAGACTTTTGCAAAGCCTCTATTCCTTTAATCCTTATTTCTGTATCATCCATAATTTTTGCCCTCTCCATTAGCAACCCATATTGGTTGGCTCTAATTGTTTAGATTCCTGTATAATAATTATATTACCCATCCACTTCCAAAAAGCAGCATGATCCAAACTCTAGATGCAATCTACGAACAAGGTGTTTTTCGCCCTTTAACTAAACCGGAAATACCTGATGGAGAATCCGTAAAATTAATAATTGAAACCTCATCAAAATCCAATCCAGAGGAAATGCTTAAATTAGCGGCTCAAGTCTACGAAGGTTTATCTCAAGAGGAGATAAATGAAATAGAACAAATTGCAGGCGATCGCAGTAATTTCTTTACCGGACATACCCCATAAAAGTCGTGGCACAAGTTATTTTAGATACCGATATCCTTTCAGCTATCATGCGACAGAATCCAATGTACTCAACTGGCTAAATTAGCAAGGATAAATAAACTTGGATCTCAAACAACGATTACAAAATCATCTCACGGAAATTGTGCGCGATCGCGATCCTTACCTCTCGCCGATCGGTCATCTTTACGTACAACAATATATCCGCGCACAATTGCAACAATGGGGAACTGTGGAAACTCACGAATTCACAGTAAACGGCAAAACTCATCAAAATCTTATCCTCAATTTACCTTCCTCTGGTAAGGAATATCCACCTATTTTAATTGGCGCACATTATGATGGAGTACCGGGAAGTCCGGCGGCGGATGATAACGGTACTGGCGTTGCAGTATTACTGGAATTAGCCAAAGCTTTCGCAGCAGAAACGATTAAATATCCCGTGCGAATAGTTGCTTTCGATATGGAAGAATATGGTTTATTAGGTAGCCAAGCATATGCTAATTTATTGAAGCAACAAGGACAGCGATTGCGTTTAATGATATCATTAGAAATGTTGGGTTATTGCGATGATTCTCCTAATTCCCAACGTTACCCGGCTGGGTTGGAACGCTTCTATCCAGATCGCGGTAATTTTATCGCTTTAATTGGTAATTTAACTGCACTTTCCGATTTAATGAAATTGAGGGTAAATATTCGCGGAAGTGGAACGAAATGCGAGTTTTTGCCAGTACCAAATAGAGGTACAATTGTTCCCCAAACTCGCCTGAGCGATCATGCACCTTTTTGGGATAATGGTTATCGGGCGATGATGATTACGGATACGGCTTTTATGCGGAATCCCCATTATCATCAAGCGAGCGATCGCATCGAAACCCTCAACCTAGATTTTCTCGCCGGCGTTTGTCGCGGTTTGGAAATCGCGATCGGGCGACTGTGATTAATCTCAACGCCAGGTATATCCGGGAGTATTTTGAGCTTGTGCGATGCGTTCGATTTCTTGGCGCACTTCCCTCATGGTTCTTCCTCTGCCTAAATGTTTTGTCCACAGTTCCAGATTTTTGCGATCGGCAACTTGTCCCAGCACTTCCAGGTAAATGCGATTAATCGCATCTTGAGCTTCCCGACTTTTAGCGATATCGTGGCGAATATCCCTTAACGATCGGCGTCTTTCTAATTCTCTGTAGCAAGTTCTCAATTCCAACTCATCAGCATCTCTTTCCAGCACTTCGCGATAAATTTTATTGATTTTGTCGTAAAGCGAACGACGTTCTCGTTGCCGATTATTGAGGAGCGAGCCATTATTTAAGCAAACCTCAAGTCCTCCATTTTGGATACATTCCTGTGCGTTAGTAGGAGATGTGAAACCGATCGCAACCAAAAAAGCAGTAGTTGCGATCGCGCTAGTTGCCAATAAAGCAAGTTGCTCTCCTGTACTTAATGTGCAAATCCTGGTTTTCTTGGGCATGGGACAGTGAGTATTGGGGATTGGTAACGATTGTCAAGCAAGCATTACTGTGCTTAATTTCGCAGAATATGGGTTATTTAGTCTGTGCGAGTACCACCACAGATCGAACTAACTTTTCTGGCTCAAGAGGCTTGGTAACGTGCCGTTGATAGCCATTGTCTAAGGCTCGCTGACGATCGTCTTCTCTAGCATAAGCAGTTAAAGCGATCGCCGGAACCCGTCCACCTTTTTCAGGCGGTAAAGCACGAATTTTTTGGATCAGGGTATAGCCATCAACTTGGGGCATTCCGATATCGCTGACTAACACATCGGCTGGGAAGGATTCCAAAGTTGCCAGCGCTTGGGGCGCAGATGCAACCGTCACAACTTCCGCTCCGTATTGGGTCAACAATACAGTTAATAACTCCCGCGCATCAGGGTCATCATCGACTGCGAGGATTCTAATTCCCCTGAGATCGAGTTCTTGCGGTCGCAACTTATCTGTCTGTTTGATTTCCGGCTCAACATTCAGTAATGGCAATCGGACAGTAAAAGTGGCTCCCAACCCTTCACCCGGACTATCAGCCACGATCGTACCGCCGTGGGCCTCGACTAACTGACGAACGATCGCCAACCCCAGCCCCAATCCTCCATACTTGCGAGTGATGGAGGCATCTTCCTGACGGAACGATTCAAAAATGTGAGGAAGAAACTCTGGGTTAATACCTTTACCAGTGTCCTTCACCGTAATTTCTGCTAGATTGCCAACTTGTTCCAGACTGATATTGACTTGCCCGTGATTCCCAGTAAACTTAATCGCATTAGACAGTAAATTCCAGACAATTTGCTGCAATCGGGCGGCATCGCCAGACACTTGCCCAATATTCGGTAATACGGAATTGAGTGAGATAGATTTAGCTATAGCTGCCGTTCTCACAGTCTCGATCGCAGATTCGATCGCAAACGATAAATTCACAGATGTCACATTCAAGCTCAGCTTGCCCCGCAGAATTTTGGCAACATCGAGCAGGTCATCAATCAATTGAGTTTGCAATCTAGCATTCCGCTCAATAGTGGCGAGCGCTTGAGCAGTTTTAGTTTCATCTAACTTACGAGTTTGCAATAATTTTGTCCAACCCAAAATGGGGTTAAGGGGCGATCGCAACTCGTGGGAAAGAACAGCCAGAAATTCATCTTTGATTCGGTTGGCGCGTTCTGCTGCTGACCGTGCGGCTTGTTCTTGCTCCAAGAGGCGATGACGTTCGATTTCCAGTTGTTTTTGCGCTTCGATATCAGTTGCAGTGCCAAACCATTTGACAATTTGACCTCGCTCATTTTTTTGCGGAATTGCCTGATGCAAATGCCAGCGATAGATGCCATCTGCTCGCCGCATTCGACCTTCGGCTTGATAGGAAGTTTTCTGTTGCACCGCCTCATTCCATCGTTGACTCAAAATCGGTAGGTCTTCGGGATGGACAACCTCTTGCCAACCAGTGATGCGGACTTGTTCCAGCGTTACCCCCGTAAACTCAGTCCAGCGTTGATTGACATCCAGTAAAGCTCCTTCCCCATTAGCTGTCCAGACTAATTGGGGGATCGATTCTGTCAAACAACGATAGCGTTCCTCACTTTGACGCAATGCTTCCTCTGCTTGTTGGCGATCGGTAATATCAGTATTAGTGCCAAACCACCGCAATACTTTACCCCGTTCATCCCGAACTGGAATAGCGCGGGAGAGAAACCAGCGATACTGTCCGTCTTTCCCCCGCAAGGGAAAGGTATCCTCCCAAGTTTCCCCCGTTTCCATACAGTAACGAAACTTTTTGACTACCGGCTCAATATGGTCTGGGTGATGCACTTTCTGCCAGCCCCAGCCTTGCATTTCTTCTAAGGTTGTACCCGTATAATCAAACCAGCGCTGGTTGTACCAAAAAATCCACCCGTTCTCATCTGCCATCCAAGCAAATTGGGAAATGTTATCTGCCAAGGTACGGAAGCGTGCTTCGCTTTCCCGAAGTTCCTGTTGTGCCAGAGTGAGTTCGGTAACATCCATCACAGCTACCCCAACCCCGATCGCTTCCCCATTAGGCAAACAAACAGGATAATGATTGGCAATGGTACTTCTAAAAACACCCGGTCGAACTTCGCCACTAAACTCCACATTCAGGACGGGTTGTTGAGTTTCCATAATCTGAAGCAGCAAAGGCGCAAATTGAGGTGCTATTTGCGGTACGACTTCCCACAGAGTTCGTCCCAAATGCTCGCTTAAAGGGAGTTGATTGATTTTAGCCAGTGCTTCGTTGGCATAAAGAAATCGCAGTTCCCGATCGAACAGCGCTAGGGTAATCGGGGATGCGGCTATAAATGCTTGAAGAATCGCTTCGCTGCGTTGCCGTTGCGCTTCTACTTGTTTGCGATCGCTAATATCTTTGAACAGGATAGCGACTTTTCGGCTTTCGGGTTCTCCAGTGCGGAAAGCGGAAACATCAAACCATCGATTCATAGCTTCAGAGCCATTTTCAAAGCGGACTGGTTCCCCTGTCAGTGCAACTTTACCGTAAATCTCAAACCAATGATCTTCCAGATCTGGAAGTAGCTGACGTGCTGTTTTACCTTCTGCTTGTTTGAGTCCTGTTTGTTGCTCAAATAACGGATTTATTTCGAGGAACCGATAATCGAAAGGCTTGTTGTGTTCGTCAAACAGCATTTCAATGACACAAAAGCCTTCATTCATCGATTCAAATAAAATGCGATAGCGTTCCTCGACTTGTTTGCGATCGTGAATATCAATAACTGAACCGATGTATCCTTTAAATTCCCCATCTTCTCCAAACCAAGGGCTTGCGGCATCGATCGCCCAGCGATATTCACCATCCTGACGACACAAACGATATTCCAACCGAAAGGCTTCGTAACGCTCATTTGCTTTTAAGAAGATGTCTTTAGAAAATTCGCGATCGTCTGGATGCACTGCTGCTAACCACCCAAGTCCCAATCCCGTAGCTTCGGTTTGCCCCGTGAATTCGTACCAGCTTTTGCTAAGGTAAGTGCAATATCCTGTAGCATCTGTCACCCAAACCATCACAGGTGCGTTATCTGCCATATTGCGGAATCGTTCTTCACTTTGACGTAGGGCTGCTTCTACTTGTATTCGCTCGGTAATTTCTTCACAAACGGTACTGATACCAATTACGCGATCGCCATCTTTTAAGGGTAAAAATTGTTCCAACCAGGTGCGTTTCACTCCCGGTTGTGCTGGTGTTTCTCCATGAATTTCTACATTTAATAGCGCTTCTCCCGTTGCCAAAATCGGACGCAGAAGCTGTTCGACAGTATCCGCCAGTTCGGGGAACAGTTCCCGTACAGTACGCCCGATATGAGCTTCTACAGGCAACCCATTAATTGCTGCCAATCGCTGATTGATTCGTAAAAAGCGGAGGTCGGTATCCAGGACATTTAAACCAATCGGGGCAGATTGATAGATAGCTTCAATTTCTGCCAGTTGTCGCTGAAGTTGTTGTTGGCTCTGCTGAACTAAGGCTTCACTGCGTTTGATGTCGTCTATATTGGTAATTGTGCCGATCCAGCCTGTAATTTGATTGTGACTGTTTTGTGTCGGGATGGCTCGACAGATGAACCAGTGGTACTCGCCATCCCAACGGCAAATCTGGCATTCTATCTCAAATGTCTCTCCATTGGCGAGCGATTGGCTCCATTGGGCTAAACTGCGATCGCGATCGTCGGGATGAACTGCACTTACCCTCGCTAAACCCATCGACTCGGCTTCACTCAAACCTGTATACTCATACCAGCGTTGATTCCAGTAATTGACTGCCCCCGTTGCATCGGCTGTCCAAACCATTTGAGGCATTGCTTCTGCCAATTCTCGATATCGCTGTTGGCTGGCTTCGATCGTGGCGGCGGCTTGGTTGCGTTCTGTCATATCTAAAAAAACGCCGATCGCTCCTCTAATCCGATCGCGATCGCCTCGCAGGGGAGTGGCATAGGATAATATCTGACGCACTGTACCATCCGGCCACAAAATATCAAATTCGGCATCTCGCACGTCTACGCCCAGTCTGGCAGCAACTTGCATCGGTAAGTCTTGGGTGGCTATTTCCCGTCCGTTCTGGAAGACTCGATAGGGAGGTTGTTCATCGACTGGCGCACTTTTCGAGATGTTGTTACCTGGGCGAACGCCTAGCAATTGTCGGAGGTAGGCGTTATTCTGCATTTGAGTGCAGCTGGGATCGGTGGCGATCGCAATGCCCACAGGAATAATATCTAAAAGAGTTTGCAGTTCGCTAACCCGATTTGTCAAATCTCGGTTTAATTGTTGAATGGCTGCTTCAGCTTGTTTTTGCTGAGTTAAATCCACGGCAAACACCATATGCTCATCGGTGCTATCCATCCACTGCATCGCACTCAGCAAAATGGGAATTCGCGTTCCATCTCGATGCAGCAGTTCCATCTCCTGCGGTGGGAAAAAACCATATTGCTGCAATTGTGCCAGGTTTTGCAGAGCCCGTTGAGTCAAATCTGCCGGGATAAAGTTATGCCAGTTCATGCCTTGTTGCTCAAACTCTTCCCGCGTGTAGCCGTGCAGGTGCAGTATGGTATCGTTCGCGGTCATCATTTCACCGCTGACCGAGCCAATAGCAATACCAATGGGAGCGGTGTCAATTAGTCGTTGCAGTCGTTGCTGTTGCTGTTGCAGGTCTGTTAATGTTTGGCTCAAGTCTAACTCTAAACGTTTGCGATCGGTAATATCGCGCCAGGAGGCGACAAAGCCATCATTCAACTTGGTAGCCCGGATATCAAATGCTCTCTTCAGCCGACGATCTCCATATATGTCATCGTAGATGAGGGAATCTTTGATTAACGGTTCTCCTGTTTCCACTACGCGACAATACTCGTCAAATAACCCTGTTTGGCGATGGGCTGGCAGAATTTCACATAAACCTCGACCGATTTGCATTTCTTTGGGCATCTGGTTATTTTCGCAGGCTGCCTTGTTGAGATAATCGATGCGAAAGTCTACAATCTGCCCGGACTCATCCCGGATGGATGAGAAGATGCCAAAGCAATCCAGCATATTCTCAACCGATGTTTGGAACTGCTCCTGACTGTATTGCAGTTCCCGTCGCAATTCGGCATTTTCGATCGCACTTCGCATCGCTAAGCGCAGGTCGTCTGGAGTCATCCGGTCTTTGACCAGATAATCCACCGCTCCGTTTTTGAATGCTCGCACCGCTACTTCTACATCATTACTGTCAATCACCACAATCGGGGGACAGCGCCTACCCATCTGTTCCTTCAGTTGCTGAAGAACATCGAAGTGGCGCGAGTGCGGAGAGTGGAGTTCTAGAAGGATGCCGTCAATCTGCTGTGCTGGCGACAGTACCAGAATTTGGGTATCATATGGCTGAGTAAGAATTCTGTATGCAAAACTCCCGTCTTGCTGTAATTGATACCGATAATTGCGATCGCTCTCATCAGAGTCGGCAATTACAAGAACAGTCCGGTGAGTTGACATAACTTAATACCCAGTCCACAGAGTTTTCAGGAAACCAGTCGCAGCCACAGGTGGGCAGGATGCTATAAACTACCCACTGCTACTGCGCCCTTGCAGTGGGTTTTCAGAAGCCCTGAATCATCCCTGTTCAAAGAACAAGAAAGACCCGTGCCGCAAGGCGAGTTTATAGTCACCTTACCAAGAATTGCGATGTTGCAACTTCCGTTATAATCTGCATCCCCAGACCATCCGCAATGTCCACATTCAAACCGCTTTCCGTCTCGATAAGATTTACCCTGAATTGGGTGAATGCGAAAGCAGTTATGGCACATCTGGCTAGTGTATCTGGGGTCAACAAATACAATTTTCACTCCTTCTTTTATCGCCTTATAAGTTAGGAATTGCCGCAGATGATAGAACGCCCAACTATTACCAAGACGCTTATCATCTTTGCTTCTTGGCTTTTGGTTGGTGCGTTCTCTGATTCCGGTTAAATCCTCCAAGCTAATGACTAAATTACTTTCTTTAGCCTGCTTAATCAAGCGATAAGAGATGACATGATTTGTATGTTTTTGAAAGCGGTGTTCCTTGCCTGACAACCGTTGCAAGAATTCTCTGCATCTTCTACGAGAACTTCTTGTGCCTTTCACAGCTTTTCTTTGGACTCTAGCTCTCAATTTGGCGTATTTATTTCTGATGCTGGTAACTTGCTTCCCGCTAAAACTTTCTCCCTTGGATGTAACGACTAAATCTGTTCTACCTAGATCGCACCCCAAAACTTCATCTGATTCAGAAGGTTCTGGCGGTATCGATCCTAGTTGGATATTTAAGTAGTAGCTACCATCTTTCCTTTTAGACAAGGTTGCTGTCTTAGGATTCTGCCCTTTGAGCAAACCTCTTTGATAGTTACCAATTGCTAAATTAAACTTTTCTCTTCCACCCAGCATTGTTAAGCTAACAGTCCAATCCTTTTCCCTGAAGCTAAAGGTTCGGACATCATAAGTGGCAGAAGTTGGCTTAAATGCTTTGACTGGCTTTTTGTCTTTCTTGGCGGTTTTTCGGTTTCCTGAAACCCGTCTAATTGCATGGATGGCAAGCTGAGACGAAAGACCGAATCTTACTCTAACATCCTGATAAACCAAAGACTGCATTGCCAATTCATTAACTAAGGTTGGCGCTACGACTTGGTTTACATATTCGCAAGCATCAGCAAAAGCTTTTAGCGTCGCCTCTATTTTGGCGACTTGCTCAGACGACACTTGGAGTTTACAGGATACTGTTAGAACTTGTTTCATAGCTTGACTATATGTCAATAAATGAGAAAATGCAATGTCGGACTCCGTACCTCCGTCCGACCGCTATCCCTCCCCATCCTACTGCGTTGAGGGTGGGGACTCTCGCGAATTTGTTGAAATAGTATCACTCAATCTTTTGACGCTCCTCAACTAACCTAAAGGTATAGTTAGGGTTTTACGGTGATTTCGATCGATAAGATCGGCTTTGTTGCCGATCTCTGAGATAGTTTTCCAAAAGCGCTTTGCTACTATTGTGCAATTTCAGGGCAGGATATTGGCTCATATCGATCGCGTTTATGTTTTACACTACCAACTTGCGGTCATCTTTCGTGAAATTTATACCTATACGCCCCTGAAGCGCGTCCGTGTTCTACTTGACTGTAGCCAAAATATCTCTTACACTAATAGTAAGAGTGCGAAGTAAATAGATAGGAGCCAAAATGATTTCTCCATCTGTTGAGCGGAAATTGGCGAAGGGCTGGGAGGAAATTTTAGCACCGCAGAGTTTGGGCTATCGGATTAAGCTGCTGTCCCAGATGTTATCTCGCAAATTTCAAGACCGACTGGAACCTTACGGCCTGACTCCTTTCCACTGGGTTGTATTGTGCTGTTTGTGGCAAGAAGATGGCTTAGCTACCTCCAGCATAGGGGAAAAGCTGCAACAGGTGGGAGGTACTTTGACGGGGGTGCTAGACCGGATGGAGGAACGGCGACTGATTCGCCGGGAACGGGATAGCCGCGATCGCCGCATTTGGCGCATTTGGTTGACTGAAGCTGGCAAGGAACTGAAGTACGTACTGCCTCCCATTGCCATAGACATCCGCGAAGAAGCGATGCAAGGCATTCCACCGGCAGAAAGGGAGCGGTTTTCCGAACTGGTGGATATAGCGATCGCAAATCTTTCATAGGTTCCTTGGGATAGAGGCTAATTACCTCCAGAGAGTGACATCTTTATTGTGGAAATTTTCTAAGATACTACGTATACGAAATAAATTAGTAATTCGCTAAAACAAGCGAAAATTACGAACGCTAAATAAAACCCTAACTAACAGAGAAACAACAACTGTGAAACGCTCAAACACAGCAGTAATAAACGGAAAAAAACCCGCAGTTACGGATGTAGAAAGCGAGTTGCTGACTGCGGACAAACAAAAAACCCTGCCGGTGGTAGAGCCGGATATTCAGGAAGAGAAAGAGGATATAACGCCGCCCCAAAAGGCACCGCGCCAAAAAGTAAAGCAGCTAATTTTGGCGGCTTTGGGAATAGGTGCGATCGCTACAGCCAGTAACTTTGGCTATAATTACTGGCAATATGCTTCCACCCACGAAGAAACAGACAACGCTACCGTTGCCGGACACATTCTCAATGTCAGCAGTAGAGTTAACGGTACAGTAGCCCAAGTGCTGGCAGACGATAACCAGCTAGTGCAAAAAGGTCAGCCATTAATAAAGCTTGACCCAGGCGACTTTCA
Source organism: Aerosakkonema sp. BLCC-F183 (assembly GCF_041929145.1). Lineage (NCBI taxonomy): Bacteria > Bacillati > Cyanobacteriota > Cyanophyceae > Aerosakkonematales > Aerosakkonemataceae > Aerosakkonema > Aerosakkonema sp. BLCC-F183. Next base: position 23,660 of record NZ_JBHFNU010000075.1, on the reverse strand, counting down.
AGTCAAAGTGCAAAACAGCGAAGCAGCGCTAGAAGCGGCGAGGCGTCAAGCTGCGGCGGCACAAGCAAACATCGCCCTAGCGGCACAAACTGCCCAAGCCAAAACAACCACAGCGCAAGGGGATGTGGGTGCTGCTGTAGCCGCCATTTCCACCGCACAAGCAGCAGTGAAAGAAGCGGAGTCGGGAGTTCCGGCAGCTGAAGCGGCAGTCAAGCAAGCCCAAGCGGGAGTACCCCAGGCACAAGCCGCACAAGCCGCAGCTGAAGCTGGCGTGCAGCAAGCCCAAGCCGTAGTTGCCGCAGCGCAAGCAGGAGTGCCCCAAGCGCAAGCAGCGGTTAAAGAAGCCGAAGCTGGTGTAGCGGCGGCGCAGGCTCAGTTAGCGCAAGCTCAGGCTACTTTGGAAAGGGCGGAAAGCGACTATAACAGGTATAACAGTTTGTATGCTTCTGGTGCGATCGCCCGTCAGCAACTGGAGACTGCTAAAGCAGCTTACGATGTAGCGCAAGCCCAAAAAACCGCCGCCCAACAAGGAATTCAACAAGCCCAGGCACGAGTAGCGCAAGCCACCGAAGGTGTAGGTAGAGCGCAAGCGCAAGTAGCGCAAGCGCAACAAGGTATAGCAACAGCCCAAGCGCAAGTAGCGCAAGCGAGAGAAAACGTAGTGAGAGCCCAAGCGCAAGTGGCTGAAGCGAAAGAAGGGGTAACTAGAGCGCAAGCCAAAGTTGCTCAAGCGAAAGAAGGTGTAGCCAGCGCCCAAGCCAAACTCGCCGCATCTAAGGGAGGATTGCAACAGGCGACAGCCACCAATCAACAAACTGAGGTGAACCGCAGTCAGTACGAAGCTGCTCAAGCTGCGATCGCACAATCGCAAGCTGCCCTCAAAGACGCGCAGTTGCAATTATCTTACACCGAAATCGCCGCCCCTGCTGCGGGAAGGATCGGTCGCAAATCCGTAGAAGTCGGACAAAGAGTGCAATCGGGAACTCCTTTGATGGCAATTGTCAGTGACGAATATTGGGTAGTTGCCAACTTCAAAGAAACTCAATTGGAGAGGATGAAACCGGGAGAAGAAGTAGAAATTAAACTCGATGCCTTTCCTCATCAGACATTTAAAGGTCGGGTTGATAGTTTCTCCCCCGCTTCCGGTTCTCAATTTGCCTTATTACCGCCAGATAACGCCACCGGCAACTTCACCAAAGTTGTGCAGCGCATTCCAGTCAAAGTTGTTTTCGATGCTGACAGTATCAAAGGATATGAATCGCGCATCGCTCCTGGGATGTCAGCTGTAGTCAGCGTGGCAGTCAAGGCAAAGGCAGAAAACTAGCTGTAGCAAGACGAGAATAAAAACGGTATAAGCTTATCTCAGACATAGCAGAGATGGATAAAAAACTACAGGACTTATGCAAGTTTCACACTCAAATTAACTTGTAGGGTGCGTCAGATCCTAAAATAGTGGCTTTATCAAGGCATTAATCGGTCTGACGCACCCTACCAATGTGCCAGTTGCAAGTCCCCAACTAATAACATTTGGATATGTTAATCCCAAACTATCTCTGCAATATCGGCTTTAATAATGGTAGGATTTCCTTTATTTACCAGCTGCAATACATTGTTACAAACCATTGTTGACGATGATAAACGCGGCAGAGTGATGAGCCTTTACATAATGGCTTTTAGTACGATACCCGTTTTTGTTAAACAGCTTCCATCTTTAAAAGAGTTTATTGACCCGTTTTATGCAAAAATTGGCATCCTCCGTTAGGTAGATAGATTTTTTAATTTAATAAAGTTTTCAATTTGTTGAGCCGATCGCATAGAATGACCGCAACAGAGCGGCTTGATGGTTTAAAACAAATTAAATTTTAATAATTTTTGTATTCACAAACACAGTAGACCGAATTATTGCCATTATATTTTGAGCTATTTTTAACAGTATAAAATCTAGGTGAGAGAACAAACCATGAGTCAAGACATATTTGAATTACGCGGCCCAGAAGGAAATACCATAGTCGGCAATCTTGCCGATTTGGGTCAAGATCCGTTGGGTTTTTTGACGAAATGTACCCGCGAATATGGCGATATTGTACCCCTGCGCTTGGGCTTAACACCAGCTTGTTTTTTGACTGAGCCTGAATATATCGAGCAAGTCCTTAAAGAGAGAATCTTATTCATAAAATCTAAAGGCATAAGGGCGCTGCGAAGCTTTATAGGCGAAGGACTTCTCAGCAGTGAAGGAGACTGGTGGCAACATCAGCGACGCCTAATTCAACCAGTATTTTCCCATAAGCGCATTGCAGGTTACGGTCAGATTATGGTTGCTTATGCCGAAAAGACGATCGATACTTGGCAAGATGGGGAAACTCGCGATGTTCACGATGAAATGATGCGGCTAACGTTAAACATTGTGATGAAGTGTTTGTTTAACCAGGATGTTACGGAGGGAGAAGCTAAAAATGTCGCTCATGCGATCGATGTGGCAATGCACTGGTTTGAAAATAAGCGCAAGCAAGGTTTCTTTATTTGGGAATGGTTTCCCAGACCGGAAAATATCCGCTACAAAAATGCCATCCAGCAAATGGATAAAAGCATTTATCACCTGATTGAGGAACGGCGTACTAGCGGTGAAGATACCGGGGATCTGCTGTCCATGTTGATGCAGGTAAAAGATGAAGAAGATGGCAGCCAAATGACAGATAAGCAATTGCGAGATGAAACGATCACCCTGATGTTAGCAGGTCACGAAACCACAGCGAATACTTTGTCGTGGACGTGGATGCTTTTATCTCAAAATCCGGAAGTGCGTAGCAAATTGCAAGCGGAGTTAAAAGAGGTACTTGACTCCCGTTCTGCTACTGTTGCGGATCTGCCAAAATTGCGCTACACCGAGATGATTATCAAGGAAGCAATGCGACTTTATCCACCCGTACCGATCATGACTCGCGAAGCAACTCAGGATTGCGAAATAGGCGGATATGAAGTGCCTGCTGGATGTCAAGTGATGATGAGTCAGTGGGTGATGCACCGCAATCCTCGCTATTTTGAAGATCCAGAAGTATTTAAACCGGAACGCTGGGCTAACGATTTAGAAAAGCAACTTCCCAGAGGGGTTTATTTTCCGTTCGGTGATGGCCCCCGTACTTGTATCGGTAAAGGATTTGCGATGATGGAAGCGGTTTTGTTGTTGGCGACAATTGCCCAAAAGTTTGAAGTTGATGTTGTGCAAGATTATGCGATCGTACCTCAACCTTCGATTACTCTGCGACCGGAATACGGCATTAAAGTAACGCTGAAGCAACGTTAGCAGGTAGGGTGGGCAATGCCCACCCTATGAAAGTTAGATGTGAGGACTTATTATGACTGATGCAGGTGCTAAAAAACTACCGCAAAAACCGACAGGCGATCGCATACCCTTAAAAACATGGATTGGACTTTTCGGCACAATTCTGGGCGCATTTATGGCGGTGTTGGATATTCAAATTACCAACGCCTCCTTGCAACAAATTCAGGCAGCATTGGGTGCAACTTTAGAAGAAGGTTCTTGGATTGCTACCGCTTATCTGGTGGCAGAAATTGTAGTAATTCCGCTCACAGGCTGGCTAGCGCGAGTATTTTCCCTGCGTTGGTATTTGTTAGTAAATGCTGGCTTATTTACTTTCTTTTCTATATGCTGCGCTTGGGCGTGGGATTTGAATTCTATGATTGTGTTTCGCGCTTTGCAGGGATTGACGGGAGGCGTTTTAATCCCGATGTCGTTTACTTATATTCTGACAAATTTACCGCCTGCAAAACAAACGATCGGCTTAGCGATGTTTGCGATTACAGCAACTTTTGCACCCTCAATTGGCCCCACTTTGGGAGGATGGCTGACGGAAAATTACAGTTGGCAATACGTTTTTTACTTAAATTTGCTTCCCGGTTTGCTGTTGCTGTCAGCGGTTTGGTATGCGGTGGAACCTCAACCGATACAACTGCATCTGCTCAAAGATGGAGATTGGGGCGGAATTATTGCGATGGCGATCGGCTTGGGTTCGCTGCAAGTTGTTTTGGAAGAAGGTAGTCGCAAAGATTGGTTTTCTAGCGATTTGATTGTGCGGTTAACTGTAATAGCCATGATTTTTCTAGCTATATTTTTCTGGATTGAATTTACCCGAAAAAAACCTTTTATCAATCTCCGTTTGCTAGGCCGGCGCAATTTTGGTTTAGCCAGTATTGTAAATGTATCGCTTGGGGTAGGTTTGTACGGTTCCATCTATATTTTACCTTTGTACTTAGCCCAAATTCAAAGATACAATGCGATGCAAATTGGGGAAGTAATTATGTGGGCTGGATTGCCGCAGTTATTCATAGTGCCATTCGTACCTAAGTTAATGCAAAAAATCGATACTCGCATCATGATTGGTGTGGGTATTAGTTTATTTGCTGTCAGCTGTTTTATGAACTCGAACATGACTCACGATACTGGTATAGATCAGTTACTTTGGTCGCAACTTGTTCGCGCTATGGGACAACCTTTAATTATGGTGCCTCTTTCATCAATTGCTACTGCTGGAATTGAAGCGGAACAAGCTGGATCTGCTTCTGGTTTGTTTAACATGATGCGAAATATGGGCGGTTCGTTAGGAATTGCAATTTTGGCAACTTTGCTAACTCGGCGAGAGCAATTTCACTCCAATCGTTTAGGAGATGCTATTTCGTTATACGATCCGCAAACGCAGCAGCGCATCGAACAAATGACTCAGTTTTTTGTGAGTCGAGGGGCGGATTTGAGTACGGCGAGCGATCGAGCGATCGCAGCGATTAGCAATATTGTTCGCCGCGAAGCTTTCGTGATGGCTTTCAACGATTGTTTTTACATAGTTGGTTGCGCTTTATTGCTGAGTGGTATTGCCATTATCTTCTTCAAAAAGGTAAAGGCAACTGGTGGTGGTGCTGCACATTAATTTATAGAATTGCATAAATTAAGCGATTTTTAGAAGCTGACTGTAATCCAAAGTAAGGGAATATATAAAAACAAAGAAATTATTACCAATGGAATACCTAAACTTGAGGCTAATAAACTATTTTTACCGATGCTTTTGTTGATGAGCAAAATCAGTAACCCGGAAACTAAAGGGTAGATTACCAAGCCGATGTGATAAGCTGTATCGGAATTAGCGTACATAGGAACTCCTACATCAGAATAATTTTTGCCTTTGAGAGCATCCGTTACAGTCAAGCCTAAATTAAATGAAAATACGATCGAAGCGATAGTGGAAAGCACTATAATAATCTGCATCTGTAAATTAGGGTCATTATTTCTAGTTATGTATTCAAATAATGGTGGTTGGCAATTCTGGATCGATCGAGGTGGTACGTTTACCGATATAGTGGCGCGGCGTCCCGACGGACATCTCGTAATTCACAAGCTGCTGTCAGAAAATCCGGAACGCTACACCGATGCAGCAGTGCAGGGAATTCGCGATCTTTTGGGAATTACTGCTGATACACCCATTCCAGCTGATGAGATTGAAGTCGTCAAGATGGGAACGACGGTGGCGACGAATGCGCTGCTGGAAAGAAAAGGCGATCGCACAGTTTTACTGATTACCAAAGGATTCCGAGACGCCCTCCGCATCGGTTATCAGAATCGTCCCGATATCTTCGCCCGTCACATTATACTACCAGAAATGCTGTACGATCGCGTCATAGAAGTAGAAGAACGCTACAGCGCCGATGGCAAAGAATTACTTCCCGTACAAACTGGCTATATTCAACCTTTACAACAAGCTTATTATGAAGGAATTCGCAGTTGTGCAATTGTTTTTATGCACGGTTATCGCTATCCCGAACACGAAAAAAAAGTTGCAGATATCGCAGATAGAATAGGTTTTACTCAAGTATCGGTATCCCACCAAGTCAGCCCTTTGATGAAGCTTGTCAGTCGTGGCGATACAACTGTTGTGGATGCTTATCTTTCCCCCATTTTGCGGCGATATGTAGATCGGGTTAGCAGTAATTTGGGTAATACTAAATTGATGTTTATGCAATCGAATGGGGGACTTACCGACGCACAATTATTTCAAGGCAAAGATAGCATTTTATCAGGCCCTGCGGGGGGAATTGTTGGCGCTGTGCAAACAAGTTTGATGGCAGGTTTCGATAAAATTATCACCTTCGATATGGGCGGTACTTCCACCGATGTTGCACATTACAACCATACAGTCGATCGCTCTTGTGGGGTAGGCGTCCCGCCTGCCCCTAAATTGCTAAGGACGGGCGAGACGCCCATCCCACAAGCCCAGACCCCCATCCCACAAGGCGAGACCCCCATCCCACAAGCCCAGACCCCCATCCCACAAGATATTCCACAAGATATTCCACAAGAACAGTTTGCGCCACAATACGAACGCACATTTGAGACAGAAGTTGCGGGTGTGCGATTGCGGACGCCGATGATGGCGATTCACACTGTCGCGGCTGGTGGAGGTTCGATTCTATACTTTGATGGTGCGCGTTATCGCGTAGGGCCGGAGTCGGCGGGCGCAAATCCCGGCCCTGCTTGTTATCGCAAAGGTGGGCCGCTGACGGTGACCGATTGCAATGTGATGGTGGGTAAGTTGCAGCCTGAGTTTTTCCCCAAGGTATTTGGGAAAAATGGCGATTTGCCGCTGGATGCAGAGGTGGTGGGGCAGAAGTTCGCACAACTGGCGGCGGAGATGGGAGGGGAGTCGAAACCGGAGGAGGTGGCGGCGGGATTTTTGGCGATCGCAGTCGATAAAATGGCAAACGCGATTAAAAAGATCTCTCTGCAACGCGGTTATGATGTGTCGGAATATACGCTGTGTTGTTTCGGCGGTGCGGGGGGACAACACGCTTGCTTGATTGCCGATGCGTTGGGGATGAAGCAGGTGTTCCTCCATCCCTACGCGGGTGTGTTATCCGCTTATGGTATGGGTTTGGCGGATGTGCGCGTGATTCGGGAAAAGGCAGTGGAAGCAAAGTTGAGTGAGGAATTGTTGCCGTTGTTGCAACAGGTTTTGGAGGGATTAGTCACAGAAGGGAAGGAGGAATTGAACCGCACAGGCAAGATGCCTGTGCCACAAGATACACAGGTTTTTCGTAAGCTGCATTTGCGATATGAGGGAACGGATTCGTCGCTGATTGTCGATTTTGGTGATGTTGTGGGGATGAGGCAGCTTTTTGAGGAGGCGCATCGCCAACGTTACGGTTTCATTGTGTCGGAAAAGGCACTGATTGTGGAGGCGGTTTCGGTTGAGGTGGTAGGTAAAACTGATGTGCCGGCAGAATCTTTAATTGCCAGGAAAACAACTGAATTTGCCTCATCTATAGCGACTGTAAAAATGTACGCGGCGGATGCTTGGCAGGAAACACCTGTTTACAAACGGGAGGATTTGCAACCGGGAGATGGCATTTTTGGCCCTGCAATTATTGTAGAAGCAACTGGTACAAATATCATAGAACCGGGTTGGCAAGCGAAACTCACAAACAGAAATCATTTGATTTTGCAAAAGAGCGATCGATCTGCGCTTTCCCATCCCAAATCCCAAATCCCAAATCTAAAATCTCCCGACCCGGTGATGTTGGAGATTTTCAATAATTTGTTTCGTGCGATCGCCGAACAAATGGGTATCACTTTGCAAAATACTGCTGCTTCCGTGAACATCAAAGAACGCCTCGATTTTTCCTGTGCAATTTTTGATGGCAACGGACAATTAGTTGCCAATGCGCCGCACATTCCAGTCCATCTCGGTTCCATGAGTGAAAGCGTCAAAAGTTTAATTGATGCTTATGGAGATAATATCAAACCCGGTGATGTTTATGTTTTGAACAATCCCTACAACGGCGGCACTCACTTACCGGATATCACAGTTATTACTCCTGTTTTTGCTATCTCTCCCACTCCCCCACTCTCCCCCTCTCCCACTCCTCCTCTCTTTTACGTCGCCTCGCGGGGACACCATGCCGACATCGGCGGCATTACCCCAGGTTCCATGCCACCCCACAGCACAAATGTAGAACAAGAAGGCATATTAATAGATAATTTCCAATTAGTAGAACAAGGAAATTTCCGCGAAAAAGAACTGTTAGAACTTCTCACATCCGGCAGCTATCCTGCCCGCAACACTACCCAAAACATCGCAGATTTGCAAGCGCAAATTGCCGCCAACAAACAAGGTGTGGAAGAACTCCACAAAATGGTGGATCATTACGGTTTAGAAACGGTGCAAGCTTACATGGGTTTTGTGCAGGATAATGCGGAAGAGTCGGTGCGTCGCGTTATCGATGTGCTGAAAGATGGCAGTTTCACCTGTGCTTTGGATAATGGGAGTCAGATTCAGGTGAGGATTGCGATCGACAAATCCACCCGCAGCGCCAAAATTGATTTTACCGGAACTTCCCCGCAACTGGATAGCAACTTTAACGCACCAGCAGCAGTGTGCAAAGCCGCAGTTTTGTATGTCTTCCGTACCTTAGTAAATGACGACATTCCCCTCAATGCAGGTTGCCTCAAACCTTTAGAAATTATTATTCCCGAAGGTTGTATGTTGAATCCGCGTTATCCAGCTGCTGTAGTTGCCGGAAATGTGGAAACTTCCCAGGCAATTACCGATGCTTTGTACGGTGCTTTGGGAGTAATGGCAGCTTCTCAAGGAACGATGAATAACTTCACTTTTGGGAATCAAAGATATCAATATTATGAAACAATTTGTGGTGGTGCTGGTGCTGGTGCTGATTTTGATGGCACCGATGCCGTTCAGACGCACATGACGAATTCTCGCCTCACCGATCCAGAAGTTTTGGAATGGCGATTTCCGGTAGTTTTGGAGAATTTTTATATTCGGCAAAATAGCGGTGGTAATGGGCTTCATCGTGGCGGAAATGGTGTAATTCGTCGCCTTCGTTTCCGGGAAAAGATGACTGCGGGAATATTATCGGGGCGTCGAGTTGTTGCACCTTTTGGGTTGCACGGTGGCGAAGCGGGTACTGTCGGTAAAAATTACGTGCAGCGACAAGATGGAACTGTGGAAGAGTTGGGTAGTACTGCTGTGGTGGAGATGAATGTGGGGGATGTGTTTATAATTGAAACACCCGGAGGTGGTGGGTATGGTGTGTGAGAAAATTTTTAATTAAAAATTGCCATAGCAGAATTTTGGAATGCGATCGCACAGCACTGAAAGGAGGAATGAAAAGTTATGACCGCCAGATCTTTCTTTGATGAGTCTAAAGAACAGTCTTTAGTTAAGGCTACGATAGTTGCTAAATACTTTTGGGCGTGGGCAAAGGTGATTATACCACAAGCTAAGAAAAGACGAGAAAATATTGCCTATATTGACTTATTTTCTGGCCCCGGTCGTTACAAAGATGGTTCTAAGTCTACACCATTGCTTATTTTGGAACGTGCGATCGCCGATTCAGATATGCGAGAGATGTTAGTAACTATTTTTAACGATAAAGACTCAAACAACACCCAGTCATTACAGCAGGCAATCAATTATATCTCTAATATAGGCAGCTTGAGGAACATACCAGTAGTTTTAAACAAGGAAGTTGGAGAAGAAATTGTCCAAGAAATTCAGCGAATACGGTTATTGCCTACACTATTTTTTATAGACCCTTGGGGTTACAAGGGATTATCGCTTCGGCTAATCGGTTCGTTAATCATGAGTTGGGGTTGTGATTGCATATTCTTCTTTAATTACAACCGTATCAATATGGGATTAAATAACAAAGCGGTAGAGGAACACATGAACTCGCTGTTTGGCAAAGAACGTGCCGACACTCTTAGAGAACAACTGCAACAAATGCAGCCTTATGAACGTGAGTTGACTATTGTAGAGGCTATCTGCCAAGCTCTCAAAGAAATAGGGGGTACTTATCCTTTGCCATTTCGTTTTAAAAATAGTGACGGTAGCCGTACTAGCCATCATCTTATTTTTGTATCTAAAAATGTACTAGGTTACTCAATTATGAAAGAAATTATGGCAAAAGAAAGCTCTAGTTCAGAGCAAGGAGTAGCATCTTTTGACTACGATCCGGCTACGATATATCAACCTTTACTTTTCGAGCTTTCACGACCCCTGGATGATCTAGCAGATATGTTGCTTGATGAATTTGCAGGTCAGAGCATGACTATGCTAGAGGTTTATGAGCGACACAACGTTGGTAAACGCTATATCAAAACAAACTATAAAGATGTCCTGAAGCAACTAGAAGCCCAAGGAAAAATTACTGCTGAACCACCTGACAATCAACGCAGAAAAAACACTATGGCAGACACAGTAAGAATTACCTTTCCACTAAAGAGGTAACAAGGTCTTTTTTAAATTTGCGACTAGCTGCCAACGAGGATCTTTTCCACTGCTGTCTGTGCTTATCCCAAGCTTTTGGCATTTCATCCCAAATTTGCTCATCTAAAAGCCGTCCTCCAGCTTTAGGCGTTCTACCTCCCCATTGTTTAAAGAAAAATGCCACACCAGCTTCTTGACACTGTTCGCGGATACTTTGCGCCCATTCTACTTCCATCGGACGGTGTTTTACACCAGACTCTCCCCCAACAATTACCCAGTGAATACCTGTTAAGTCAAGTTCCAAAGCACCCAACAACGGTTCGCAAGAAAGAAAGCGTACATTTGCGCGTACTTGTCGCAAGGAATCCACTCGATGAACGTAATTTTGATTTTCCACAGACACGCCCATCCAGATATTTTCATGCCAGTCTAATTGAGGAGCTAACTCAAGTAAACGCTCGTGGCGTTTGGTCAGGATTTGATATACGTGCCAAGGAGTTTCACGAATCACCTCAAAGACTTCTTTAAGGAAATCAATAGGCACTTTTTCGTGAAATAGATCGCTCATTGAGTTAACAAAAACGCGACTAGGTGTACGCCAATGTTTAGGCTCTTTTAAACGGTCTGGGTGCAGCGTCAAGTCAAAGCCATTAGGGAAATTTTTTGGGAAACGTTTAGTGAGTGCTTCTGCATAGCAGTGCGTGCAACCCGGACTGACTTTGTTACAGCCAGTCGTGGGGTTCCAGGTTCTATCAGTCCACTCTATACCAGTATTTGTGCTTGCCATATGCAGACTCTACCATTAAAACAGCAAGTTTTCTTTTTAAGGCCACTAAAACGCATTTAATACATTTGTACTAATTAGACTTTTATATTATCCCTTAAAATCTCATAAAATACAAGAAAAATTTCCACACGTGCCGTAGGCATTTGCACCCCCCAACGGTGAACAAATGAAAATTGCGATCGCACATAAGATTTCATGCAGGTTCGGTGGTATCAGCGAGCTAATTTTTGAAATTGATTTAATCGCATCGCACAGCACTGAAAGCAGGGTGCGATCGCTCCTTCACATCCAAATCTAGGATATAATTACTGATACTTCAATAAGCAACCCAAACCATGACTCAAACAACACCAAAACGCCCTTATCGTCGAGGCAGGCTATTCCCAGAATACACTATCCCCCCAGAAGAACTCGCCAGACGCCAAGCCGAAAAAGATGCTCGTTCTCAGCGTTATCGCGAGGTTTTTGCACGAGTCAGCCCTGAATTGATAGAAAATCATTACAATTGGTTTATTGTTATTGAGCCAAACAGCGGTGATTATTTTATCGATCCCGATGAAGAAGTAGCTGTTCAAAAAGCTCGTCAAAAGTACCCCAGCGGTATGGTTGGCATCATGCGTCTTAATGAGACAGGAACTTGTGGAATGATATGATTTCAGGCAGGTTCGGTGATATCGGCGAGCTAATTTTTGAAATTGATTTAATCGCGGCTGATGGAGAAAGGTTCACTATCGATGTGCTACTAGATACAGGATTTACAACAGGCTGGCTAGCCCTTGACAACCAAGATGTCCTAAGTCTGGGGTGGGCTATGATTGAAAGTGAACGAGCCATGCAAACGGCACGAGGCGAGGCATTTTTTGACATATATGAAGGAAGAGTTGTACTCGATGGACAAGAGTACATAATTCTCGTTTTAGCTGGGGACGGAATTCCCGAATCTCTACTGGGTTTGCAGTGGCTGAAAATGCTGCCGTTGACGGTGAATTATGGCGCAGGAGTGTTGACGCTGGGGTAAAAAGAAAAATGCGATCGCACAGTAGTAGTATAAGGGTTCAATTAAAGCTTAACCGACCTACGACTAAATCCCTTTCCTCAGGACAATAGTACTCAGAATTTTTAAATCTACTCCAAGTGTAACCAAAAAGACTGTCATTTTCTTCATAAGTATATATTCGTATTGTTCCCTCTCCAAGCCCACAATAAAAAGAATCATCTTTTGTACAATAAACATCCTTTATCTGAGGGTCTTTTATACGTCGCGTATCTTTCGTACCATGCCCCGATCGACTTTGGTCTACAACCTTAACTGTCCACTGTTTTGTTGCTTTAACCAAAGGTGGTTCTGCTTTTATTTCTTTGGGAGTTTCTACTACCAACATAACGTGTCCAGTGTTGTCTTCACCATCTGGATACTCGATAGCAATAATATCCCCTGGTTGAACTTGTGTCAGGTTTTTAATCTGAATGAAATCTTTCTGATTGACAATAGCGTAGTGGAAGTCCTCTGCTAAGGGACGGTCACGGGTTTTCTTCATCCACTGCTTAAAACGTTCGTCCGTGAAATAATCACCATAACTATGTTGTAGTAATTTGCTCATAAACCCGCTGCAATCTGTTTTTGATTCATAATCAGAGGCTCCATTAACACCCTTCCAATTTACAGTAGGTTCGCCGTGTTGATAATTATTATTCTCCCAACGCAATCCCTCAAGTAGTAATAAAGCATCTTCCAAGTGTTTTGGCTTAGTTGAAGTTTGAGCCTTTACAGGCGATGAGGGCATTAGCACGCCGATCGCACTAACCCAGGTTATAGTCCAAGCTTTCGCTAAAAAAGTTCGTCTCGGTATCAGCATAGATAGTGAATTGATAGCCAACAGTAATATTTTAAGGTGAGAAATAATACAAGCCTATGACGTTTTATGACAAAATTTAAGTTCCTCTCGTGCTTCGGGATGCGTAGCAAGGTAATCTTTTAGCCACAAACAACCCTGTACTAGAAGTTCATCTAATTCCCTAACCCGCCAAATTCTCGCAGTTTTATCACTCGAACCAGTAACAATGAACTTCCCATCTGGACTGAAACTAGCGCGAACAATTTCATTCCCATGCCCTTCCAGTTTAGCTAGCGGTCTGCCAGACAAATCCCAAATACGGGCGGTTTTGTCTTCAGAGGCGGTGACAATGCGCTGCCCATCCGGGCTAAAGCTGGCATTAGTAACATTTCTCACATGACCTACCAGTACTGCTAGCAAGTCACCTGACAAATTCCAAACACGGGCAGTGCCATCCCATGATGCAGTAATAACATACTTTCCATCAGAACTAAAATTGGCACGAATCACAGTATTTTCATGCCCTTTAAGTTCAACTGACGGTTTACCAGACAAGTCCCAAATACGTGCAGTTCGATCGCTGGATGCAGTGACAATGCGCCTTCCATCAAGACTCCAACTAGCACTGTTAACCCACCAACCCTGATGACCTAAAAATTTAACCAATATCTTGCCTGACAAATTCCATACATAAGTAGTTCCATCACGAGATGTGGTGACGATACGCTGACCATCAGGACTAAAGACAGCGCTGCTGACTTCACGTTGATGTCCTGGGAGAATAGCTAACTGTTTACCTGACAAATCCCACACACGAGCTGTTGTATCGTGGGATGCCGTAACGATCCTCTGCCCGTTAGAGCTAAAACTGGCGCGAGTAACTTTTTTTTGATGTCCTGAGAGAATAGCTAACTGTTTACCTGACAAATCCCATATACGGGCGGTTCCGTCATCTGATGCAGTGACAATGCGTTGTCCATCAAAACTAAAGTTTGCATCATTAACACACTGTTGATGTCCTTTGAGCTTCGCTGATTTCTTACCAGACAAATCCCAAACACGGGCTGTTCCATCATCAGATGCAGTAACAATATGATTTCCGTCAGGACTAAAACTGGCGTGAGTAACTTTTTTTTGATGTCCTCGAAGAACAACTAATTGCTTGCCCGATAAATCCCACACACGGGTAGTTTTGTCCGAAGATGCAGTAGCGATGCTTTCTCCATTCGGGCTAAAACTAGCGCTGTAGACAGTTCCTTTATGACCTTGAAGCTTATTTTGTTCTTGAATGTTATCAAGAATTATCTGTAAAGCTAAAATTGGACTTGTGGCCGGATACTTTTTTAATGGGCGACCGTCTTTAACCAGTTCCTTTAACTGTTGTCCAGCCTTCATTGCCAATAAAAGTGCTTCTATTTGTTGAAACTCAAACTGCCGTAAAGCAGCGTTACCATCTTGTTCAAGTTTGGTACCTCTCACTACTTCTTGTCGTTTTTGTTCAGTTACGAGTAATTGCACTCCAGTAATTAGTGCCACCACTAAGGATACAGCCAAAATTACTGAGCCAATCTGTATTCGTCGCTTGGCTTTTTTTGCGGCTTGGTGCAAAATTGACTTCGCTTGCTTCTCTACTTCTAAAGTTTCTCGGTTATCCATTTCTTGACTTGCGCTGAGAAACTGATAATCCAAATCACTCAAACTCTTACCAACTACCCAGGCTTGTGCATTCCATAAGTCTTGCCCGCGCAAAAGCTGTGAAGTATCTTGACAGGACGATTCTTCCCAAGCAATTATAGCTTCTGCATAAGGACGTACATTTGCTAGCTCTTTATCAACCCAATTTTCATCAAAAACAGATTCATAAATACGGTTATAAACTCTTAAAAATCCGTCCTGCTTAACTACTAAACTAGATAGCCGCAATTCCATTTGTTCAGAGCTATCATCGCTCTCAATTCCTCCCCATCGTAAAATCTGTTGATATAACCCCAACAATCGACAAATTCGCTTTTCATTACTAAGTATGCGAGCGCATATTGTTTGTAAATGCTGTTGTTGATCCTGCGCCCACCAATTTTCTATCATCCGTTCTCGTACAATTGCGGTTACCCATTCTGCATCATCTTGAGGATGAAGAGGTAAAGAATATACACTAATCAGTTGACACAACCATTGCGTGAGAAACGGTTGTCCGCCTGTCCATTTTAATACCTCTTTCATGACTGCTTTGGGATTACTAAGTACCCCAAACAATCCTTGTTCTAAAGGCTCTGTTTGCTCTAGTTGAAAGCCAGTCAGTTCAACTGCTCGGCTATCAATATTAAAAGGTGTGTAATGCGTATTTGCAATTAAATCCGCAGGTGTTGCTACCCCTAGCAGAGCGAAAGTGAGGCGATTATATTTGAGATGGTCAGCCCGTTTGTTATAACAACTACGAACAAAAGCAAAAAAATCGTCTTTAAACCTTAGATTCAGAACATTATCGATTTCATCGACGAAGATAACAATATTTTGATTAACCTTTTCTAGCAGTTCTTCTGAAACAAACTTACTCAATCGCATTGATGGAGGAATATATTGATGCTTGTACCACCAGTCTCCTATATCAATTTCCAAATTAAAACCGCTGACTAAAAGGCTGAGGAAACCACCAAAAAATTCATCCGGCGTTACTTCATAACTGCAAATATCCCTCATTTCAATTGCACAACAAGCATAGCCTTCTTTTTCCAGAGTTCGCATTGTTCTTACCCGCAAACTAGACTTACCCATCTGTCGGGAGTTTAAAACATAACAAAACGAACCGCTTTTTAACCCTTCATACAGTTCATAGTCTGCCTGTCGTACCACATATGTGGAGGCATATTCTGGCAAACTTCCACCTACTTGATAAGAATTACTCTGGTTGTATGTTGCGCTCATAGTTTATTTTGAAAACGAGATAGAAAATACTGACGGTATAACTCATAGCGTGGCATTACGCTATTGCTGAAAAGCTTCACCAGCCCCAAATCATTTAACTTCATTGCCATACTTTGATTTAACTGAGAATTAAATTCTACTGGTGAGTTCGCTAGGACTATTTTTTCAAAAGCACTCGCCAATTCAGAATTAGATTGTAAATTCCTCCAATGTCGTTCTAAGTGGCGGCTATAAATTCCCCATGCTGTGTGAGATGTTTGCAGCACTTCATCAAGCGTTGTATCTTGTTGTTCTATCCGTTTGAGGGCTTCTGCAACTAAATAAGGATGTCCTCCTACTATAGCCATTAATTGTGTGACTTTGTTTCGATCGAAATCTAATCCATATCGATGTGCTAAAGAAAGCACTTGCTCTTGGTTAAAGTCTGTTAATATCACCTCATATCCGGCATTAAACGGAGATTGGTTGATATCAACCTCAGTGTAGATTTCTGAATGTAGCATGACGAGTCGGAGTTGTCGCCAAACTTGACGAGTTTTAGCATCTTCATGCCACGTTCGCAGCATACCTAAAAACTCACTGGCAATTGACCGGATTGAAAAAATTCGGTCTACCTCATCTAAAGCTAAAGCTAAAGGACGTTCGCCCGGTAACAAATACTTTTCAAAGTAGCTTCGACATTTAATCTTGCTATTTCCAATACTCTTGCGCCAGTGTTCTTCAACGCTGGTAGTCAACTCAAATCTATCAGCAACAATAGTATAAAACCATTGCAAAAATTTATCCAAGTTGCTGAAATCTTCTTGAGTCGCATCCCGCAGATTTAAAACGGCTGTTCGATATCCCTTTTGTTCGACGTAATGGATGAGTTTTGACATCAACTCTGTTTTTCCTGTTTGCCAAGGGGCTTTAATTCGTAGCAGACATCCAGGCTTCAAAATCTCTGAGTAACAGCGCTCTTCAACGGGAGGGCGTTCTACATAAAAGCCAAAATCCCTCTCTTGGGCTTCTACGTATGACAGATGCTTAAGCTGGTGCTGATTCTCAAAGATGTTGTCTTTTTGATCTAAACTGCTTAAATTGAGCGATCGCTTCATTTGAGCCCCTTCCACTTCACTGGGCTTCTCTCCCCTATGCTGAAAGGTTGATACCTCGTCCACAGCTTTTATGTCTTTATAATTTCTGCTGGACTCGATCTGAGTTTCCTTACCGGAAGTTGATGGAGTTTCCATGTCAAACTCAGCAATCTCCTGACAGTTTAGGGATAATCTCACACATATATCTTCAAAAACAGCCCGATCGACTGGTCTACCCGTCAAAAAATTGACCACTGTAGAGCGAGCCATGCCTAGCTCCTCAGATAGAGCCTGTTGGCTGGCAAAGCCGTTCCGTCTCACTGCTAGCTTAACTATCCCAATACAGTCTTGTCGAACCTTGAGCGATCGTGGCATATCGGTACTTGTGAGCTAATTAGATTTTACATAGATGTCATAGCTAATGGATGCAATAGCTTAAAAGTCAGCCTTACTCAGTCATTCTCAGGCTTGAACTCAGTCAGCAATCCTATTTCATTGAAATATCGCTACTGATAGCACTACTTACTAAAACCAGGAGAATAAATATGAACTCTGCCTTCAAACGGAATTTTGCGATCGGATCGGCAACTGTCATATCCCTACTTTCAACTCTAAGCTCTGTATCAGCAGTCACAATCCCCCGACCTATTCCACCAATTAAGGGCTGCACCTGTATGGGTCGCTATTTTCCACCGAAAATATGCCGGGTGATGCGCTGTGCGGAAGCATCAAATTCTATTATCAACAGCGATCGACGCCCGCTCATTCAACCGTTGAATAACACCCAAGTATCACCAATTTCCACCGATAAAAACGATCTTGTTGCAGGACGCTATCGAACTCGTGGCCCCGGTGGTGGTATTGGCAGAAGTGCCGATGGTGAGGACGTATGACGATTTGCATTTTATCAATCTCGTTACAACAAGAGTTCCACTACCACTACTAGGAAATTAGTCGAGAATACCACAGGAGAATTATATGACTGTCAAAAAATTTGGTTTGAGTTCGCTATTTCTACTGCTTATTAGTGCAACTTCTACTGGCTTAACGAGTCAGGCTGGAAGTGCCGCAACTTCTCAAGCACACTCGTATAGCCCTGTACGGCAAACAATTTGCGGTTGTCGGCAACGACCTGATTGGGAAGAGAGAATTAAATCTAGCTACCGTCCCCATATTTACTGCCCTGATGTCTCATCAGTTCCAGGATCGGGAAGTCATACAATTTATTGCCCTGACTTCTCTAAATCATCCAAAATTCCTACAGCTGCTCTAGAAACCCCGGTACGCCTTGCCTACGATCCTGATGCAAGGGAGGCTGCAAGGGAGGCGGCAAGAGAAGCAAGGGATGCTGCTCGCGGTCACTCTCCAAGAGAAGTTCTAGATGCTGCTGGAAGGGGTATCGATCGTGGAGAAGTGCTAGGAGGTGCCGCAGCAGGTGCCGTAACTGGAGGTATGGCCGGAGGACCTGGCGGCGCAGCAGGTGGTGCTGCAATTGGTGGCACAGCGGCGGGTATTAGTGGCGCTGTTCGTGGAGTCCACAACTATTGCACAGGCTGTCACTCAGGAGGAGGAAGAAATCGTAATCCGAATTGATTGACCTCCCACAAATCTACTCATTAAGTACATCGTGTGGATTGAGCGTTCTGCGTCAGTCCACACCCCCTTACGGCAATGTCTAGATTAATTTTTAACAACAGTTCGGCTTCGTTTGCTGGTAATTTAGTGGCTTTCCGTTGCGCCTGTAGTGCGATAACTTGAGATACAAATCGCTCTAAGTCCGGCTGGCTTAACTGCTCGACGGCTTTTAGTAAATCTTCTGAAGAAAGTTGTATTTCTACTTTAACTGTTGACATTTTCGGTGTCTCACCAGCGAGTCTTTATGGTTGATGGTGGAAAATTTTTGTATATGTTACAGATAGCTGGGATGGTGGGTTACGGCACGGGAACTTAATTATCGATCGAAAGTACTGAACTTATCGCCCGTGCCTAACCCACCCTACGATTAAATAAGTTTTTATTATCACCACAACAACGGGGGTGTCTCACTGGAAATCTCCTTTGCAGTTATGACACTAGCAACTACTTAGTTTGCGCTCAATTTTACGATACCGTAGACTTCAAACAAAGTAAAGCGCTGTGACAAAAGCGATCGCACACTCCCCACCTCCAGTTATTACAGCGGGATTTCGATCGCAAACTCCGTCCCTTTTCCAGGAGAAGAAACACAACGCAACTCTCCAGAATGACGCTCTACCACAATTTGATAGCTGATCGAAAGTCCCAGTCCAGTTCCCTTACCGACAGGTTTAGTTGTAAAGAACGGGTCAAATAATCGTTTTTTTACTGACTCTGGAATTCCCGCACCGTTGTCGGATATCTTGATGATTACTCGCGATGAATTTTTTAGCTCTGTGGTAATTGTAATTTTACCGGGATTGGCTTTAATCGATTCGTAACTTCTGCCTTGATAAGTTTCTTCAATTGCATCAATGGCATTAGTCAGCAAATTCATAAACACTTGATTCAATTGTCCGGCATAGCACTCGGCTAACGGCAAATTGCCATAATTTTTAATCACTTGAATAGCTGGATGTCCCGATTTTTCAGAGAGGCGATGTTCCAGCAATCTAAGGGTGCTGTCTAAGCCTTCGTGAAGATCGATCGCTTTTTTCTCAGCTTCGTCAAGTCGGGAAAATGTTCGCAGCGATCGCACAATTTCCTGAATGCGGGTTGCTCCTATTTTCATAGAACCGAGCAGTTTCGGCAAATCTAATTTTAAAAAATCTAAATCGATATCTTCTTCAAAGTCTGTAATAGCATCGGCTGGCTGGGGGTAATGTTGGGCATAAAGTTCGACTAGGGATAACAAATCGGAAATATATCTAGAGGCGTGATCGATATTGCCATAGATAAAACTAACGGGATTGTTAATTTCATGGGCAATACCCGCTACCATTTGTCCTAAAGAAGACATCTTTTCGCTTTGAATTAGTTGCAGTTGGGCGCTTTTCAATTCAGATAAAGTTGCTTCTAAAAGTCTCGCTTTTTCTTGCGCTACCAAGGCTGTTTGTGTAGCTTGATTGTAGAGTTCGGCTTGCGAAATGGCGATCGCTAACTGATTGCACACAGCTTGCAAAAATTCCAATTCCGCATCAGTCCAGGGACGCACGCCCGTAGAATGATAGCATCCGATCGTACCAATTTCGCCACTATTGGTCATAATCGGTATAGCGATTGCAGAAGTATAACCAAAAGACATACAAGCTTGCTGCAATTCTGGATCTCCACAAGTTGTCACTTCGTTCACTCGTATGATTTTCCCTTCGATCAGTCTTTGTGTAATCGAACCATATGCTTGTGTGGGGTAAATACCTATAAGGCTGGCAATGTGCGGTTTTTTGGCTTCATGGACTATCTCCCATACCTCCCCGTCTTCTTCCCTGCTGGCGGGTAGGTTTGAAGAATAAGCACGATACCAAGAAAACGCACACGAATCCACATTCAATAAATTTTGAAGCGAACTAACAACTGTTACCAAAATTTTGTCTAAATCAAAAGAAGTGCGAATTTGCGACACCAACTGATTGAGCAGTTTTTCCCTAGCCACTTTTTCTTTCAAGGCAGTTTCGGCGCGTTTGCGATCGGTAATGTCGCGCATCGAACCAGCAAATCTAGTAACTCTCCCCGCCGTATCCCACAATGCTTGTCCTCTGGCAATTACCCAGCGGTATTCGCCAGTGCTGTTACGAATTCGATACTCGATATCCTGGTAAGGAACTGCTTCATTTATGTGAGCAGAAAGAGCGCGATCGACGCGGACGCGATCTTCTGGATGAATGCGATTTATATAACTTTGGGAGACATTTTTTAATTCGCTTTTTGTAAAACCTACAAATTCCATTAATCGCGGCGAATAGTAAATTTGCTCTTTTGGCGTATGCTCGTCCAACCAAGTATAGCGAACTTCCCAAATGCCATCGTTAGTGGCTTTCAATACCAGTTCAAACCGTTCCAAACTCTCCTGAAGTGCGGTTTCGGCGCGTTTGAGCGCGGTAATTTCTACAGCAACTATCCCCAAACCAACTGGGCGACAATCCTCGCCCGGAAGTGGAAAGAAAGAAGCGATCCAATGCCTGATAGTACCAGTTTCTTTGGGAGCTTCACCCGATACTTCCATGTTGAGCATCGGTTCCCCGGTTGTTAATATTTTCTCAAATATCGGCGCTAAAGAATCAGCTAACTCTGGCACGACTTCGCCGAAGGTTTTGCCCAGATACTCTTTTACCGATAACCCGTTCATTTCCGCAGCCGCATCGTTAATTTGGACGTAGCGCAACCGATCGTCTAACATTACCAAAGCAGCGGGAGCAGTGCTGAAAAAGGCATCAAACCGAGCTTGTCTCAATGCTAATTCTCGTTCTAAATTCTTGCGCTGGGTGATATTTTCGATCATTGCCAGTCCATAACGGATAGTGCCATCTGGGTGACGCAATATAGTAGCTTTCATATTCACCCAAATAATGTCATAGTTTTTGGTTAGCAAGCGTTTTTCAATTTGATATCTGGGGATTTTTCCTGACACCACCTGCTTCATTAGGGATATTTCAAGCTTCCTATCTTCCGGGTGGGTAATATCAGCTGGTGTCATGGTCAGGAGTTCTGCTTCTGTGTAGCCCAACATCTCGCAGAGAGCGCGATTCACTTTCTCTATGCGATGGTTGTCAGTATTTGCTAAGGCTATACCAATGGGAGCTTCTGTAAAAATTTGACGCCAGCGTTCTTCATTTTCAGCTAAAGCTTCTAAAGCCAATTTGCGCTCGGTAATATCTTCTGCGATCGCCAGCAAATATTGAGGGTTGCCCTCATTGTCAGTAATTCCCGTTTTCCGCGTATGAAAGAACCGCGTTTCTCCCGTTTTTATTTGAATTGGCTCTTCTGGAATTTCGATGAATTTTCCTGCATTCAGCGCTTCCCTATCTTTACTTGTGAAAAAATCAGCTTGCTCTTTGGGGAAAAAGTCATAATCATTTTTGCCCAGCACTTCTTCTGGAGTGTAACCCAAAATGTTTGTTGTCGCCGGATTCCACAGGACAAATCGCAATTCGGTTGCCTCTTTAGCCACAACCGAAACAGGCAGATTTTCTAGCACCGAGGCAAGAAATTTTTGCGCTTGGGTTAGTTCGGCTTCTACTCGTTTGCGTTCGCTAATATCGGTGAGCGTTCCCACATAGCCGATTATAGTTCCGTCAGTTTCAAATTCAGCGATCGCCTGGGTTAGCACCCAAACTATGCTGCCATCGGGACGCACTATGCGATGTTCGCATTGAAAGGAGGAATGCTGTTTAATTGTCTTTAACCATTTTGTTAATACTTCTTCTATATCTTCAGGATGGATAGTTTGTACCCAACCATCCCCTAATAGCATTTCGCGTCTCAATCCCACCATCTCGATGCAACGCTCGTTTGCATATATTACTTTTCCCGCCGCATCGGTGCGAAAAATACCCACGGGTGCCAATCTTGTTAAAGTTTCATATTGTTGTTCGCTCTTTCGTAAAGCAGTTTCGGCAGAAATGCGATCGCTGATATCGCGCATAAAGGCACAATTATACTCGCAGCCTTCAAATTCCAAATAATTAACGCTAATCTGTACCGGAATAAATCTGCCGTCTTTGGCTTGAATGTGACTGTCGAATTGCAAAAACCCTTGCTGCTTCAAATTTTCCCATTCCTGTTTCCAGATCGCCGGAGTAAAGTTGGGGTCTATTTGAAACACCTTCATGGCAAAAAGTTCTTCTCGATCGTAGCCTGATAAGCGACAAGCTGCCAAGTTGACATAGCAAAACTGTGCATCGGCTTTCACCCAAAAGATGGCATCAGCAGCGTGTTCGAGGGCAAATTGGCAGATTTTTAGCTGCTCGGATAGGGGAGTTTCTTTTTGCTGTAATTGCTCTGCGAGATTTTTGTGTTGAGTAATATCTGCGATCGTCAAAAATAAAAACACTGGCTCGCCCGATTCTTCTCGGACAAGCGACAGCGTTAGCTGCCCGCAAGCAACTGTTCCATCCGGATGCGGAAAGCAAATTTCCCACTCATAATTGGCAAGTTCGCCCTGGATTAATTGTTGGCTCAATACAGAAGCTATTTGAGGATTTTCGGGATGGGTAATTTCTGAAAATGTTCTATTTATCAGTTCGGAAATCTCGCTCCCAACAACTTCGCCAAACTTGCGATTGACCCGCACAAATTTACCTTGCAAGTCACAGTACGCCAAACCAATAATAGTTTGCTCAAAGGTAGCGTCCAGTAACGCTTGGCTTTTCTTCAGGGCTGATTCTAGGGAAGTATATGCAGTTTGCAAAGCAACCAGTTCGGTCGTCATCATAATAGGTAAAAGCCCCAAGTCAAGAATGTATAAAATTTTGCCTTACCGCCAGCACGCGACTATCCCCAGTCAGGCAGGAACGCTGTGCGCTAGCGGCTTTAATAACTTCAGTTCAATATAACCCATACGTCAACTCGCTTCCCTGCAATTTTTGGTAATAAAGGTTACTATTTAACTGTAAGTGATATCCAGGGAGAGATTAAACCAACGATTTTAAGTGGAGTAATTCAGTAGTTAGTTTTTGTTGATGTATTATTTATTATCTATACTGTACGTAATAAAAGTAAACGCGGTGCGATCGCGCACATGGGAGCCAACGCACCGCGGTTGAACAAAACCCGGTCTGCTGGCGCGCAATGCGGGGAA
>NZ_JBHFNU010000074.1:0-116384 GCF_041929145.1 Aerosakkonema sp. BLCC-F183 | reverse complement strand
TGTAGGGGCGAAGCATTTGGGCGACAATTCATAACTCAAATTCAAGATCTTTCTGTCCAAATGCTTCGCCCTGCCAAGGTCTCTATCGGCATACATACCTATAATGTTTTGTCAACCTCTTTTACTGGACTGGCGCTCTAGGAAACCCAACACTTTTAGGACTTACCCATCAAGTATGAAATGTAGGGGCAATTCATGAATTGCCCCTACGGTAAATCAAGGGTTTCAGGTCATTTTTGCGTAAGTCCTGACTTTGTTGGGTTTCCTGGCGTCAACCCAACCTACGAAGTAAAGACGTTTCATGAAACGTCTCTACAGCCGATGGCGATAAAGAGGATAATCAACCTAGATTTGGTCTAACAACTCTGCCAAAAAGCAGCCTTCTATGAAACAAAAATACCCCGCCACAGCGCAAGCTTGGCGGGGTATTCTCAACAACAATTACTTATCAAAAGCCAATGACTGATAACTACTTAGTTTCAGAGAATTCAGCGTCAATAACATCATCACCGCCGCCAGAAGATCCGCCTGTAGGACCACCAGGGCCAGCGCCGGGATCTCCAGGGCCACCAGGAGCAGCGCCGCCAGCTTGTTGATAGATACTGCTACCGATGCTGAACAGAGTTTGTTGCACTTCCGGCATCAAGGTCTTGATGCGCTCATCATCTTCCTTAGCAACAGCATCCTTGAGGTCTTTGATCAAGCCTTCCAACTTGGTCTTGTCAGCAGGGGGAACCTTGTCACCCAAATCGCTGAGTTGTTTTTCAGCTTGGTATGCCAAAGAGTCAGCTTGGTTTTTGCGATCGATCTTTTCGCGACGTTCCTTATCAGCAGTCGCATTTTGTTCGGCTTGCTTAACCATCCGGTCAACTTCATCTTTCGGCAGAGTCGAAGCACCAGTGATGCTGATCGATTGCACCTTACCAGTACCCTTATCCTTAGCCGTGACGTTGAGAATACCGTTAGCGTCGATATCAAAAGTCACTTCAATTTGAGGTACGCCACGAGGAGCCGGCGGAATACCATCTAAGCGGAAAGTACCCAAACTCTTGTTATCGTTGGACATTTCCCGCTCACCTTGGAGAATGTGGATTTCCACATTCGTTTGACCGTCAACAGCAGTCGAGAAAACTTCCGACTTCTTGGTAGGAATGGTGGTGTTGCGAGGGATAATCTTGGTCATCACACCGCCCAAGGTTTCTACACCCAGAGACAGCGGCGTCACGTCAAGCAGCAGGATGTCTTTCACTTCACCAGCGAGAACGCCAGCTTGAATTGCCGCACCAACTGCCACCACTTCGTCAGGGTTAACGCTTTGGTTGGGTTCTTTACCCATCGTGCGGCGCACCAACTCTTGCACGGCGGGAATCCGGGTAGAACCACCCACCAACACTACTTCATCGATCGCAGATTTGTCGATTTTGGCATCGCGGATCGCATTTTCTACGGGAATGCGGCAACGATCGATCAAATCCGAACAGAGTTCTTCAAACTTAGCCCGCGTCAGCGTTACATCCAGGTGTTTCGGGCCTTCTTGAGTTGCAGTGATGAAAGGCAGGTTGATTTCTGCTTGCGTAACGCTAGACAATTCAATCTTCGCCTTTTCAGCAGCTTCCGTCAGACGTTGCAGCGCTTGTTTGTCCTTCCGCAGTTCAATTCCTTCATCTTTCTTGAATTGTTCTGCCAAGAAGTCAACGATTTTTTTGTCGAAGTCGTCACCACCCAGGTGAGTATCGCCAGAAGTTGCCAGCACTTCAAACACGCCGTCGCCAACTTCCAGGATAGATACGTCGAACGTACCGCCACCCAAGTCAAATACTAGGATGGTTTCGTTGCTCTTTTTGTCCAGACCGTAAGCCAGAGAAGCAGCGGTAGGTTCGTTGATAATCCGCAGCACTTCAATACCGGCAATCTTACCCGCGTCTTTCGTAGCTTGACGCTGAGAGTCGTTGAAGTAAGCGGGAACGGTGATTACTGCTTGAGTAATCGTTTCGCCCAAGTATTTGCTGGCATCGTCTACCAGCTTACGCAGAACTTGCGCGGAAATTTCTTCGGGAGCGAATTGCTTGCCTTGTGCGGGACAGTCGAGTTTGACGTTGCCGTTACCGTCACGCAACACTTTATAAGATACTTCGGTAGCTTCGTGGGTAACTTCCTCAAAGCGACGACCGATAAAGCGCTTGACGGAGTAGAACGTGTTTTCTGGGTTCATCACCGATTGGCGCTTGGCGATTTGACCGACGAGGCGATCGCCATTTTTAGCGTAGGCTACAACGGAAGGTGTAGTCCGAAAACCCTCTGCGTTGGCAATTACTGTGGGTTTGCCACCTTCCATTACAGCCACACAGGAGTTAGTCGTACCTAAGTCAATTCCAACTACTTTTGCCATAAGAGCGTTCCGGTTCCATTAACTACAAAATTTTTCCATCTCGATTTATCAGCCGAATCCACGGGGAGTGTAGGAGTACAAACTGAGATCGCCGAGTTTACTGAGCAGCGCTTTCCAGCTTCAATACTGTGATTCAAAGAAAGACTAATCTCTATACTGATCGCGAGAGTGCCTTCTCTTGAAGGGGGGTTTCCCGTACCTTGGCGGGACGGTTAGCCTTCAGGAGAGGTTGTGCAGCTGTCATCGCTTTACATCAGTCGATCGCTGTCACTAGAACTAATAGTAGGCACATCCACCGACTTGGGGTTTAGGGCGAACCGTAATCAATTAGTCGTGTTTGCCGTCTGGATGGCAGTTTTGGGGCATTAGGAGAGGGAGGCATGAGCTTTATTTGTATAATCTAAAGTAAAAATGAGTGATTCCAAGCTAAATATGCAGTTTATTAATCCTAAAACAGATTACGCTTTCAAAAAAATTTTTGGTTCTGATGATAGCCAGGGTATTCTGATCAGTTTTCTGAATGCGATCGTTTATCAAGGTCAGCCTGTAATTGTCAGCTTAGAAATTATCGATCCCTATGCGCCCGGTCGCATTTCGGCTTTGAAAAATACTTATTTTGATGTGAAAGCAAAATTGAGTACCGGACAAAATGTCTTGATCGAAATGCAAGCTTTTAACGTGCCTGCTTTTGCTAAACGAATTGTCTATAACTCAGCTAAAACTTATGCAAACCAATTGAGGATTGGGGAGGATTATCCAAGAGTTAGACCTTTGATTTCTGTAGCTATTCTCGATTTTACCCTGTTTGAAGTTTCTGCAACCGTTATTTCCCAATTTATTTTCAAAGAAAGGCGGCAACTATTTGATTATCCAGAGTATCCGATGGAGTTGGTGTTTGTAGAGTTACCGAAATTTCAAAAAAATCTAGAGGAGTTGGAAACTGTAACCGATAAATGGCTCTATTTTTTGCGAAAAGCACCGGATTTAGAAATAGTGCCAGAAAATATGGTAAATGTACCGGAAATTGATAAAGCATTTGCGATCGCTAATCGGATTAATTTGAGTGTAGAAGAGTTAGAAGATATAGAAAGGCGGGAACAGTTTATGGCCGAACAAAGAGGATCGATTGAATTTAGTCGTGCTGAAGGTCGTGCTGAAGGTCGTGCTGAAGGAATTCAAACAGGTCAACTAAGATTAGTGCAACGACTAATAAGCCGAAAATTTGGTGAAATTCCTGCGGAAATTATGAATCGTTTGCAGCAGTTATCATCGGATGATTTAATAGCTTTAGGTGATGCTATTTTCGATTTTGCTAGTTTAGCTGATTTAGTGGCTTGGTTGGAAAGCCGATAATTTCAGATGTGGGAAATCTATCCAAAATGGAAAATCTAACACAAGCACAAGCATATTTAATTCGATAATCCAGCCCTTTTCAGGTGATTGAGATACAACCCGGTTTCTTAGGTAAACCGGGTTGTATCTCAATGATACAATTAATTAATCAATTATCTGTCAGTCTATTATGGTACAGTTTAATCCAGAAATCCGCTTACCAACTGGTGCTGAACTCCCTAATTCCGACGATACGCCTGTGGATAACGAAAATCAAAACTTTCTGCCAAATTTACTGCTATTCTTGCTCAAATTCTACTGGAACCAGCGCAATGATTGGTTTTTTGGCGTGGATATGGCAATCTATCACACGACGGGAGTTAGTCCTCTTGTACCCGTTGTTCCTGACGGCTTCTTGAGTTTAGGAGTAGAACGGTTTAAAGGCGATGCTTTGCGCGTCAGTTATGTCGTTTGGGAAGAAAACAATATTCCCCCGATTTTCGCCTTAGAAATAGTCTCGCAAACTTACGGCGGCGAATACGATAAAAAGATGGATATTTATGCCAAATTGCGAGTATTGTATTATGTAGTTTATAATCCTTACTATTGGCGACGTGACCAACATCAACCTTTTGAAGTTTATCGTTTGGTTAATGGCGAGTACGAACAGCAAATTGGCGAGCCTTTTTGGATGCCGGAAGTAGGTTTGGGAATTGGCAGAGGTCGCTATAATGATGGGGGATCGCAACTTGAGGTATTGTATTGGTTCGATGCACGAGGTAATCGCTATCTGACCGCAGAAGAAAGGTCAAGACAAGCGGAAGAATTATTAGCTCGATATCGGGAAAGATTTGGCGAATTACCAGAATAAAAAAGTATGTTGTTGCGCTTTAGCGGGATCTTAAAGAGCGCCCAAGCGCAACTACATACCTAAGAATAATCTACAATAGAAAAGCTCGATCGCCTTCCAGTCCATATGCTATCTCTATCTCCCAGTCTGCAAGCCAGACTCTCCACTCCTCTGAAAATAGACAAATTTGAAGTAAACAGCCGGGTGCTGCAATCACCTCTCTCTGGCGTCACGGACTTGGTATTCCGTCGCCTAGTGCGTCGCTACGCGCCAGAGTCGATGATGTACACAGAAATGGTGAATGCGACGGGACTGCATTACGTCAAACAGTTGCCCAAAATTATGGAGGTAGACCCGAACGAACGACCGATTAGCATTCAACTGTTTGATTGTCGCCCGGATTTTTTGGCTGAAGCTGCTGTCAAGGCAGTCGCAGAAGGGGCTGATACTATTGATATTAATATGGGTTGTCCCGTCAATAAAATTACTAAAAATGGTGGCGGTTCTTCTTTATTGCGACAACCGGAAGTAGCAGAAGCAATTGTACGGGAAGTAGTCAAAGCGGTAGATGTCCCCATAACAGTAAAAACTCGCATCGGTTGGTCGGATAAAGAAATAACTATTCTCGATTTTGCCAAGCGGATGGAAGATGCTGGCGCGAAAATGATTACCGTTCACGGTCGCACTCGCGCTCAAGGTTATAATGGCAATGCCAGATGGGAATGGATTCGCAAAGTGAAAGAAATTCTGTCTATTCCCGTTATCGCCAATGGCGATATTTTTTCTGTGGAAGCTGCGGTGCGTTGCTTGTCAGAAACCGGTGCTGATGGCGTGATGTGTTCGCGAGGAACGCTGGGTTATCCTTTCTTGGTGGGAGAGGTTGACTATTTCTTAAAAACGGGGAAAGAGAAGGAACCTCCTACACCAATTCAACGCTTAGAATGTGCGAAAGACCATTTGCAAATGTTGTGGGAATACAAGGGAGAACCGGGAATTAGACAAGCACGCAAGCACATGACTTGGTATGCGAAAGGTTTTGCGGGTGCTGGTGAATTGCGGGGTCAATTATCGGTAATCGAAACTCTGGAACAGGGGTTTGATATTTTAGATAGGGCAATTGCACATCTTGCCTCCACTGGCAATGGTAATGCCAACTGGCAGGAAGATGACAGAGAAACATCTCTGGCGCTAGTTTGAGATCGCGAACGAAATTTTAAATTGCAAATTGCAGATTTCAAATTGTATTTTTAAAATTGAAATCTGCAATCTGAAATGTGAAATGGTCATCTCAGATCTGGCAAATCTATCCAAAAAACGGGTTTCTTTTTGGTTTAGAAAACCGTTTTTTGAGGCCCGATCGCACTCATCTCTAGAACCATAACCCACGCTTAAGAATCCAATTTCGATTCCATGAGGTTAGGGTTCAGAAGCGACACGGGAACATTAATTGGCTCGGTATCAGCAGCTGACAGCGCTGCAACAATCGGCTCGTTAACTTGTATTTCGCCATAATCCTCAGTTTCCTGAGATTTACTCTGACCGAAAATCATTGCCACCAGCACAAGCGTTGCGCCAATTACACCCCTTACTCCCAGTTTTTCTCCTAGTAGTAGAAACGAGAAAACGGCTCCGAAAATCGGCTCAAGGGTATACATTAGCGCCGTTTCGTAAGCGTTAACCCATCGTTGAGCCACTATTTGGAGAACAATAGTAGCAGCAGTATCAAATAATCCAAGATATAAGAGTACACCCAAGTTTGCAGTAATTGCCTCATGTTGTCTAAGCAAATCTGGAGCTGCCCAGATTAAAGACACTATGGTTATCACCCAAAGCTGGATCGCTGTGAGTGGCAAAATGGGGTGGCGCAACGTGATGGACTCAAGCTTGAGAATGTAGATCGAGTAGAGGAATGCGTTGCCTAACATTAACAGATCGCCGATAACTATCTCTCCACTCTCCCAACACATCACTCCCACACCAATGAGGGCAATTCCTGCGGTGAGAAAAGTTTTCAAGAATACCTGCCGACCTAGCAGTTGCCCTAGTAAAGGAACTAGGATAACGTTGAAACTGGCAATGAATGCAGCGCGATTTGCAGAGGTAGTCTCAAGGCCAACAGTTTGGAGAGTTAAGGTACTAAAGATTATCAGTCCTAAAAAGACTCCATCCCGTAGCAGGGGAAGATTAAGGAAGCGCAAATAGGGGGTAAAAGGCAATGCCGCTACTGCGAAGCGGGTTGCCAATATTGCCGAAGGAGAAAGACTACTAACGGCTCCTTTGAGGAACGGATAGCTCGTACCCCAGATGAGGGTGACGACAAGCAACACTGCTATACCCCAAGCATGGAGAGTGTTTGGCGATTTTTGAGAGTCATTATTTAATTCTATGGTCATTGAGCAGCATAGCCTATTAGCAATTTAACTACATTCCATTAGTTAACCGTAAAGAGGTTGACTGGAGTAAGAAATATCAATATTTATTGTTTCGTCATCAGCGTAGGTAAAAATCAGGTTAGTTCGCTTGACTTCTTCCCAAAGAGGCAAAACTCTAAGAACAGCTTTGTTCGTTTTCATCAAGTAGCAATCTCCAATATTATGCCCAAACCGTTTAACTAATTGTGGATCGAAATCGTTAATCTACGGGTATTCCGTACTTGCTATGCTAAGTACAGAATACCCGACTTTTGCTCCTCACGATCTCGCCTGGAAACTACTTATTTCCAAGATTCAGCATAACATCATTTAGCTTATTGTTATAGTCAAGTTCATCGACAACTGGTATGAGATAATTAGCGATAAACTCACCATACTTTTTCTTAATTTCGACAGGGAGAAATTTGAATCCAAGGGTCTTTAATCGACATTCGGGAGAGCCACAATAACATTTGGGAATAGCAATAGAAATATACTCTGTTGTCTCGTAGTCCCATGTAATCTCAGTTCCAGCAGGAATATCAACCAATGCCACGAAATCGTAGGCTCCGAATTTATTATTCCGAACCCCTGTGTTTGGGCTGCAAGAGTGATTGATTAATCGTCCGGGTTCATCTAATTCTATATGTAGGTCAAAGTCCATTTGGAAAGAGTGCATAGTTCTTTCTGGCAGAATTTTGACTCGGCGTCCAACTACCACAGTCTCACCTTTACGGAAGTAGCGGCTGGCAAAAACGCTTCTTCCTTTATTTGTTTGTTTTACGAAAATATTTAAGTCCATCATCTTTATTGAAATTGAGGCCGCGATAATTGACATTACTGTTACATATAATACAGTATGATGCTATTTTCGTCAAAGGAACATTCCAAAATTCCAAGGTTTTAATGTCTGAATAATCGGCAATTGCACATCTTGCCTCCACTGGAAATGGTAATGCCAACTGGCAGGAAGATGACAGAGAAACATCTCTGGCGCTAGTTTGAGATCGCGAACGAAATTTTAAATTGCAAATTGCAGATTTCAAATTGTATTTTTAAAATTGAAATCTGCAATCTGCAATCTGAAATCTGAAATCACCAAAGCCTATTTTTCTGTCAGAGTCCAAACTCCATCGTCCCATTCTGTTTCTACAGATTCTGGGTTGTCCAGCCAGTACTGACAGCGCTTCAGATATAGCGAAGCTGCTTTGTCGGGGATACTCATATCTTCCAGAATGATGGCAAATTCATTCATAGCTTTGCGAAACTCCTTATTGAGGTAATAGTTTCGTCCTTCGTGGTAAATATCGATCAATTTCAGCTTTTGGTCTGAAATCGGTTCGTGACGCAAACCTACAAGTTCGTAGATCCTCACCGGTTCGTTTTTACCTTTAACGCGAATGAAGTCCAGTTCCCTGTGCCAGATGCGATCGGCACAAGGTTCGTAAGTATTTTGGCTGATCACAATATCGCAGCCATATTGTTTGCTAGCACCTTCCAAGCGCGAACCCAGGTTGACCCCATCTCCGATGGAAGTCAGTTCCATACGTTGAGAAGAACCTATGTTGCCGCTAATCACAACGTCGGAATTGATGCCAATACCAATCTTAATTTCTTTCTGGTTATGTTCGCGGCGTTTGGTGTTGAATTCTGCCAAGCGATGGCGCATTTCCACTGCTGTTTGCACTCCCATCCAGGCATGATCTGCCAATGGCACGAACGCACCAAAGACAGCCATAATAGCATCACCAATGTATTTGTCTAACGTACCTTTGTAACGGAAGACAGCATCGACCATTGACTCGAAATATTCGTTGAGCATTTGCACCACTTCTTCCGCTTCCATGCTTTCGGTCAAGGTGGTGTAGCTGCGAATATCTGAGAACAGGACGGTAACTTCTTTGCGATCGCCTCCCATCTTGAAATTATCGCCGCTCGCCAGCAGCTGTTCCGCGACTTCCTGAGTCATGTAGCGATACATCGTACTCTTGAGGCGTTTTTCATCGCTGATGTCTTCCATTACCACCAAAGCGCCGCCAATTTTCGCAACATCGATCGCATCTGCGATCGTATTAATTGACAGATTGACGCTATGCTGTTCGCCATTAAGACTTTCTAAGATTTGATCCGGGTAGTATTGGTGGCGTTTTTTCTCATCCGTAGGCGTCAAAGCCATTTCAAACCAGCGGGGGAATTTATTATCCTCTTGTTCTTCTTTGTCTTTAATCTGCACCAATTCTTGAACTGGTTTGCCCTCAAGTTTGTCTTCATCGTTAAACCCTAGCAATCGCTTTGCGCTTTCATTGGCAGCGATAACATGACCGGCTTTATCTGTAGAAATTACACCGTTAGTCAAGCTGCGGAGAATATCTCGCTGCATTTGTTCCTGCTGCTTAATTGTGGCAAACAACTTAGCATTTTGCAGCGCAACGCCAGCTTGAATATTAAACACCTGCATGAATTCTTGGTCGGTGCGATTAAAACTAGCCTTCCAACATTCCGGTGCTTCCGGCCATTTAGTCGCGTCGTAGTCTGGCCAATCCCCCTGTTTTTTCTTGTTGATTAATTGCGTTACGCCAATCAACTCGTTATTGGCATTAAACACGGGCATACACAACATACTGCAAGTGCGATAACCCGACTTTTGGTCAGTTTGTTTAGAAGTCTCCGAACGCGGATCGTTATACAAATCGAATGGTATCATTAGCGGTTCGCGGGTTTCTGCAACCATACCAGCGAAACCAGCCGTTCTGGGAATGCGGATTTCTTTTAATTCACCTTGGATGGGAATTTTTGTCCACAATTGATTGCGATCGTGATCGATGAGCCACAGCGTACTGCGATCGGCATTCATCAGCTTCTTCGCTTCGTCCATCACACGCTTTAGCGTGTCTTCTAAATCGAGACTGCTCTGACTTAGAGCTTGGTTGGCTTTGATCAGCGCATCAGCTGCCCGTTGTTTCTGAGTAGCCATATAGAAAGAACGGGAACTTTCCAGAATTAAACGAATTGAAGGAGCAAATTCTTCAAAAACTCTTTCGTCTTCATCTGTAAAGCCGTTGAGATCGATGCGTTCGGCTAACGATCTGCTCGGATCGTTGGGAGTTTGTAACTTATTGATTAATTGCACAACGGAGACTAATTCTCCTGCTTCGTTCAACAAAGGCAGTACCAACATCGTGTACGTGCGGTAGCCTGTTTTTTTGTCTGTTTGCTTGGCAAATGCAGAGCGCGGATCGTTGTAAAAATCGTAGGGAATATTGATAACTTTGTGGAATGTAGCTGCCTCGCCTGCGATTCCTTGCGTCGCCGGAAAGCGAATTTCTAGAGGGCGACCATCTTCATTTTTAGCAACAATTGACCACAGTTCGTTCTTTTCTTCGTCCAATAAGTAAATTGTTGTGCGATCGGCGTTTAGTAATTCCCCAGTTTTCAGAGTAATGGCATTCAACATATCTTGCAGAATGGCATCAAAACCCTCGCTGTTAGTCAGCATGGTCAAGGTTTGATTCACTACTCGCAGTTTGTCTTCAACGCCAGTGACTACTTCTTTGAAAGAATCTTTATTTAGGGGAGCGAGAAACCCTGCAAAAGAATCTCCCCTTCTAGCCAAGGAACTACCAGGACTGGGCTCATAAGAGTTGGATTGATTTTTTCGATCGGCTGCCTCTCTTTCCTCTGTTGGAGCTAGGTCGATCGTCCTGCCGTTATAACTATCTACTTGTGCTTTTTGATACTGTGGCTTGCGATCCGCTTGCGGGATAACGTCGATCGTCCGAGGTTCATCGTTATGCACTTGTACTTTTTGATGCTGTGGCTTGTGTTCCACTGACGGGACGACATCGATCGTCCGCGCTTCATGAGTATGCTGTTGTGCTTTTTGATGCTGTGTTTTCCCTTCCACTTGCGGGACGACATCGATCGTCCGAGCTTCATGAGTATGCTGTTGTGTTTTTTGATGCTTGGGTTTCGCTTCTACTTGCGGAACTACATCTACATCGATCGTCTTGCCGTCATCAGTATACTGTTGTGCTTTTTGATGCTTGGGTGTGGCTGACACTGGCGGGACGATATCGATCGTTCGAGTCTCGCGATCGTCAGTTAGGGATACTTGCTGTACTGGCTCATATTCCACTTTTGAGGATACATCGATCGTCCTCACCTCATCAGAGGTGCTGTTGTTCGTAGTTGCTGGGAAAGAAAAGTCGGCTTTCTTCTCCTTGTCGCCGTTCTGCTCTCCATTATCGGTGGAACTTGCCCAGAAATCCTCAAGCTCTTCCACCTGAGATACTTGCTGTTTGGGTTGAAGTGGCACTTCTGCAACCCGATCGATGACTGTTGCTTCGGGAGTATGAGATTGTGTGATTTGTTGCACGGGTTGAGCTTCTGTTTCTGGGACTGCATCAATTACAGTCTCTTCATAACGAGCAACCTGTGCCATTTTATGCACGGACTGAGTTTTAATGTAGGGGACTACATCTATCACAATGGCAGTCTGTGCAACAGATGGCAGATGCAAACGCGATGCGATCATAGTTGTTTATAAAGTATTGGAGTTACAGATTGAGTATGTGAAAACCCTACAAGCTTAATTTACAGATAAGTTTACTCTGCTACTTGGGTTTAAGCATAGAATAAATGGGTGTAGCGAAGGCTACCTAATTTTTTAAGATTATCATTGCTAATTCTCACATCGCAGCACCGAATATCTGTGGCTATGATTACCAAATTTTTTACTTGCCTCCTGGGTTGACAATATTTTTAAGCCAAACCAAGAGCCGCAATTGCATTTGTAGGATTTCCGCAAACCACGAGCTTTGCATAAACAGTTTAGAACTGCTTCCCTCTTGTTCCCAACGCCCTAACCCTTACTCCATAAATCCTAGTTTGGTGAAAATGTTAAGGATTATTTAAAGTTCTGTCGATCGCAGTTTCAGTTTGAGAATCTGAATCTGGCAGAGATTCAGACTGAGAACTGGGTGACAATTGCTGCCTTTGACGGCGAGAAGCCGCTTGTGCCAGTAGGGATTCGCCGAAGGCGAAGGAGATCTCTTCAGTGGCAAAGTGTCCGCCAGCAAGCTGAGCCAGTTCTTCGCTGCGAGTGAGATGGTTATCCAGGGAAGACACCCTCACCACAGTGCGAACATCTGAGTTCTGAGTGTTGGATAGATGCCGATCGGGGATTGGTGAGTCTTGAGTATCGATGACTTGTTTATGGACTCGGAAGTGACGATCGGCCATCGCAGCAATCAGGGGTTGGTGGGTGACGCAAAGGACTTGATGATGTACGGATAGTTGATGGAGTTTTTGAGCGATCGCCGCCGCCACTCTACCGGAAACCCCTACATCAATCTCATCAAATATTAGTGTTCCCACAGAATCTACCTGAGTGAAACATGACTTGAGAGCCAGTAAAAAACGACTCATTTCTCCCCCAGAGGCAGTTTCTGTCAAAGGATGTAAAGGCTCGCCTGGATTGGGACTGAACAAAAAGGTAATCTTGTCAGCACCAGCAGCCGTAGGGGGACTCGGAGCGATCTCGACTTTAAACTGCACTTTTTCCATTGCTAAAGGTTTCAATCCCGATACCAAGCGTGCTTCCAGTTCATCGGCGGCGCTGCGACGCAATTGTGTCAGATCGGCACAAACTTTGACAAGAATGGCTTTTCGCTCTTGGTAGATTTGCTCTAGCACTTCGATCGACTGACCGCCGCCTTGCAGTTCTTCTAACTCAGCTTGGATGCGCTCGGTGTATGCGATCGCTTCCGCCAGATTCGGGCCATACTTGCGGCAAATTTGCTTCAGGTCTCGGATGCGCTGTTCCACCGTTTCCAACCGCTGCGGATCGGCTTCCAAACCTTCACCGTAGGCATTAATTTGTCGTCCCGCTTCCTCCACCTGAGCCAACGCAGCGCTGACCATATCTAAGATCTGTTGCAACTGCACATCGTAGTTCACCATATCGATGAGAGTCGCTTCCGCTTCACCCAGAATGTCCGCCGCCGCATCCGCTTCACCATCATTTTGATATAGAGCTTGATAAACCTGATAGCTTTGCTTTTGCAGTTCTACCACATGACTGAGGCGCTGACGTTCTTGGTCGAGATGTTCTAATTCATCGGGTTCTTCGAGTTTAGCGGCACTCAGTTCTTTGAGTTGAAATTCCAGTAAGTCTAACTTTTGCAAGCGCATTTGCTCTGATTGCCGTCGCCCTTCCAGGTGAGCAAATGCCTCTTGACAGGCTGTATATGCCTCAAAAACCGCTCGTCGTTGCTGGAGTAGGGGGGCACCGCCAAAACTGTCCAAGCAGTCACGTTGATGGGCTGGTTGCCCGATCAGAACGCTTTGACCTTGAGCTGTAATTTCCACAACACGCGATCGCAATTGCTCGATCTGCTTTCGATTGACCACCACCCCATTGATCCGCGATCGACTGCTACGCAGGACAGTTTGATTCGTCGTCATTTCGCGACTGCAAACCAAAGAAATTTCATCCAAAAGGTCAATTTCTTGCTCGTTAAGCCATTGGGCCAAGTCCGGCGTCAGTTTAAAAGTCGCCTCTACCAGAGCGCGTTGTGCGCCAGTCCGAATCGACCTGCTGGTAACTTTACCTCCCAAAGCCGCATCGATCGCATCGAGAATAATCGACTTTCCCGCCCCAGTTTCGCCAGTCAAGACATTCAAACCTTGGCCGAATACTAGCTCCAGACGATCGATGAGAGCAAAATTTTCAATCCGCAGCGAGATTAACATGAGGGCGTCGGGGATAGAAAGTCAAAAGTCAAAAGTTAAAAGTCAAAAATTAAGAGGGAAGAGGGACAGGAAGAGGGGAAGTCATCTTTCAAGGCCCAACCAATCCAAAATCCTCTCATCCAAAATCTAAAATCGGATGACCAAACCAGGTATAGCGCAATCATGAGGTTTTCCGGTCTTGATGAATGTCATTGTTACAATGTTTAACATAGACACCCCGACACTTTTCTATATTCATGAATCTAAAGACGGTATCGCCAGCCTCATCTAAATCTTATTCGCAACCAGGGCATCAGGAGCCAGCATACCCAGCCATTGCGGAAGATACAACAGCAATTGTTGCCCCCACAGTAAGTGTAGAGCGGGCGTCCCTGTCAGTAGCGCCAAGTAAATTTGCAACTGCGATCGCCTCTGACTCAGACACAGAAGGGCTACGATATGACCCGGAAGCGATCGCCGAATATTATCGACAGCGCCCTTTACAAGTATGGACAAGATTTTTAGGCATTGTGTGGCCGTTTTTCACCTTTGCTGCCGGCTTGTGGTGGGATCGCAAGTGGGGGCGTATCGCAGAAAACCAACGGCGACGAGCCATTCAGTTGCGGGAGATCCTGACTAAACTAGGCCCAGCCTACATCAAAGTCGGACAAGCTCTCTCCACCCGCCCAGACTTGGTTCCCCCCCTATATCTAGAAGAATTAACACACCTGCAAGACCAGTTGCCCCCCTTTCCCAACGAGGTGGCTTACCAATTTATAGAAGAAGAACTGGGTGCAAGACCGGAAGAACTTTACGCAGAACTATCGCCAGATCCCCTGGCAGCAGCTTCCTTGGGTCAAGTATACAAAGGCAAACTCAAAACCGGCGAAGTTGTCGCTGTCAAAGTACAGCGACCCGATCTAGCCCAAAAAATTACTCTCGATTTGTACATCGGGCGCTCCTTAGCAGCGTGGGCGAAAAAAACGTTTAAATTGGTACGCAGCGATTTGGTCGCCATCCTGGATGAATTTGGCAGTCGCATCTTTGAAGAAATGGACTATATCCAGGAGGGACACAACGCCGAACGATTTGAGCGGCTCTACGGCAATATACCGGATATTTACATTCCCAAGATTTACTGGGAGTACACGCAGCGTCGCGTTTTGACGATGGAGTGGGTCAACGGCACCAAGTTAACCAATTTGGATGCTATCCAACAACAGGGAATCGATGCTCGTCATTTAATTGAAGTGGGCGTTCAGTGTTCTCTCCGCCAGTTGCTAGAACACGGCTTCTTCCACGCCGATCCTCACCCCGGCAATCTCTTAGCCAGTCCGGATGGGAAATTGGTTTATCTCGATTTTGGTATGATGAGCGAGGTGAAACCCTACCAGCGATATGGCTTAATTGAAGCGGTCGTGCATTTGGTAAACCGAGACTTTGAAGGTTTAGCCCGCGATTACGTGAAGTTGGAGTTTTTGACGCCGGATACGGATTTGACGCCGATTATCCCAGCATTTGCTTCTGT
Source organism: Aerosakkonema sp. BLCC-F183 (assembly GCF_041929145.1). NCBI lineage: Bacteria > Bacillati > Cyanobacteriota > Cyanophyceae > Aerosakkonematales > Aerosakkonemataceae > Aerosakkonema > Aerosakkonema sp. BLCC-F183. The sequence goes on along the minus strand of NZ_JBHFNU010000074.1, from coordinate 101,142 downwards.
ATTTAACAATGCACTGGGAGCAAGTGTGGCCGAACTGAATTTTAAGAGCATCACCGATCAGCTCTCGGCGTTGATGTACGAGTATCCGTTCCGCGTTCCCGCTTACTACGCACTGATCATTCGCTCTCTGGTGACTTTGGAAGGGATTGCGATTTATATCGATCCTGAGTTTAAGGTTCTTAGCAAAGCTTATCCCTACGTTTCCAAACGCTTGCTGACCGATCCAGCGCCGGAATTACGTAATTCGCTGCGGGATCTGCTGTTCAAAGATGGCAAGTTTCGCTGGAATCGTCTGGAAAACTTGCTGCGGAATGCGCGGAGTTCTCAAGATTACGATATCAACCAGGTGTTGAATCAGACGGTGGACTTTCTGTTTTCCGATCGCGGTGAGTTTATCCGCAAAAATCTCGCTGATGAAATTGTCAATAGTTTAGATGCGCTGACGCGCAATGCTTTGCAAAACTTTACTTATGCTGTTCGGGAACGGGTTGGCTTATGGGTAAACGAGAAGCCGATCGCTAACGATACGCCCAGTAGCTTAGAGCATATCAAACGGATTTGGCAAATTCTGCAAGAGACTCCCGGCTTTGACGCTCAGCAATTGCTACCGCTGATTCCTAAATTGTTGGTGAAGCCAGAAACGCAACAGATGGGTCAGCAAGTGGCGAGCGGTTTGGCCCAACGTGCGGCGGCGCGACTGATCCGGGAAATTTTGGTCGCGGAAGAAGGCGATCGATCTCAGCAGAACGGTCACAAATCCAACCCTAGATTGGCACTACCAGGAGGAACTAGGGGCTAGGGAAAGAGCGGGGTCGCGGGGTCGCGGAAGAATTAATATTTTCCCTTTTCCCTCTTCCCTCTTCCCCTTTTCCCTCTTCCCTAGCCTCTAGCCCCGACGCCCGACGCCCGACGCCCTAGCCCCTACGCGCTAAGAATTTTTCAGCTTTGCTTCTAAGTCTTGAATCTTATTCTGACAAGCTTCAAGTTCAGAGTTAAAGCGGATCTGCATTTCCTGTTTTTCCGCTTCTAAGACTTGAATCTGTTTTTGCAGCTTGATCTCCAACTGTTGAATTTCTTCCCTACGGGCTTCTAGTTCCACGGAACGGCGGGCCAAATCTTGCTTCTCTATAGTCAGGGATTGCAGCCCTTGTTCTACCCGTTCCTTCTCCTGCTGCAAGAAAGCTGGGGTAATACCGGTGCTGAGATAGTTTTTCACCAAATCCAGCACCCAGTCTTTCGCAGCTTGAACGCTCAAAATCTGCCGTGTTGGGGAAATATCGACTAAAACCAGCGAGCCATCATTACTGCAATCCGCCTCTGTAGCTGAGATTTCCTCTATCTCGGTTATCAATGCCCAAGTATATGCAGATTCTTGGCGAGCTATCAATCGCAACTTGGGCTCGCCTGACAATCCTTGCTTTTGCACCTGGGCCAAATGTAGCATCGCCTTTATTTTTTACTACTTCACGTCCAATTTTATATACAACTCCCCCCACGAAAACCTACACCCTTAAGTCTGGGAGAACGGGTTGCACCTAAAGGTGCAGTATAGTACGCTAATGGACAACCTGGCGAAAACTCTTTAAACCCCCAAAGCAATTGAAAACGCCAGAGCCCAAACAAAGCAATACTAAGGTATTTGAGGATGGGAGGCTGGGGAAAATGAGCGATATATGGAAACAACATCCCCACGTTGGCTAGTTCGGCGAGATATAGACGGATTCTTTGGATTGGCACTTGACAATTTTATTCAAATCCTACTGATTGTAAATCTCTGTGGAGGGGTACTGGGCTTCCCCGCTGCCATGATTTACGGACGCATCTTACCGGGAGTAGCACTGAGTTTAATAGTTGGTAATTTTTATTACAGTTGGCTGGCCTACAAGCAGGGCCAACGGCAGGAAAAAGATGATATTACGGCTTTGCCTTATGGTATCAATACAGTTAGCTTGTTTGCGTATATTTTTTTAGTAATGCTACCGGTGAAGTTGGGTGCGATCGCTAAGGGTATCCCTCCAGAACAAGCGGCGGAATTAGCTTGGCAAGCGGGTTTGGTGGCTTGTTTGGGCAGTGGTGCGATCGAATTCGGCGGTGCTTGGATTGGCAATACTCTCCGGCGTATGGCTCCCCGTGCTGCCCTTCTCTCTACTTTAGGCGGTATTGCGCTCACTTTTATTGCGATCGGCTTTTTATTCCGTACTTTTGCTAACCCAGTTGTAGGTTTAGTGCCATTAGGCGTGATTCTACTCACCTATTTCGGGCGAGTCAAATTCGGTATTCCCGGCGGTTTGCTGGCGGTGTTGCTGGGAATTGCGCTAGCCTGGGGAACGGGATTGATGAGTTGGGATAGCGTCCGTTTTGCCGATGCTGTAAAACCTATAGGCGTTTACTTACCCGGTTTCTTTTTAGGTGATTTGTGGCAAGCACGGGGGGTATTGCTGGAATATGTCAGTATTATCCTCCCGATGGGATTGTTTAACCTCATCGGTAGCATTCAGAATTTGGAAAGTGCGGAAGCGGCGGGTGATACTTACCCGGCTGCACCTTGTTTGGCTGCTAATGGTATTGGTACGATCGTGGCGGCTATTTGCGGTTCCTGTTTCCCCACTACAATTTATATCGGTCATCCCGGCTGGAAAGCAATGGGAGCAAGGGTTGGTTATTCCGTCCTCAATGGCGTGGTGATGGGTTTGCTGTGCTTGAGCGGAACAGTGGCGTTACTAGCTTATTTCGTACCGATCGAAGCGGGAATGGCGATCGTACTTTGGATCGGCATCGTCATTGTTGCACAGAGTTTTGAAGCAACGCCAACTCATCACGCGCCTGCGGTTGTGGTAGGATTGTTGCCTGCGATCGCAGGTTGGGCTGCACTCATCGCCAAAAATTCCCTCCGCGCCGCTGGTTTGGGTACGCCAGCAAAACCATTTACTGCCGATTTAGTACCTCTATTTAAACTTAGCGATACTTACATCGATGGAACTTTTGCCCTCGAACAAGGTTTCATTTTCTCGGCAATGATTCTATCAGCCATCACAGTCCATATCATAGAACGGCAATTTCGTCAAGCCGCATTTTGGTCATTAGGTGCAGCTTTACTTTCCTGGGTAGGATTAATGCACGCTTACAATTGGACAGTTGCCGATACTGTAATTAAATTAGGTTGGGGTGCGGGAAGTTCTTGGGCAGTTGGTTATATTTTGCTAGCAATTTTGTTTTTATATGCGGAATGGCAGGGTAAATTTGAGAGAAGCGATCGGCCAAATAAAGAAACTGAGGCGGAGTAAATCTTTTTCACGCTTCTGGTGAAATCAAAGCTAAAGCGCGATCGATAATTTCTTCTCGATTTACCATATTTTCCAATTCCTCTGTCTCGTAGATACCTTCTGCTACCTCCAGCGATGCTTTATCAATTGCCATTGGGTATGCTGCTTCTAAAACTTCGCGTAATTCTGACGCTGTGAGATAATAACCCCCAGCCTTACGACGCTTATTCTTTTCCTGAATTTCCCTAACGCTATTGCGAATTGAAACATCCCAAGAACGAGTGGTGCGATTTTCAGCCTGCTGCTTAATTAGGTGTAACAGTAAAATTTTGGCATAGCTACGAATATTGTTAATTTTGTCATCGCGACTCATTTCTTCTAGTTCTTCGACTATTACCAACGCTCCTGAAATATCACCTTGCAATAGCAATGATTTGAGAGCGAGTAGTTCTTCCATAATCAATGCCTGAATATTGGATAGTTGATTGCTATTATTATATCCAAAACACTGGTGTCGATGCACTCAGTCACGCCGTCCCTCACCCGATCGCAACTCCCGAATCAAGTCCACAGAACTGGATTGAATACCTGTTTTGGCTTTTACTTCTGCACTACGAGCCACAATGCGCTGATGGGCAGCCAAACTTCGCCGTCGTCGGACTTCGCGTGCGATCGCATCCACAACCATCTCGTTAAAAGACTCATTGCCTTCTTTAAACTGCTTTGCTTGCGCCAACAAATCGGCTGGAATGCGAATAGTTACAGCTTCTTTTTCCATAGTTTAAATTATGCAATTATTATATGATATCATAAAGTATAACTAATTCACGATAGCTATGACTGAGTTACTTGAACGAGCGATCGCCAAACTGAAAACATTACCTACTAGCGAACAAGATGCGATCGCTGCCATGATTTTGGAAGAACTAGAAGATGAAATCAAGTGGGATGCAGCATTTGCAAGTTCTCATAACGCTCTTGCTAAACTTGCCGCCGATGCAATGGCAGAGTACAAAGCTGGGAAAACCCAAGATTTAGACCCGGAAACATTGTGAACTCACGCACAACTACCCAGTTTCGTAAAGCTTTTGCTGACTTGCCCGCCCAAGTTAAAGAACAGACACGGGAGGCATATCGACAATTCAAGCAAGATCCTGGGCATCCAAGCTTACGCTTTAAAAAGGTGCATCCAGAATTACCAATCTACTCTGCGCGAATCGGCAAAAGTTATCGCGCAGTTGGACAATTGGATGGAGATACAGTTATTTGGTTTTGGGTTGGTTCCCACGCAGAATATGATAAGTTACTGTCTCAGATGTAGCGACGCAGGCTAACATTTTGATTGAAGATACTTAAATTTATATAACTTATTGCATCATCGCGAGCGAATCGATCTCATTCTGGTAGCACAGGCAATAAATCATTCCCTGATTTTGATTAGTCGCGATCCAGCCTTTGATGCTTATTCAATTCAGAGATTGTGGTCATAAGGAAAATTAAATGAGGTTTTAGATGTTATAATATCATTCTCATAACGCTCTTGCTAAACTTGCCGCTGATGCAATAGCGGAGTAAAAAGCTGAAAAAGTTTTAGATGATTTACGATGCAATGGCTGAGTATGGAGGATGAAATGGTTGTTACACTACAACTGCGCCAAATAGATGTTCAACCAGTTTTAAATAATAATGGAACCTAGTCACTCACAATCATCCCAAATCATTACGCTTTACAAAGCACCTCAAAAACGCAAAGGGCAGAAATTACTGAAAGAAGGATTTCAAATCGTTGATTTTCCCTATAATCCTCCTTATCTTGATGGAAATTGCTATTTTGCTGGCCCCCACGATCGAAGTATTGCAGAAGAGTTTAATCAAAGCTATAAAGAAGGGATACTAGAGGTTTCAATTGATAAATCAACTTACGAGCAGTATTTCAAGTCGCTAGAAAATCGCTATGATGAGAAAGACGGTTATGAGCGAATTGAGGTAGTAGTGCCTCAACGCTTGTTTGCCATACTGAATCAATTTCCACGAGTCCTCAAACCACAGTGAATATTATGGATAGTCAAAGCTGGGAACAAATTAAGTTAAAGTACAAATTGGGGCAATTTTTGCTGGGTAAAGTTGAATATCATGCTCCTTTTGGAGTATTTGTTAATATTGGTGAAAATGATGTCAAAGGCTTGATTAAGATTCCAGACTTTTTGGATAACGGAGAGATGAGTGAAGAAATGTATCCTGAAATTGGTGCTGCGATCGGTGCAATTGTTGTCGGATATAACGATCGTAATTGTCGTGAAATCTATCTTAGTGCGAAGCCTAGTGTTTTGCATGAAATTCTTGTGCCGCTGAGAAGTCGTCCGGTTCTGGTTTGAAATAACTTAAGAATGAGGGGATATAATTAGAGCAAACTGGTAAACAAATTTTAGAAAAAAAGTTACTTACCAATGTGAACATTACAGACATCAAAACAGCGGTGGCGCAACTCTCACAAGATGAACTGGCAGAATTTGTCGAATGGCTCAACAAGTTCCAAGAGTCTCAGTGGGATAAACAAATTGAACAAGATAAAACTAAAGCAGAAATTATCAAAGATTTCCGTCAAGCTTGGCATGAAGCAATGACCGGACAAACTATTCCTATTGCCCAAGTTTGGGAAGGCATATTCATTCATCCAAATTTACCTGATTAACTACATCCAAAGGTATCTCCAACGCCTCTGCAATTTGTTCGTCACTTAAGCCAAAATTCCTTAATTTATCAATTGTTTCAACCTTAGTTTTATCCTTGCTTTGCTGTTGAAAATCTGGAGTTGCAGGCTTACTTTTTTTTGGGGTAGCAGTAGAGGGAACAGGGCAATTTTTGATAGAACCAATATTTACAGCGTTTTTATTGCGAGTATTTTTATTACCAAAAGTTATCTTTACATTTATTTGCCGTTCTAATACAGATTCAAGATTACTTTTCTTTACTTTTTCACCAAAGACATCAGATAAAATTTGCAAAAGTTCGTGACTGGCTTTTTTAACGTGCTGGGCGCTATAACCGTAAGTTTCTGAAACATCTGCATATTTTTGCCCATTTAGTATTCCCGCGATAATCCTCCGTTGCAAGTTATTCAGATGTTGATTTGTCTTAGCGTAGACAGCTTCATCAACAGATTGCAATATCTGAGGAATGTCCATAAGTGGGTAGATGAGGTAGTTATAGTTACTATATCCAACTTTTTCCCACTTTTTGCAACTTTTTTGGGTGGTCATCCCAATTATTTATATTTATTTAAGAAAGATCCAACTTTTTCCCACTTTTTTGGCTTTTCAGGCGTTGAGGGGCAGAGCTAGCATAAGAAATGGAAAGTTCCATAGGGCAAAAGGAAACAAGAGAATGCTTAAGAAAATTACTACTTCTTCAGCTATAGTTTTGATATCAGCGCTTTCGGTTGTTACTTTTTTATCTTTACCTAGTGAAGCACGCAATCGTTGCCGAGGGTTGGGGCAACATTTAGATCCTACTATGCAATGCAACGTGACAGAGTTTACTGCTCAAGCTCCAGTTCCTTCTAGTCGTCCCGGCATTGCTGAAATTCAGCGCGTACACCATGAAGTGATAGGAGTGACTGGTGGCAATGCTTACGTAGCTACTGCTCAGAATATGCTTGCTAATGGAAAAACGCTTCGAGATGTAAGAATTTATTTGATTGACAACTTCTCTGAAGCAGCAATTCAGCGTGTACACACTGAAGTGATAGGAGTGACTGGTGGCCGCGTTTATGTAGCTGATGCTAAGGCTATGCTTGCTGATGGAAAAACGCTTCGAGATGTAAGAATTTATTTGATTGACAAATTCTCTGAAGCAGCAATTCAGCGTGTACACAATGAAGTGATAGGAGGGAATGGTGGCCCCTCTTACGTAGCTACTGCTAAGGCTATGCTTACTGATGGAAAAACGCTTCAAGATGTAAGAGAGTACCTAATCAGGAACTTTAAAAGGTAACTTAAATTAATAATACTTGCATTAATTTTGGGTAAGTAGACCCCAGAAACCCGCTTTCTTCAAGAAACCGGGTTTCTATGTAAAGTCACCTGAAAAGCGCTTTATTCCTAAGATATGATAGAGACAACTTCTAGAAAATTCTCTATGAGCATCAGTCTCACTTCCGAAGAAGAACGTTTTTGTTTTGACAAGGAGAAATTATGACTACCGATACTGCTTTATGGAAAATCGTTGTTAATATGCCAGATGATCTCAAGAAAGAACTTCTGCATTATGCAGAATATTTGCTTGAAAAGTATCCAAATTCTCCAGAAAATACCAAACAAACCCAAGAAATTGCTGATAAACGTCCTTTAGCGGGTTCAATGAAAGGAACTTTTGTTTTGCCTTTGCCGGATGATTTTGATGAACCACTGCAAGATTTTGAGGAATATATGTAATGGATTCTATTTTGTTAGATACCCATGCTTTTATTTGGTTAGCAGAGGACGATCCAAATTTACCTGTTTCGCTGCGAAATGCGATCGAAAATACAGATAACGTTTTTGTCAGTATTGCGAGTTTTTGGGAAATATCTATCAAAATTAAGATAGGTAAACTTTCTTTGCTATCTGACTTTAATGAGATGGAATCTAGCTTTCAATCTACAAGATTTAAGCTATTGCCAATTTCCTTAAAAGATACAATACAGCTTTATAATCTCCCCTTATATCATAAAGATCCATTCGATATGCCTCCGGCAGGCTACGCCAACGTATTCTGGTAGCACAAGCAATAAATCATTCCCTAGTTTTGATTAGTCGCGATTCGGCTTTTGATGCTTATCCAGTTCGGCGAATATGGCTATGAATAAGCGGTAGCTACAGTTTACAGATTGGACTATTTGTTAACATGGAACTGTAGGTATATTGGTAATGCAAGTATAAGACCACATAGTATTTGGCCCAACTTTGAGAATCATATCTTCAGGAGTAAACATTTCCCAATATGGTAAACCAGAATTATCCTCAATTTCTGGGATAAGAATCAATTCATATCCATTGGAGAAACCCAAATTAAAACCTAACTCTGGAGTAGGTACAAACCAACTAATAGGATTATTTTCGATCGCTTTAATTTTTTGTCGAATATTTTCCGCATCTTCGTCAGAAGTAACAATAGTTTCTCCTTCCGATTTAAGTTTCCAAGGATTTCCTCGCGTTCCTACTATCCACTCTCCTTTTTCTTTACCAGTCATCGATTTTTGTGAGTAAGGAATTCTTGCGCCAATATGAAGACTTAACTCATCTCCATAACTTAAGTTGGCTTTCCAACAGATTTGGAAGAAAACCTTGATTGTGATATTTGCTATTTCCTTATTTTCCAAATCATTACCTATCGAGACATACTTACCACTATCGGTTCAATTTTGGAAACTGCCACTGCAATAACTGTAAACGCCTCACCTTCTTCATTCAATACCTCTAAAACATAACCATCTTCCTGTCCTTCAGGTCTTGGGCAATAATCTACTATAATTGCAGTAGTTCCCTTCAGCAAATTGTATTCAGTAATATCTTCTTTTAAACTTACTTCCGAAAACATTTCAAATTCCATAATTCACCTCTTATAGCTAATTTGGCAAAAGTGTAACAAATCTTGTCTCATTAGAAAATGAATCTACAATCCAGAAAGTCGCTACTTGAAGACTAACTCCATTAGAACCTACTAAAACTCCTTCAATCTTATAGATATTACCAAAAGAACTTTCCTTATCTAAAGTAGCTTCATTCATCAGCAAGCTTCTTAAGTCCCGTTCAAGTTGTTGCCAGTTATCAAGAGTATATCCTGCTTGAGCTAAAAATCCAGACTTATCATCTTTTGGTTTCCATACTAGCAAATATCTTGTCAGCTTTGCTTCAGGAATAACTGCATTTGGATTGAGATAGGTCACTTGCGTAATTCAGGATAAATCTAAAAGTCCAAGTTCTTGCCCCTAAAGTAAGGTGGGCAATGCCCACCCTACCATATTAACCCAATTGGTTCAATCTTTCGCGCAAAATCTCTGCTTGCTTCTGTGCTTCCGCCAACGCATCTCTAGCAGCTTGCACCACTTCCGGCGCAGCTTTATCCACAAAGTTAGGATTGCTCAAACGCCCAGAAATCGATTTAATTTCCGCTTCTATTTTAGTTAATTTTTTCTGCAACTTAGCGCTTAAAGCTGCCACATCTACGATACCAGCTAGCGGAATTAAAACTTGCACAGTACCGACAACACCCGCCATATTCTGCCCAATATCTCCATCCAAACTAGGAGTAATGGTCAGATTTTCCACCTTAGCTAAAGTTTGAATATAACTTTCGCCAGATGTCAGTATTTGCCGTTCTCTGTCGCTTTCACTTTGCAAGATTGCCGTTACTTTCGCACCAGGTTTAATATCCACTTCAGCGCGGAGATTTCGCAAAGTGCGAATTGTGTTGATTAGCAAATCGAAATCTTGTTCTAATTCGGGATTAATCAGCGCTGTATTTGCTTTTGGAAAAGCTTGCAACGCCAATGATTTATCCTCGCCAGATTGAGTGAGAGTATGCCAAATTTCTTCGGTAATATGGGGCATGAAAGGATGTAGTAATTTTAAGGTTCCTTCCAACACAAAAGCGATAGTTTGTTGGGCAACCTTTTTAGAATTAGCATCGCTATCTTTTTGCAGGCGAGATTTCACTAATTCGATATACCAATCGCAGAAATCACCCCAGAAGAAATCGTACAAACCTTTGGCAGCTTCTCCCAAACTGTAACTTTCGATATATTTGCCAGTTTGTTGCACGACCTGATTATATCGCGAGAGAATCCAACGGTCTGATAATTCTAATCCAAGGTTTGTAGTAAGGACTTCAGTCCTCGCTTCGGAAGGACTAAAGTCCTTACTACGAACGTTAATTGGTGGTTCGCCTAATTGTTGCGGCGTTTGTTCCTCCAAATTCATCATCGCAAAACGAGAAGCATTCCACAATTTATTCGTGAAATTGCGCGAAGCTTCTACCGCCAAAGATTCACCCGTTTTGCGGTTATATCCTTCCATACGGATATCTTGACCCGCACCAGCTACTTGCTTCACCAAAGTGTAGCGCAAAGCATCGGTGCCATATTTATCAATTAAGTCTAACGGGTCGATACCATTACCTTTGGTTTTCGACATCTTTTCGCCATTTTCATCCAACACCAAACCGTGAATGTAAACGTCTTTGAAAGGCATTTTCCCGGTAAAATGTCCTGCCATCATCGTCATTCTAGCTACCCAGAAAAAGATGATGTCAAAACCAGTAACTAGAGTAGAAGTTGGATAGTAAAATTCCAAATCCTTTGTATTTTCCGGCCAACCTAATGTAGAAAAAGGCCACAATCCAGAAGAAAACCAAGTATCCAATACATCTGGATCTTGTTTTAGCTCGAATGGCTTTTCCCCATTAAAAAAAGCTTTTGCTTTCTCGTGGGCTTCTACTCCGCATCGCGCCACAAAAAAGGGCGTACTATCAGTTATTTCGCCATTAGTTTCGCTAACAGCATACCAAGCTGGGATTTGATGACCCCACCACAACTGACGAGAAATACACCAATCTTTTAATTTGACTAACCAATCGCGATAAACTTTTGTCCAGCGTTGAGGTACAAATTCCGGCGAGTTTTTCTCATCCAAGAATTGTAACGCTTGGTCAGCCATCGGACGAATTTTGACAAACCATTGAGTAGAGAGAAGAGGTTCGATCGCAACTTTACCGCGATCGCTATAAGGTACAGTATGTTTATAATCCTCAATCTTGACCAAAAATCCATCATCTTCTAACCGCTGCACCACATTTTTCCGCGCTACAAAACGGTCTTGTCCCACAAACGGCCCTGCATTTTCATTCAGCGAGCCATTCTTATTCATAATATTGATAAACGGCAAATTATGCCGCTTACCCATTTCAAAATCATTCGGGTCATGCGCTGGCGTCACCTTCACACAGCCAGTACCGAATTCCATCTCCACCAACTCATCGCCAATAATCGGAATTTCCCGATTCATTATTGGCAAAGTGACAGTTTTACCAATCAAATGTTTGTAGCGATTATCATTAGGATTCACCGCCACCGCCGTATCACCCAACATGGTTTCCGGTCGAGTAGTCGCCACTTCCAAATAACCCGAATTATCAGAAAGCGGATAACGGAAATGCCACAAATTCCCATTCACTTCCTTATCATCCACTTCCAAATCTGAAACGGCAGATTGAGTAGCCGGACACCAATTTACCAAATAATTGCCGCGATAAATCAATCCTTCATCGTAAAGTCGAACAAAAGCTTCTATGACTGCTTCTGATAAACCTCCATCCATCGTAAAGCGTTCCCGCGACCAATCTACAGATAAGCCCAAACGCCTGAGTTGATATACAATTGAACCGCCAGAATTTTCTTTCCATTGCCAAGCGCGTTCTAAGAACTTCTCGCGTCCCAAATCTTGGCGAGTTATCTTCTCTTTTTCCAGTTCCCGTTCCAACATAACGTGAACTGCAATGCTGGCGTGGTCAGTTCCGGGTACCCAAAGAGTATTGCGTCCAGTCATCCGGTGATAGCGGACGACGATATCCATAATTGTCTGTCCCAAAGCGTGACCCATGTGCAAACTACCAGTCACGTTGGGTGGCGGAATGACCATGCTGTAAGATTCGCCGCCTTTTGCTGGGTCAGCTTTAAAGATTTCTTTTTCTTCCCAGAATTTTTGCCATTTGGCTTCGGTGTTGCTGGGGTCGTATTGGGGGGGGAGGGTTGAAGTCATCTGTTAAGGGAAACGCTGTTTGTATTAAAATTTTGACATAGAGTATGGAGAGAGAAGAGGAATGAACCGCTCCAGACGCAGAGGACGCAGAGAGAAGAGAGTTGGGAGAGGAGATGAATCAGCTTTATGCTGTGATTGGGGCGGCAATTGAGGTGCATCGGGTTTTGGGGCCAGGTTTTTTGGAATCGGTGTATCAGGAAGCGTTGGAAGTGGAATTTCAGATACGGGGGATACCTTGTCAGCCTTAGAAGCCAGTCGCAGTGACTTACAAAGGTCATCAAGTTGGTGAAGGTAAATTAGATTTTTTGGTTAATGATATTCTAATTGTCGAATTGAAAGCAGTAGAAAATTTAGCTCCCATCCACGAAGCTCAAGTTACTCATATCTTAAAATGACCAACTATCCCCTCGCCCTTCTGATCAACTTCAACGTCTCTGTCCTTAAAGAAGGTATAAAACGCATCATCTCCTCTGAATCTTCTCTCTGCGCTCTCTGCGTCTGGAGCGGTTCGTAAAAAAATTATCCTCTAGCCAAAGGTGAAATAGCTTTTACTTCCGCATTAAGAGTAACAAAATATAATTCTATATTCAAATCTGGATAGCGATCGCGTATTTGCCAATAAGCCCGACTCAAGTATTCTTCATGCAGTTTTTCTTCTTTTTCCTCATCTTCACTTAATTGCGGATCGATCTTATCTGCATAAGCGCTACAATCTTGATGATCGAATATCATTACTTTTTGAATATGGTGCAATCGATAAGATAACTCTAATTGATCCCAAAAAGCCTCTGCATCTGCTTGGTGAGGAATTCCACTTAATGCTAAGGAAGCACCTGCTAAAGCAGTTAAGTCATATTGATTACCGAGATGCTGTAATGATAAAAAGTAACGTTGTGCTTCTAAAAGACGAGAGTCAATGCAACTGAGGACTAAAGCTTTGGTCGTGTTGGCTGCTTTGGCTGGCTGAGTATTTGATAGAATTGCCAGAGAAAGCGCTCCTGGTAGAAGTTGCAGAAAGTTACGGCGATGGATACCCCCGCAGTTCGGGCAATTGGGACTTTGGTTCATGGGATACTAGATTCGGTGGATCGTACTGGTGATTATCACTACTGATACCAGAAAATCCTGTTTTTCGATAGAGTTACGTTATAATATTTTTTTCGATAACTTAGCAAGCTATTTCGATCGGCGATCTTGCAAATGTACGATCGCGTAATATGCCTACTGCATATTGCAACTATTGAGATAGTAGTATATTGATATTGAAGATGTGGAAGTCCGAGCGCAGCTTAGCGATCGCTCTCAATTCCAAAAGTCGATCGGCATTAATCTGTATAATATTTGCCTCCTTTTTGGACGCAAATATTTAAAATAAAAATTGACAGATTGACCTAAATATGCGTTACCTAATTTTTATCAATATTGAGTAACAACATCTTGAACTTTTTCAGCCGGATTTACTACTACAAATTGTTCGGGGAAAAGAATCACATTTTCGTAGTCGAAACCTCCCACCCACCTTTCATCGGGAATAGCGAGATCGACGGCGTAGCCTTCTTGAGGTTGTTCATAGCATTCTATAATTGTGCCTAGTGTTCCTTTTGCTAAGACTCTATTGCCAAAGTCTACAGGAATATCTACCAAGGTTTTGATTTCATCGTATATTTTTGCTTTCATGTTGATTTATCCTATTGTTGGGGAACTTTGAGCCATAGTTTACTGCACGGAAACTTGGTATGTATTAGAAGCTACGGTAGGTTATGAGCTATATTGAGGTAAAATGGGGGAGAAAGGGCGATCGCACTTAATTTAGTAGTCTATTTTTACCAAAAATGAAACCAAAAAGTCAAATAAAAATTCAAGAAATTGACGACAAATCCCCTCATTTGCAAACCGTTATATCTCTGGGTGATGCCAACAGATCAACCCTTGGTTTTTTTCCTGAAGGCGCTTTTATTCAGCAGGCAAAACAGCGGCATATTCTTGTAGCTATCGGTCCTCAAACTGGATGTATTGGCTACCTTTTATACCGACAATCCTATGATCGTATAACAATTGTTCATTTGTGCGTAGATCCCGCCTACCGAGGAAAAGGAGTAGCCAGAGAACTTGTAAAATATTTGCAGAAAATAACTCAAGAATACAGGGGTATTGGCCTTACTTGCCGTCGCGACTATGAAATAAGTAAAATGTGGCCAAAGTTAGGATTTGTTTACCAGTTTGATAAACCAGCAAGAGAACGTGGTAAGCAATTGACCTATTGGTGGTTAGAGGATAAGCATTTACCTTTAATATATACAGCTAACCAACAAATTCTTGAATCGAAATTAGGCGCTATTATTGATAATAATGTATTTTTTTATATGGTTGATGACGAAGATAAACATAGTCAAGAATCAAAGGCTTTAATAGCTGATTGGTTACAATCAGAAGTAGCTTTATACATAAGCAACGAAATTTTTAATCAAATAAATAACATTAGTCACAATGATGAAAGAGAACGGAAGCGGCAATTTGCCAAGGAATTTAATTGCTTGGCAACTATTAATAATGATAACTTGAACTCTGCTTTGCAAAAATTGGAAAATTTCTTGCATAAAAATAGCCTCGTACTAGACGAATATGGACATCGGCATTTAGCTAGAACGTTAGCCTCAGAGATTCAATTTTTTATAACTTTAAACCCTGATTTAATAAGATTATGTGACAAAATTTATAAGGAATTTAGAATTTCTATTGTCACTCCTACAGAACTAATTATTCAATTAGAAAGCATTAGCAAAAAACCAGACTATCAACCTGTTCGTTTAGCAGGTACTTCGTTACAACAAAATCCTGTTATTAAAGGGAAAGAGAATATTATAAATGACTATTTTCAAGCTTCAGATAAGGGTGAAACCAAGGCGCAATTTCAGCAAAAATTACGTCGGTTTATAGCAGAGCCAGATAAATTTGAGTGTTTGTTTGTCGTGGAGGGAGAAAAGCATCCGCTTGCCTTAATTGTTTATGACCGACTCAATAAATATGAGCTAGAAATTCCTATGATCCGCGTGGCAAATAATTCCCTAGCAGCAACTCTTGCTCACCATTTAATCTTTCAAGCTACATCACTTTCAGCTAAAGAACAGCGTCAATTTACTAGAATTACCGATCCCTACTTAGGAGAAAATATTACTACAGCAATTGCAGAAGATGCTTTTGTTAGAGTAGAAAATGGATTTTTAAGAGCAAACCTAGCCTTTTCCGAAACTGCATCTCAATTATCATCACGGATCATCAATTTAGCTAACCAAATGGGACAAGAGTATAATTTCTTACTTAAAATAGCTGAAATACTTAACAATGAAGATTCTATTAATGATATTCAGACTATGGCACAAATAGAGCGAAATTTATGGCCAGTGAAAATTATTGATGCTGACATTCCTACGTTCATAATTCCTATTGAACCTCGTTGGGCAAAAGATTTATTCGATTATAAATTAGCACTTCAATGGCTATTTGGTGCTAAGACTGAACTAGCGCTTAATCGCGAAGCTGTATATTACTGTTCTGGGCCTTTGAAAGGTTTAAAGGCTCCGGGAAGAATTCTTTGGTATGTTAGTGCTGGTGATAAGCGGTATTGTGACGTTAAAAAGATCCGAGCTTGTTCCCGTTTAGATGAAATTGTAATAGGCAACCCAGAAGATTTATTTAGACAATTTAGGAAATTTGGTGTATATGAAAAGGAAGATCTTTTAAAGTTGATAAAAAATGAGGTAAACAATGATATAATAGCTCTTAGATTTAGTGATACAGAAGTGTTTTCCAACCCTATTACATTGAAAGATGTTCAAAAAGTTTTAGGAAATAAAACAACAATGCGTTCCCGTTTTAAAATCACAAAATATTCCTTTATTACACTATATACTATGGGTATGTAAAGTTATACAAAAGGAGATAGTGATGCAAGAGAATATACTACTATTGTCGATCCGTCCTGAATACGCACAAAAAATTATTGACGGTACAAAGACTGTTGAATTGCGTCGAGTTCGTACTCGATTAAAGGCGGGTGATTTAGTTTTGCTATATATTTCATCTCCTGAAAAAGCTTTAGTAGGTTCATTTGAAGTAGAGCGAGTTATCGAATTTAAAAATTCACGAAAAGCCCTGAATAATTTTTGGAATGAAGTTAAAAACAATGCTGGGATTGAAAAACAAAAATTTGATCGTTATTACCAAGGTGCATCTGTTGCTGTAGGTATTTTCATTAAGAAATTAGAGATTTTTCCCCGTCCGCTTGAATTAGAACGTTTAAGAAGAAAGTTACCTAATCTGAAACCTCCACAAAGTTATCGTTACCTCAAAGAAAATGAATTAGAAGCTGTGAAAAGACTAACCCAATAAGCAAAATATATTTTAGATAAAATTATAAGTTAATTATATTTTGAGAGTTTGTTATGCTAGTAGAGAACTTAGATGAATTTATAAGCCTATTTAATGAATTTATCAACTCATATCCCTACACACCAAATGGGTTGAATCATAAATCTGCCTACGATAAACAGCGTCAGCAAGGGCGTCTTAATTTTGAAGCGATACTCGCCGCATCTGAGTCTGGAGAAGATGTTACCGAAGCCGTACTGTTAAAGCTACTTCCTTATAGAGAATATCCTGATAATAAGCAAAGGCTAGTTTGGATACATCATACTTCTACTCCTGCTATTGATGTGAGAAACAAGTTTGAAGCTGCGGGGTGGACACAGCCACAAGACTGGCAACCAATTGCCCAAGCTATTCTTAATTTTGTCCGTCAGTGTAATGACGATCCAAGGCAGTTATCAGCAGCCTGCAAAGAATTCTGTAAACTTCACTACTCCAAAGGCTTCCAGATATGGATGATCACCCCTATTCTTAATGCTCTGCGACCAAATGACTTTCTATTGATTAATAATGAATCACGGCTAGTTATCAACTATTTTGCAAATACATCTTATGAACAGAAATTGATAGACTATCCAAAGATAAACTTTACTGGACGTAAGCTAATTCTTGAATTAGCTAAAAAAATGCACCAAGCTGGTGTTCCAGCTTTACGAGATGATGACTTATTCGATATGTTTTCTCACTGGCTGGTAGGAATTAAAAATTATAATTTATTTGGTATCAAAAAGGATAATTTTAATTCTGAGCTAACTATTCCAGATAATAAGCTCATAAATCTTAAACATAGTAGCGAAAAAATCGATTTACAACCAGAGTATACTTTCAGTAAATGTGCTGAAGATATTGGTTTTGATGAAGAAAGATTAAAGCAGTGGGTACGCGCTATAAAACGCAAAAAACAAATAATCCTCTACGGATCACCCGGAACAGGAAAAACTTTCATTGCTCAAAAACTCGCTCAACACTTAATCAGCGATAGTGACGGCTTCTCCGAATTAATACAATTTCATCCAGCATACACCTATGAAGACTTTATCCAAGGCATCCGCCCACAAAGCCAAAATGGACAATTAACCTATTCAATAGTTCCAGGTAGATTCTTAGAATTATGTAAAAAAGCTGAATCCCGTGAAGGTATTTGTGTTTTAATTATCGATGAAATTAACCGCGCAAATCTCGCGCAAGTATTTGGCGAATTGATGTATCTTTTAGAATACCGAGATAAAGAAATTCCTCTCGCTGGCGGTAACACTTTTCGCATTCCCTCAAATGTTCGCATTATCGGTACAATGAATACAGCCGATCGCTCGATCGCACTCGTAGATCACGCGCTACGTCGTCGCTTCGCATTCATCGAAATTCGCCCCAACTATGACGTACTGCGGAATTATCACGAAAAGAAAAACACAGGTTTTAAAGTTGATGGCTTAATTCAGGTTTTGCAAAAATTAAATTTGGCGATCGCAGATAAAAACTATGAACTCGGTATCTCTTTCTTCTTAACAGAAAAGCTAGCTGAAGACATTGAAGATATCTGGAAAATGGAAATAGCACCGTATCTAGAAGAGTATTTTTTCGACCGACTGGAAAAAGTAGATGAGTTTCGTTGGGATAAAATCGAAAAGCAGGTATTTCCATGACTCCGCCGCAACATATAGAGTTAATTGAATACAGTTCAGAAACGTTTGAAATTAACGAAATTGAATATGCGATCGCAGAAAATTTATGGCGCAATTATGATCGACAAGTTACCGTAGACTTCCCATCTCCCAAAACTGGCGGTAAGTGGAAATTAACCGCTAAAGGATGGGTAGGACATATCCAATTAACTCCAGATTTTCACGTGTCATTATTGCCAAAAGTACCATTAGGTACTCTTTTCGGAATGTTTGATTATGCTTACAACCTGAAAAGCTTTCGCTTTCTCCCAGGTCTAATTAATTGTAGATCGCTAGAAGACTTTTACAATCAGCTTGCTCATGTTTTAGCACAACGAATTCTCAACCGAGGTCGGCAAGGATTTTATCGTGCTTATCTGCCAAAAACAGGCAATCTTGCTTATGTTCGCGGTCGTGTAGATATGCGCCAAACTATCCAAAAACCTTGGGAAGTAAAGCTAAAATGTCATTACGAAGAACATACTGCTGATATTGAAGAAAATCAGATTCTTGCTTGGACGCTTTTTCTTATTCTTCGCAGCGGTTTATGTAAAGAAAGAGTATTACCAAAACTAAGACAAGCATATCACGCTTTGCAAGGATTAGTAACGCTAAAACAATTTAAATCAGAAGATTGTATTGGGCGAAATTATCATCGCTTGAATCAAGATTATCAAGAATTACACGCTCTTTGTCGCTTCTTTTTAGATAATACTGGGCCAAGCCATGAAAAAGGCGATCGCACTATGTTACCCTTCCTAATTGACATGGCAAAACTATATGAACTTTTTGTCGCGGAATGGCTAAAAGAAAACTTACCATCCAACCTATTTCTGAAATTTCAAGAACATATAAATATTAGCGATCGCATTTCATTTAAAACAGATATAGTTCTTTACGAAAACTCAACAGGAAAACCCAGCTACATTCTCGATACAAAATACAAAACTACCACTTCCACAGCATCCGATGATGTGGCACAAGTTATCGCTTATGCTGTTTCCAAACAATGCCAAGAAGTAATTTTATTATATCCAGTTTCCCTGACTCATCCACTAAATGAACGAGTGGGAGACATCCGAGTTCGTAGCCTCACATTTTCCCTTGATGGCGACCTCGAACAAGCTGGTCAAAACTTTTTACAAGATTTACTTTCCTAACTCTTCAAAAAATGAAACCAGCACCGCAGCCGGTTACTCGTCCTAACTTACGCGGCTTGACCTAGTTTAACAACTGAGAACCAAACTCCACAGCCACCTCATCAGATTGATAACCTGATGGACTCATCACGACGATGCACCCGTCAACTAGCTCCATGCGATAGCCGGGATGCTCTGTCTGTAGTTTCTCCAAGTCTTTAATCGTCAAAGATGACATAGAAGCTCCAGTGCGATCGTCCGCCATACTATATATTCTGCTTGTTTCCTACCCTGTCGATATCCCAAAACACCTGAATTAGCTAGGTTTATCCCCATCTGAGTCAAAGCGATCGAAAAGTTCCTATGGGAAGCTTTGGCTTTTGCGATCGCCTCCCGCCTGTCCAGCCACAATTACCCTTCCTCGACTGCCACTTTCGGTTTTCTCGGATTTTTTGTCTAATTTGTTGTATTAATTAATACTTTATTATTCATTAATTTTATTTATTTGTAATTCCCTAAATCCATTGTTACTTGGCATTATAAAATTTTTGTATGCGTAATAAATTAAGTAATTTTTGCAACATACCTTTACTATAGATACGAATGTATGGATATCTGAGGCAAAGATTTATGACTGAATTGTTACAAAGTTTAATACAATAGACTCATCCATAAGAACTAGGTATTTTTTCTTAGTACCATGATGGCCGATCAATTTCCCTGGCTGACTGCGATTGTCCTGCTCCCACTCGTTGCTTCCTTTATCATCCCCGTGCTGCCGGATAAAGACGGCAAGCGCGTGCGGTGGTATGCCTTGGGTGTAGGCATCGCGGATTTTGTGTTGATGTGCTATGCCTTTTGGAACCATTACGATGCGAGCAGCGCTACTTTTCAACTCGCAGAAAAGTATGCCTGGATACCTCAGTTAGGTCTTAACTGGGCAGTTTCGGTCGATGGAATATCCGTTCCGTTAGTGCTTCTGGCTGGATTGGTGACGACGCTCTCTATACTGGCGGCGTGGCAAGTCGATGTCAAACCGCGTCTGTTCTATTTCCTGATGCTGGTGCTGTACTCGGCACAGATAGGAGTATTTGTTGCCCAAGACTTGCTGCTTCTCTTCATTATGTGGGAGATAGAGCTAGTTCCGGTTTACCTGCTCGTCTCCATTTGGGGTGGCCCAAAACGTCGTTACGCAGCTACAAAATTCATCCTTTATACAGCAGCAGCTTCTATATTTATTCTGGTCGCCGCCCTGGCAATGGCGCTTTACGGCGGCGGCAATTTGACCTTCGATATGGTCGAACTCGCCATCAAAGATTATCCGATCGCATTAGAACTGCTGCTTTATGCTGGATTGCTGATTGCCTTTGGCCTCAAGCTGGCGGTCTTCCCCCTGCACACATGGTTGCCTGACGCCCACGGCGAAGCTTCCGCGCCCGTATCGATGATTCTAGCAGGCGTATTGCTGAAAATGGGCGGATACGGACTGATTCGCGTGAATATGGAGATGCTCTCCGATGCTCACGTCTACTTTGCACCGATTCTAGTAATTCTGGGCGTTGTCAATATCATCTACGGTGCGTTGGCTTCTTTTGCCCAGACCAATATGAAGCGTCGCCTAGCCTACTCTTCAGTTTCCCACATGGGATTTGTCCTGCTGGGGATTGCCTCTTACACCGACTTGGGAGTCAGCGGTGCGATGCTGCAAATGATTTCCCACGGTTTGATTGCTTCGGTGCTATTCTTCTTGGCAGGCGTGACATACGATCGCACCCATACAATGGCAATGAACGAAATGGGTGGCGTCGGTCAAGCTATGCCCAAAGTGTTCGCCCTCTTTACAGTAGGTGCGATGGCGTCTCTCGCACTCCCCGGTATGAGTGGCTTTGCTAGCGAACTCTCGGTCTTCGTGGGTGTGACCACCAGCGATATCTACACCTCCACCTTCCGCACGGTCACTGTATTCCTCGCCGCAGTCGGAGTTATCCTCACGCCGATTTATCTGCTCTCCATGTTGCGCCAAGTATTTTACTACACTGGTGCCACCTGCGATATTGCACCCTCCTGCGATATTAACGATATCAGCTTGAGAAATGAGGGACATGAAGAAGCAGTTTGTTTCGGTACAAGTTGCGTCCTTCCTATTCACGCCAAGTTTAACGATGCCAGTCCGCGTGAAATATTCATCGCTGCCAGCTTTTTAGTGCTGATTATCGGTATCGGTTTCTATCCCAAGTTGGCTACGCAAGTGTACGATGTCAAAACTGTAGCGGTGAACGCTGACATTCGTCAATCTTATACCCAAATTGCAGAAGGAAATCCTCAGATTTATGCCCAGGAATTTTTGTCTCCTGTAATTGCTAAGTCTGAATTAGAACCTGTTTTGGGAATTGTGAAGTAAAGTTATCTGCTTTTACCTGGGTTGAAAATTGAGCGATCGTTCTTTCTTAATCGAAGGAGCGATCGTTTTTTTATTGCACTCCCGTTCTTGACGTGATAATAAAAATTTAAATGAGACTGCTGACATTGACACGAGAGCAAGCAGATGGGTATCGAAAGCCAGTTAAAGCAAATATCTATCCCAACTTTAGAAACGTTAAGGCAAAACCCCTCGATCGTCTCTTCATTTTTTGCTGCTAAGTGGCTTCCAGAGTCAGCGTTTTGGCAGCGAGCAACATATTTTACTGGCGAATCTGCTCAAAAAACTAAGCAAGAAGCACGCGCCAGATTTGGGCGCGTGCCACAAAATCGTAACCGATGGATAGGTAGCTACGACCGGATAGCTTTGGAGGAGCAGTTTCTTTCTGAGTGGGAAACACCAGAGTTAGATTTGCACAAAAACTTTCAAGGGTTGAATTTTCTACTGGCAGGTTATATTCCCGGTCATGTCTCATCAAAATGGACAATTCCAGAGCTTAGAGCTTTCGTAGGCACTCAAAGCCAGAAACCATTTCTGTCATCTCTTATTCAAGCTTTGGTGGGCACTCAAAGTCCGAAAGATTTTCTTTCATTCTTTGCCATAGAAAACTCACAGTGGGATGGTCTACCTCTAGTTAATGCAATTGGTGCTGGAAACGAAATTGGTTACGAAACAGGTTATGGGTAAGTCCGTTATCTGCTACCTGATGAATGTGGCCAAATATTAGATGGTTTGCTCTTTCTATCACTAGAGGGGTTTCAGGAACGGTACAGGCGGGAGTCTGAAAAGGCAGAGCCTTTACCTTGGATTGAGTGGTCTGAGCAAGAGATGCTGGACTGGCTAACAGATTATTACAACAAAATTAAAGATTACTATGAGGATACTTTCATGAGCAAGAGAGCTATGTTACTCTACTTAACCTAACCTGTACTATTTCTTAGCTGTTGGCTACAGGTCTAAATTGCCGAGATTATGGTAGAGTGTTTCCAAATTGCTAGCGATCGCAATACTAGCGCAGCTATTCGCCAATGGCGAAGGAAGCTGGTAGGCGACAAATAAAAAAATTGGGGACACTCGACGCGCCCCCAAGACATTTACCAAAATTTGGCTCTACACGTTAACTGCAACCTTGGCTTCCTTAGCAGTCAACCGCTCGTAAGTTGCTCGCATTTTTAGACCGGTGAGGACTTGGAAAAGTCCCGTTCCGTTGTTAGAACCGGGATATTCCCTATGCTGTAGCAACAGATGGGTCAGCTCTCCGTGGTACTTGGCCGAAGTTTTGCTCAAATGGCTCTCGATATAGATTACTTGCTCCAGATTGTCTAATTGTCCATCCACTTCCAGCACTGAGGCGGGGTGACCGTAGTAAGAATCTGGGCCGTAGTGCATCTTGATACCTGGGTAGGAGCAGGTGAGCTTAGTGCCGCAAGGTCTCCAGTCAATCGTAGAGCCTTCATCAAACAGGTAGGCTGGCTCAAAGCCTTCCACTCCATCCTTCTGAATCAGGCGCACCCGCAGGATCTTACCTTCTTTGTCATCCTTGAGTAATTGCGTGGGCAATACTTGAATTACAACATCGGCAAACTCTTTTTGAGGCTCGATGTAAGCGGTAAAATCTGGGCGGCGAGCGTTGATGGCAGCAATCACATCTTCGTAGGTGTGACCGCGCTCGGACATATCCCGCTGGATTTTCCAAGCAATTTTGACTTCTTCGCTGATGTCGAGGTACACGCTGAAGTCGATTAGCGATCGCACCCGTTCATCGTACAGGGGATGCAGCCCCTCGATCACCACGATATGATTTGGCTCCACCACTTCTGGTGGATCGATCATGCCGGTTTCGTGATTGTAGATCGGCTTGTTAATCGTCTGACCGTTCTTGAGCGCCTTAATTTGCTCGTACATCAGGTCAAAGTTGTTTGCCCTGGGGTCAAGCGCGGTAATTCCCGTTTCTTTGCGCTGCTTTCTGTCGAGACTGTGATAATCGTCCAGACAAATTACGGTGACAAACTCTTTCCCAAACAAATCCGTTATGCGGCGCAAAAATGTGGATTTACCGCATCCGGAGTCTCCGGCGACGCCAATTAGAACCACGCGGTCCGGCTTACTGGTCATAGCTTCCCTCTGTCGATTATGATTCTCTACTAACCGGGTCTAAACTTGAGCTAAATCCACAGCCTAAAGGTCACCCTTTGATTGGAACCGCAACTGTCTTTTTGAGGGACGTTGCGCTTTCGCGACAAAGCACGAAAACAAACCAATCCGTGTGGCAGTCTGGCATCTGCCCTTTAGGGAAGACTCAAGCCTTCGATGAGTAAGTATTTACTACTACACTATTATTGAAAGATCTTACCAGAGTGGGATCTGCCTTACAAGGCATAAAACAAAGTGGAATCGTTTTAGCTCAAGTATTTATGCTAATGTTAGTTGTGCATTTTTTATAAAAAAAATGTAAAACTGACTCGACGGTCACATTCTGTAGGAGGTTTACCCTGTAGGGTGAGGGAAGGTCTGATGTCGGATTTTCCACTCCTGGGATCTTTGACCGGTGAGCTTAGCTTTGCAACACTATAAAAGGCTGCTTTCTTCAGCTCTTTTGTTCTAACCCCAGCTATCTGGCTGGTGGTGGAATTGTCATGTGGTGGCAAGGGAACTTGGCAGCAGCAACAAGTGAAGTTCAGTTCGGAGAGATCGAAGCAATGTACAATCCTAGCGCAGCTGGTAGTGCTGCTAACACGGTATCTGGTAGCCGCGTTTTTGTTTACGAAGTGGTGGGTCTGCGTCAGAACGATGAAACTGACAAAATGAGCTACCCGATTCGTCGCAGTGGCAGCGTATTTATCACTGTGCCCTATAACCGCATGAATGAAGAAATGCGGCGGATTACGCGCATGGGCGGCCAAATTGTGAGCATCCGGCCTTCAGGGCAAGAGCAAAGCAATGGCCAAGCGATATCTGACAACGCAGGAGATGTGAAAGCGACATCAGAACCAGCACCAGAACCTGCGAAGTTAGAGGAAAAAACCAAGCCTATGACTCAAGCAAAGGCTCATGAAAATGTGGCGGTTAATACTTATCGTCCCAACAATCCCTGGACTGGGAAGTGCATAAGCAACGAGGAGTTGGTTGGCGAAGGCGGTATTGGCACTTGCCGTCACCTGATGTTCGACCTTGAGGGTAGCGAACTGCGGTATCTGGAAGGCCAAAGTATTGGGATCATCCCACCGGGAACGGACAAGAACGGCAAACCCCACAAGTTAAGGTTATACTCGATCGCCTCTACTCGTCACGGCGATCGCGTCGATGACAAGACGGTATCTCTCTGTGTCCGGAAGCTGGAGTACAAGCATCCAGAAACCGGCGAACTTGTCGAAGGTGTTTGTTCTAGCTATCTCTGCAAGCTCAACCCCGGCGATGAAGTGAAAATCACCGGGCCAACAGGCAAGGAGATGCTCTTACCGAACGACCCGAACATCAATGTGATTATGATGGCGACGGGTACTGGGATTGCACCCTTCCGCGCTTACCTGTGGCGGATGTTCAAGGATAACGAAAGAGCTGCCAACCCGGACTATAGGTTTAATGGCTTGGCTTGGCTGATCTTCGGTGTGGCAACCAGCCCGAATATCCTGTACAAGCAAGAATTAGAGGAAATGCAAGAGCGCTATCCCGATAATTTCCGCTTGACTTATGCTATCAGCCGCGAACAGAAAAATGCCCAAGGCGGCAAGATGTACATCCAAGATAGGGTGGCCGAAAATAGCGCTGAACTCTGGAAACTAATTCAGCAAGAAAATACTCACACTTACATCTGCGGTTTGAAGGGTATGGAAGATGGTATCGACCAAGCTCTTACCGAAGCAGCTAGTAAGGATGGAGTTGCTTGGAATGAGTATCAAAGAACTTTGAAGAAAGCCGGTCGCTGGCACGTAGAAACCTACTAGGCAATGGAGAATTGGGGATTGGGAATAAGATTATTTTGATTCTCGATTTCTCGGTTTTCTATTTTTAATAGGGATTCGTATAGTAGGGTGGGCATTGCTCACCCTACAATTGTTAGTAGGGTCGGCGGCACAATGATTTACGCACAAAAATAAGGAGGCGATCGAAATGACACCCCAACGGGTAGCAGATATGACTATTGAAGAACTCAAAACCCTCATTAGCCAGGTGGTTGAAGAAAAGATCGGTTACTCGCAACGACCCCAAAGTCCAAAGGATACACGCTCTGTACAACAGGTTTTAGCAGCGATGGATCGGATTAGGTGGACACCGCCAGCAGGAGCGCCATCAGTTGTGGAAATGATACGCGAGGATCGAGATAGTTAATGGCTAACTATGTTGTTGATACAAGTGTGGTGAGTCAGTATTTCATCTCCCAAACTTACACCCCACAAGCGCGGATTTTGGTTGCTCGGATGTACGCAGGCGATGAGTTATATATACCGGAATTTTCCTTGCTAGAGTGCGCTAATGTTTTGTGAAAAGAAGTACGTTTTCGCGGACTCACACAGACAAACGCAGCAGAAATTATTTCTGAATTATTGAGAATACCGTTTCAAATTGTGCCAGTTAAACATCTGCTACCGCGTGCTTTGCAATTTGGTTTAACTCATCAATTAGCAATATATGATTCTTTATACATTGCCTTAGCATTAGATCTGAATTTTCCGTTAATTACAGTTGATGATAAACAATTAAATGCGGCACTTGCTTGCGGTGTAGCGATTAAACCGATAACTGATTTTTCACCTATGTGATATAATGAGCGGAATCGGCAAAGTTTGACTTGCCATTTCGGACAGACAAAAAATGAAAAGGGAATATGGCAATTAGACTGTCAGCCTAATATTCAAGAGGAAAGCTAAAAATATGGATGAAAAAAGTTTCGAGAAATATCTCGAAAGTGAATTTGAGAAAAAATTGCCAAACTTCTCTCAAACCCTTCTATTAGGGTGCGTCATACGAAGTTATTGATTCGATCCAATAAGAATTGGAAACTCTGACCCACGCTACCATAATGTGCTGCTAGATTAAATTGTTTCCGGGTCAATTCCTAACTCTCGCAATTTTGCTGCTAATCTTACAGCTTTGCGTTCCAATTCTACAAAGTCAATAAACTTTTGTCCATCGGGTCGGTAAAGTTCCAACCCTTCATCTGAAAGCTCAAACCGCACTCCCAAACGGGGACTCACCCAACCAGACATCGACTCAATTACATCTAATATCCCTTCATTTCGCAGCCATCCATCCAAGTTCTTCTTCTTAGGATCGTACAGATAATACTCCTCCACATTATATTCGTTATAAAATAGAAGTTTTTTATTCATTTCCTTCTTGGTGTTAGTTTCAGAAAGAATCTCAAACACGACTTGAGGAGCAATATTATCTTCATGCCACTGGAGGTAAGATTTGCGTTCTTTTTTCTCTCGACCGAAGACTACCATCACATCGGGAGCTTGGCAAATGTCCTTTCTTCCTTCGACTGGATACCAGATTAAGTCTCCCGCGATAAATACGTTCGGATCGTCCTTGAATATGCCATCTAAGTTCGCTTTTATTTTGGTAATCCAGTTATATTGAATTGTGCTGTCTGCCATCGGCTTGCCATCACTAGACGGATAAATAATTACGGGTTTTTCATCTGTTTGTTGCATAATTTATACCGTTTAGATGAATAAGAAATAAATATTAATGCTGACCTGGAAGGGAATAGTTAACTTTGGTAACTATAATATCTTACAATGGGTGGGGTTTAATTACGTTTCAACGGGTCAGAAGCGTGGGTTTCAAAATAGGTTTGCTGGGATTGGGAACGGTAGGCGCGGGGACAGCGGAGATTTTGCTGTCGCCAGAAGGTCGTCATCCGCTGGTAGGGGAGTTGGAAATTTATCGGGTGGGGGTACGATCGCTCGATAAACCCCGCACGGTACAATTGCCACCGGAGATCCTGACAACGGATCTGCAAGCGATCGTCACTGACCCGAATGTTGATATTGTGGTAGAGGTGCTGGGTGGATTGGAGCCGTCGCGATCGCTCATGCTTACAGCCATTGCCCACGGTAAGCACGTCGTTACAGCCAATAAAGCAGTAATTTCCCGTTTTGGCAGCGAAATCTTCACCGCTGCGAACGAAAAAGGCGTTTACGTGATGCTAGAAGCTTCTGTCGGCGGCGGTATCCCGGTAATTCAACCGCTCAAACAAGCTTTGGGAGTTAACCGCATTCAAACGGTTATCGGTATTGTCAACGGTACAACTAACTATATCCTCACCCGAATGCGAGATGAAGGTGCCGACTTTGGGGAAGTTCTCGCCGACGCGCAACGGTTGGGTTATGCTGAAGCTGACCCGACGGCAGATGTGGATGGTTTGGACGCTGCGGATAAAATTGCCATCCTCGCATCTTTAGCTTTTGGCGGACGCATCAAATTAGAGGATGTCTATTGTGAAGGAATTTCTCAGGTAGGTGCGGCGGATATCGCCTACGCCGAGAAGTTGGGATTTGTGATTAAGTTGCTGGCAATTGCCAAAAAATTAGATGCCAACTCGGAACTACTCTCGATCAGAGTTAATCCCACCCTTGTCCCGAAAACTCATCCCCTAGCCAGTATCAACGGTGTCTATAACGCGATTTTGGTAGAAGGGGAACCGATCGGTCAAGTCATGTTCTACGGAAGGGGTGCGGGTGCGGGCCCAACTGCCACCGCCGTTGTCTCCGATATTTTAAACATTGTCTCTGTCGTCAAGTCTTCCCAACCATCCCAAATCGAATCCCTGCATCCACTTCTCGCTTGTTCTCATCAACACTATTGCCAAATTGCGCCAATAGAAGAATTGGTAACGCGATTTTACGCTCGCTTCTTGACCAAAGACTTTCCTGGTGTTGTAGGCAAACTGGGGACTTGCTTTGGCGATCGCGGCGTCAGCCTGGAGTCTGTCGTACAGACAGGCTTCCAAGGTGAATTGGCAGAGATTGTCGTTGTCACTCACGATGTCCGCGAAGGTAACTTCCGCCTAGCTTTGGACGACATTCGCAGCCTGGAAGCTGTGGATAGGGTTGCCAGTCTGCTGCGGGTTCTTTAAATTTTTGCAGAAGTTTTGAAAATTAATGTCAACAAGTACCTCAACTTAGTGTATAAATGAATTGAGAATAATTTGCAGTTAAGTTGAAACAAATCGGATGGAGCAATCGAGCGTTAACCAGGTGGCCAAACAGGTTGTGGGCATTCCGCGAGGCGAGCGCTGGCAAGCTTACCAAAGACTGCAATCGCTAGGTATTGCGTGCTGGTGTACCGAGGGGGGTGACCTGCAAGTCGAGGTAAATAGCCCCTTGGCAGCGATCCAAGTGTGGAGTGCGATCGGGCAATTAACTCGCCCTCGACACGACTTGGCAGTATGGCTGGATCGGTGTTGGCAACTGAAATTTAACAAAACCGGTATGTGACCTTGGCGAGATGAATTTCTCTCAAATTGAGAATAATTATTGAATGTAAAAAGGATTTGCGATCGTGGGTAAACACAAAAGCTCTCAAATGTCGCCATTTCACCTGGAAGGACGTTTCCTGGGTTATGAAGTGGAGGAAGCCTGCAAAATCAAGCGGATGAGACTTGCTACTGCCGAAGGCGAGCTCTGGCTTAAACTCTCGAAAGAAGCGAGGGCGACGCTCAGCCGCTATCGGGTTCTCGTACCGGGGGATTGGATCGAAATTTTTGGTGAAGAAAAGCTCGATCGAGAAACAGGCGAACATAAGATAAAAGTCTATGAAGTATTGCCTAAAGCCGCTCTAGCGGCGACATCAGCATCGCCCTTAGAGACTGTTACCTCAACCAAAGCCGCTAAGCCTGCCAAAGTGCAGGCTTGTATTTTAGTATGTCAAAAATCAGATTGCTGCAAGCTTGGCGCTAGACAGGTTAGTCGCTTCTTGGAGGAAGGGTTGCGCGATCGCGGTTTGTCGGGAGAAGTTACAGTCAAGGCAACTGGCTGTATGAAGCAGTGCAAGGCAGGGCCAAATATTGTCATGCCCGATAAAACTCGTTACAAGCGAGTAGATATGGAAGAAGTACCCCAGTTGCTGGACAAGCATTTTCCCGTTGCAGAAACTATGCCGGTAGAGGCAGTTCCAGAATTGGCAATAGTACGGTAATCTATATTAAAATTGCCGTTTGCTGTAGGAGGGCGATCGAGATGACAAATTCCCCTTTACCAGACCCCCAGTCATCTCCAAAAGATCCATTAGGATTTGATGAGTTCATCGGCATCTTGGTTGCCTTGTCCACTATCGGCAGTATTTTGTTTTGGGCGGTATCTCAAAAACCGCAGAGTTTGAATTTTATCGGCGTTGCTCCGCCTGAATTAGTCCCCGCTACACGAAAGTCTGCTTCTCGTTCACCAGTTCCACCTGTAAGTGCCAGTCCTTCGGCAAAAGATCCCGTGGCGATCGTTCCGGGTGAAAGGGCAAAATTGCCTACAGGGATAGCTGCCGCAATCCTTCCTATTCAAAAGGCACAAACTTCTCCAAAAGCAGCTGCTGCGATCGTTCCCCGCCAGAAAGCGCAACCTTCTCCCAAGGTAGTAGGTGCGATCGCGCCAGGAAAGAAGGCCCAACCTATTGGCAACCCAAAACGGTCTGGTATCGAAACCCTACCAAAGATAGTCACCGCAGTTCCAGCTGCATCGGCTGCACGAAAAGCTTCTACACCAGCCAAACAAGTTAAATTTTCCGATGTTCCGGCTAACTTGTGGGCAACTCCATTTATTGCAGCTCTGACTCAGCGCGGTGTTTTTACAGGATTTACCGATAAAACTTTTCGCCCATATCAAGCAATGACGCGAGCTGAATTCGCAGTCAGACTAGATAAAGCATTTAACAAGAAACCAGAAGAAGCGGCGACAGCTTTTGAAGATGTGCCTAACAACCACTGGGCATATTCATCAATTAAAGAAAGCGATATGGCAGGATTTATGGAGGGATATCCTAAAGATTATTTCCGACCGGCCAAACCGGTGACCAGAACAGAAGCTATTGTTGCACTGGCTAGCGGTTTGGATTTGAAAGTACCCGCGAATCCAGAAAAAATATTACAAAGTTACAAAGACGCAGCTCAGATTCCCAAATATGCTAGAGGCAAAGTAGCAGCTGCTATCCAGGCTGGTTTAGTAGTAGGATCTAACTCAAATTTGTTGAGACCGAATCAACCAGCTACTCGTGCGGAAGTGGCAGCTTTTCTCTATCAAAGTTTGGTGAAACGGGGTAAGGTGAAAGCAATTAATTCTAAGGCGATCGTCAAACCTTGATTTAGTTCGGGGTCAGCTTAGAATTCTCTTAGGAATCTTTCTACTGTAGCAATTACTTGGGTCAATGTATCGTCTGGCATTTTACACAAAAACTCTGCCTGTCGTGTTTGCCAGTCGAAAGATTTAACTTGATCTGCAAGTATTACTCCCGATACTGCCAAACCTTCTGGAATAGCTACTTCAAAAGTATACCCCTTGACTTTGCTAGTAATAGGGCAAACTAAAGCTAGCCTAACCCTGCGATTGTATATGTTTGAGGAGATAACTAAAGCAGGACGACGACCAGCTTGTTCCCTTCCAGACTGAGGATCGAAGTTAATCCAAACAACATCTCCCTTAGCGGGAATATATATGTCAGAACTACTAGATGATTTCACTAGGTATTACCTCTTCAAGACCAATTTCACCATGTAGCTGTTCGGGGGTAATTTTGTTTAGTCTTTCGTTCATTTCTTGTACTTCCTTAGTTAAGGAAGGCAGTCTGAAAGCGATGATTCGGATGGCTATTGATTCGATCGATTCCTCGCTCAATTCAGCAACGTGGTTAAGCTGCTCAAATAGAGACTCGGATATTTCTAACGTTAGTTTTTGGGTACGCATTTTTTACCTGCTGCGATCGATCTTTGTCCTGAGTTTATTTTGCTTGGGTTAATTTTAGCATTTTTGCCCTACCGCTTCCCCAGCATCAGGTTGGTTAGATTCATCTTTTGATTCATCTGTAACAGATGAATTAGATTTTTCTGCGCCATTCAATTCATCTTCTTCAAACAAATATGGACAGGCTCGTTTTAAACCTTCGAGAAACTTTTCAGTTGTCACTTCCTCAAAATGTTTGAGAAGTATAGCTAGGGCGTCGGGTCGAGGGTGTCAGGAATTAAGAATGTCCTAACCGCCAAGGCGGTTGCTATATTTCGCCAAATTTTTTTGGGTCTATCATTATTCAATTCCTCGCTAAATTTCTATCAAATGAGAATCTTCGATAAGAGAAGTATCCCGGACGGCTATCTGAACGTGGGCGCGATCGAATACAGCAGAATTGGGGAAAATGCGATCGCCTTCTTGAAACTAACTTCCAATAGCAACAATTATTTGCTTATATACCTGCTAAAATTTTTCA
Organism: Aerosakkonema sp. BLCC-F183; assembly: GCF_041929145.1. NCBI lineage: Bacteria > Bacillati > Cyanobacteriota > Cyanophyceae > Aerosakkonematales > Aerosakkonemataceae > Aerosakkonema > Aerosakkonema sp. BLCC-F183. The sequence goes on along the minus strand of NZ_JBHFNU010000074.1, from coordinate 69,027 downwards.
ACAGTATAGTCAAAAAATGCACAGTTTAACCTGTGAGCTTTCGATCGTTCGCGGTTCTGTTGAGGCAAAGGCTATTGCTGCTGCTTCAGCGCTTGTGCCATGATAGCCGTAGATGCGAATCCTGTCAGTCATCCACGGTTAATTAGTGTTTAAATAATATAATAGCTAAAGGAAAGATTTAACTTCTTTATCGTAGTATATATTATATTGTTAATATACCGCTAGCAAAAATAGTGAATAAAACCAACTTTAGTAAAATAAGCGAAGCAGAACCTCAAAAGACCGAGCTTTCAAAAATTAAGACTTGTAAATTAATTATAAATAAAGGATTACCATTACAGCTTCTTCTAATTGTTCCGTTCGTTTTACAAATCTTTGGAGCAGTCGGTTTGGTCGGTTATTTGTCGTTCAGAAATGGACAAAAAGCTGTTAATGAACTGGCGAATCAGGTGATGGATCGCACTAGCGATGTGGTAGAGGAACATCTTAAATCTTATCTATCAATTCCTCAAACCCTCAATGAGATCAATGCAGATGCGGTTCGCCGGGGATTGCTGAACGTGCGCGATCGTGAAATAGTAGGAAAATATTTTTGGGATCAGATGCAGGCGTATGACCTGACTTATATCGGCATCGGACTGACGACGGGCGAGGGGATTGGAGCGGCTCGTTACGATGGCAAAACCATCACCATCGATGATTGGACTGCCAAACCGCCTAACAACGTCTATACTTACGCTACAGATAACCAAGGTAATCGAAAAAAGCTCAATTATCGTTGGGATTGGAACAATTTTACCGAACGCTGGTATATCGAACCGATTCAGGCTCGTAAACCAATGTGGACAAAGATGATTACTAATAACTTTCCTAGTGGCCCCTACATTGCGATCTCTGCTAGCCGTCCCATTTATGATGCCCAAAATCATTTGCTGGGGATGATTGCCACTGATATCCATTTGCTCAAACTCAGCAGTTTTTTGCGTAATTTGAATATTATTCAATCAGGAGAAGTATTTATTTTACAACGCGATGGAATTTTGATTGCCACTTCTAGAAACCAACAACCATTTGCCGTCATTAATCATAAAGTTCAGCCATTAAAAGCGATCAATAGTAATATTTTCATTATTCGATCAATTACCCAAAAAATTGAGCAAGAAGTAAATGGTTTAGAGGCAATTACTGAAGATCAAGAATTTCATTTATATCTTAACGGCAAAAAGCATTTTGTGCAAGTTCGACCTTGGCAAGATAAATATGGATTGAATTGGTTAGTAGTAATTACTGTACCGGAAAGTACATTCATGGCGCAGATTGATGCCAATACCCGCACTACGATCGCTCTTAGCGTGGCAGCATTAGTCGTTGCCTGTGCAATTGGCGTACTCACCTCTCGTTGGATTGCACGTCCAATTCTACGTCTAAATCAGGCAAGTGAGGCAATGGCATCTGGTGATTTAGACCAGACAGTGAAAAATAGCAAAATTCGAGAACTCAATACCCTGTCTAACTCCTTTAATCGCATGGCAGAGCAACTGAGTGAATTATTCGCTGCATTAGAGAAAAGTAAACAAGAACTGGAACAGCGAGTCGAAGCACGCACCCTTGAACTTAAAGATACACTCAGGGAATTACAGCGTAGCCAATCTCAAGTCATTCAAAATGAAAAAATGTCTAGTCTAGGACAATTGGTAGCTGGAGTTGCTCACGAAATTAATAATCCTGTCAGCTTTATTCATGGCAACATTATCCATTTAGAAGAATATATCCAAAATTTGTTAAAATTTTTGCAATTATATCAGCAACACTATTCTAACCCAGTTTCTGAAATTAAAATTGCCGCTAATGAGATGGAACTGGACTTTTTACAAGAAGATCTTCCGAAGATAGTTTCTTCTATTAAAACAGGTACTGATCGCATTCGCCAAATTGTACTTTCTTTGCGAAACTTCTCTCGTATGGATGAAGCTGAGATCAAGCTGGTCAACATCCATGAAGGTATCGATAGCACCTTAATGATTTTGCAACATCGTCTGAAAGCTCAACCAGAAAAACCAGAAATTGAGTTAATTAAAGATTACAGCACTCTACCTCTTGTAGAATGCTATGCTGGACAGCTTAACCAAGTATTTATGAATATTTTGATGAATGCAATTGATGCCTTAGAAGAAAACAATACTAAACGTAATTATCAAGAGATGAAGGCGCATCCCAGTCAGATTAGGATTCGTACATCAGTTATTGATGCCAAGTGGGTGGAAATTGCGATCGCCGATAATGGAATTGGTATGTCCAAACAAATTCAGGAGCGAATATTCGATCCCTTTTTTACTACCAAACCTATTGGGAAAGGAACCGGACTGGGTATGTCTATTAGCTACCAAATCGTTACTGAAAAACATCACGGTAACTTGGAGGTATTATCTACGCTTGGCGAAGGTACGGAGTTTAAAATTCAAATTCCGATTAAACAGGAAATTGGCGAGCTGTTTAACGGTTGAATATCCTTGGCAATTAGCAGATTATAGCAAATGTCCTAACTGACTTTTATCGGTTGCTGTAACGCTCTTGTGTCACTTTCAGCAGATAAAAAGCTGAAATTATTATGCAGAGTGACTTCTAGCAACTAAGCTACGTTTCAACGTTTCTATCAGCTTGCGATCGCTAAATCATTCACTAGGGAAGCTTCTCACGATTTGGCTGATATTTTCCTCTCATCAGAATGACAAAAGAGCGGTAATACCAAATCTGCTTCGATGACCCCCTTTTATCTCACTCGGCTGTTGAGACGTTTTATGAAACGTCTTTACAATGAAATGGCCAAAAATTCAAGGGTGTAACAAATCCGGATTTGGTAAAACTAGCAGTTCGGTTAATATCTTGTGGGTAGAAAACTTATAATTTCCTCAGAAAACCGGTTTCTTAAATAATATAGCAACCGCCAGGGCGGTTAAGGCATCCTAAAACGCCAGAACCAATTCACAGCAAGCATTTCACTTTTGACTTTTGACTTTTGACTTTTGACTTTTGCTATACCTTTGCCAAACCCAAAAAGGAATGATTTGTAGGTTGGGTTTCGCTTCTTTCAACCCAACCTACCGAAAAATGGCGAGGGTATTGTTAAAGAAACCGGGTTTTTCTTCCGTCGCCTCAAAAGTTCACTTGACACGTATACAAACACGCATTTGGATCGCTATTCGCCACCATCAAACGAGAAGTAATAAACCTATCCATCCATTTTTCCAAATAAACGCGATTTGCTTGTTGCTCAGATGGATCTGTTGTATTAATCGGATAAGGTGCTAAACCCAAAATTGCCGCTGTCGTCACGCAAAACATCGACTTTTGGAAACTTACACAAATTTGCACGCGCAAGTCATCTTCTCGACGGCGATTGCGATTGTACAAATCGTGCAGGTAATCTGGAATAAAATGGCGCATATCCTGCATTAGCTGAGTTGGAGGAATCCCCGCACCACCTATAGGTAATGGGTCAGCATACAAAGCGCCATATTCAAATTTGCTTTGATCTATGGGAATTTGACGAGCTTGTGCGTTGAACGAAACTGTACCGGGAAAAGGCGTTCCTCGGAAGAAAACCGCCTCCACGTAAGGTACGCCCGTATCCATCAGGAAAGTTAAACCCGCTGATTTGGGAATAATTTCATATTCCTTACCCTCAATTTTTACCGAGTAGGTAATCGGCAAATTAGCAGATTCTACCAATCCGTTGAGGATATGCTCGACTACCAGGGGAATGGAGTTAATTTCGCCTCGATCGTAGCGGTCAGATAAAGTCAGGAATATGGGAGCCATTACCCGCCAAAATTGACCGAGCGCACTGTAATAAACTTGTAGACGTACCTGTTCTAATAGAAAGTTAGGGAACAGTTTGTCTAAACCTCTAATTAAGAAATGGCCCTTAGTTTTGGCATTAATTGCGGCTCTCGCTCTTTCCTTAAATTCCTCAGAATCTATGTAAGTATCCAAACCGCCGCCACCGTGCCACATCATTGTTCTCATGCAGTACTCGGCGTACTCAAAATTAATGCGATCGTGCCACCAGTGTTGCAGCAATTTTTTTATGGAAACTTCGCCGTTGAAATATTTAAAAAATGGAAACAGCACTAAAAATTGATGCTCGGCGATGTAGAGAAGATTGTTATAGTACGCATCTAACACTACACCGTAGCTTTTCAGAACACCCACAACTTCTATCAGATTTTCTGGCGTATCGGCGAGTAACGCACCGCCTGCTTTCAGCCGTTCTATGTATGGGGAAAGCATATGAGCGGGTTTAGAGTTTAAAATTGGGTATTTTATATTATTTGTATTCTCAACTTGTCCAGATTCTGCACTTGTTTTTGTCATTATTTATTCCCTCTCCATCTAATATCTAAAATTGCCGACACCATCATTTAAAATTTTAGATTTTAGGCCCCAAGCAATTTTTTATTTAGATATGATGAATCTAAAATTGCTGGGGGCAAAGTCAATCTAAAATCTAAAATCTTTAATCTAAAACCGTTTGAGTGTTCGCCGTTAACTGTTGACTGGTAAGAGTCATAGTTGTTGTAGTGGTTTCAGTCCAACGCACGATCCAGTTAGGTTGCAGTCCCAGCATCACGATCAGCATAGCTAAAGCGATCGCAGGAGCTCTCTCTTTCCACTGCACTTGCGGTAAGTTTTCTACCACTTCCGATAACCGTCCGAAAAAGACACGGTTCACCAAAAGCAAGAAGTACACTGATGTTAAACCAGTACCCACCAAGCAAAGCAGAGTTTGGATCGGGAAAACCGGGTAACTGCCGCGAAAAACCAAAAATTCCGAGATAAAACCCACCATACCAGGTAGACCGGCACTAGCCATCACCCCTAAGACCATAAGGCTACCAACTACTGGCAAACCGCGTTCTGGGTTAAGCAGTCCTCGCAGTACTTCAATGTCGCGAGTACCAGTCTTTTTATATACAACGCCCACCAGTAAAAACAGCAGTGCCGAGATTAAGCCGTGGCTCGTCATTTGAATGACAGATGCCAGTAAGCTCAGAGGTGTAGCGGCGGCTATGGCTAAAAGGATGTAGCCCATGTGACCGACAGAACTGTAGGCCACCATTTTCTTCATATCTGTTTGCGCGATCGCATTCAACGACCCGTACAGCACGCTTACTACCGCCCAAGTAGCAAGACTGGGTGCCAAAATTTGCCAAGCCTCTGGAAACAAACCCAAGCCGAAGCGCAGCAAACCGTAAGTTCCCAACTTCAGCAACACTCCAGCCAAAAGTACCGAAATCGATGTTGAGGCTTCTACGTGAGCATCCGGCAACCAAGTATGAAACGGCACCAAAGGTATCTTGATGCCAAAGCCCACCAACATAGCGCCCAGAAGCAGGAATTGCGTTGCCAAAGGTAAACTATGATGACGTAGCGATTCGTATGCAAAAGTGGAAGCGTCGCTGAGGAAAAATAACCCAAAGAAAGCTGCGAGAATTATAATTCCCGAAATAGCCGTATAGATTAAAAACTTGGTTGCTGCGTAGCCACGTTTTTTGCCACCCCAAATGGCAATTAAAAGATACAGAGGAATCAGTTCTATCTCGTAAAATACGAAAAACAGCAATAGATCCTGAGCTACAAACGCACCGGCGACACAGGCATTCAACACTAACAGCAAAGCGTAATAAAACCTGGGTCGTTGGATAGCCTCATCTGTACTGACGATCGCAAGACAAGTCAAAAAAGCATTTAAAACTAGCAAAGGCAAAGATAAACCATCAACACCGAGGTGATAGCTCAAGCCCAAAACATCAATCCAAGGTAGGATTTCTACAAATTGCTGGCTGGCACTTTCTGTGTGAAATTGATTCGCCAGTACAAGCGACAAGATAAACACGCCACTGGCAACTATCAAAGTAAATTGACGAGTTACCTTTGGAGTTATATTTCCGGGCCAAAACGCCATTATAGCGGCGGTTATAATTGGCACCCAAATCAAAGCACTCAGCATAGGTAATAGGGGGGAAAGGGGGAAGAGGGGCAGGGGAAAATGATTAATTCAAATTGGCGATTTGAGACAAATTTGAGATTTGAGATAGCAAATTTAATAAATCTGAAATCTCAAATCTGAAATTTGAAATTGACTGATGAGCGCTAATCAAAAGCTAATCGCCAAAATTCCCCGTCTAAAATCATTTTGAAAAATGAGGGCTCAAATAACCAGGTCATTAGGAAGCCAAAAAAGCTGATTCCCAGAAGAATTATCAGCACATAAAATTGGGACTGACCGGAAGCGCTGTACTTCAAAGTTTGACCGCCGAAAATTGTGCCCAGACCGAGTAAGTTAACGAATCCATCAACAACGTAGCGATCGATCCAAGCGTTTAATTGGGAAAGGCGATCGACTGCAAATACTACAGTCAAGCGATAAACGCGATCGATGTAAAAGTCGTAACCCAACAAATCCTGCAAAAACCGCCAAGGCAGAAACAGCGATCGCGACCAAGCTTTGTTGAGATAAATAATTGACCCGATCGCACAGCCTAGAACACCCGATGTCACCAGCAACACCGCCGCTTTTGGGTTGACGTATTCCCAATCGGGTAGCAGCAACAAGCGCTGCATGATCGAAGGTACTAATAAAGTCGCGATGGTTAAAGTTACCATCGGCACAGCCATTGGCCAGGGAACCTCTGGTGCCCGTTTCGTCTTAGGTTGAGGTTGGCCCAAAAAGACGAGACGAAATACGCGGGTTAAATTTAACGCCGTCAGGGTATTGACCAACAGCAAGATTGCCACCAGCAAAGGTCGATCGAACAAATAAATATCAACGCCTCGGTGCAGGGCCCAAAAGCCTCCCAAAGGCAGCAATCCCACCAAGCCAGCGCTGCCAACCACAAAAGCAGTAGTAGTTGCAGGCATCCGAGACCACAGACCGCCCATTTCGGTTAAGTCTTGGTTGTTGGTTGTCATAATCACAGAACCAACACTCATAAACATTAGCGCTTTGGCGATCGCATGAGCAAACAGCAACAGGAGAGCAAAACCCGTCCATTGCGTGCCTACAGCGATAAATACCAAACCCAAATAAGCGCTGGTGGAATGGGACAAAGCTCGCTTAATATCGATTTGGGCGATCGCCACCAAAGAAGCGCCGATCGCTGTCACAGAACCGATCACCACCAAAGCATCCAAAGCTACAGGCGAAACATTCAAAATCGGTTGAAGTTTGATCAACACATAAGCACCACCAGCTACCACCACCGAGTTCCGCAAAATCGAAGCTGGGTTCGGCCCTTCCATCGCCTCATCCAACCAAAGGTGCAGCGGAAACTGAGCGCATTTACCTATGGGGCCAGCGATCAAAGCCAAGCCCAACAAAGTCGCAGCGGTGGGAGGTAAATAGGCAGTATCCGCCCATTCGTATAAATCGATAAAATTCAAGCTTCCTGCTTGAGTGGCCAACACCACCACTCCCATCAGTAGCAGCACGTCTCCCACGCGCTTGGTCAAAAAGGCATCTCGCGCTGCCGTCACCACCAACGGTTGAGCGTACCAGAATCCCACCAACATATAAGTAGAAAGGGTGAGAATTTCCAGCAGCGCGTAGCTGAGAAACAGAGAATTACTCAGCGCCAGACCGCTCATTGCCCCTTCAAAAAATCCCATCAGCGCAAAAAAGCGAGCTAGCGCCCAGTCTTTTTCCATGTATCCCAAGGCGAATAGCTGCGCCAGCAAGCTCAGCCCCGCTACCAAATCCATTGCCCCAACGCTCACTTGCGAGATTTCCAGGGCAAAGGACAAATCTAAATCTGCTGCTTTGAGCCAGTGGAATACTAACTCATAGGGCTCTCGATTCCAGGTCAATCTGAAGACGATAAAGCCATGCAAAAATGCCAAAAACGTCATCAACAGATTAAAGTAGGCAGCCGGTCGCGGGCCTGTACGATGGATGATGCCCATTGACCAGGGTAGGGTCAAAACCGCACCAAATAAGCCGTATACGGGCACCCACCAACTCGTTTCTAGCAGGAACTCAGTCATCGACATATCCCCATAATTTGCCTCAACCGCATCGAACTCCTTTAAAGCAATTTATGCCTTTTGTCAATCTTTATGTGAATGTAGAAGGCTTTGCTAAAAGGTGAGCAATAACTTTTGTATATTATTGATTTTTGTATATCTTAACCATATAAAGCACTCTATAGAAGGATTGTGATGCCAAAAATCCTTAATTACCTATATAAATTTTTGTTATAAATAAAATATTTCTCGGTATTCTTACAGAAGAACCGAGATCGATCGGTATTAGGGCCAAGGCAGCCGACAGGGGATGAGCAATTGTCGTCGGTTGTTATCGGTTATTGATGACCGATCGCCTATTACCATATTTAGCGCCCAGTTTCGATAAGTCTGGTTTAACTAAAAGTAATAAAGAAATTATAAAACATTTCGTCCGCACCAGATAAATACATAGAATAGTCAAATATTAAGTTATTTTAATATTTTTAATTTGAAATCATCATTGTAATTAATATTGTCAAGGAACCCAGGCTTCTTTATTCTTAAATTTGGGAATGCTAAAAGCTTTTTATTGAGCCAAGCAAAATGGGCATTTCCGTCAAATTTTCCAGTAAAAGTACCTAATAGTACAATTACTTACGCTCGTCCGGTAGGAGAATCAAAATGCCAATTGCTGTCGGAATGATTGAGACCAAAGGGTTTCCGGCTGTGGTAGAAGCAGCCGACGCTATGGTCAAAGCAGCCCGCGTCACACTTGTAGGTTATGAAAAAATCGGCAGTGCCCGCGTGACCGTAATAGTACGGGGGGATGTCTCGGAAGTGCAGGCTTCGGTGGCAGCGGGAATAGAAGCCGCCAAGCGGGTAAATGGAGGCGAAGTTTTATCCACTCACATAATTGCCCGTCCCCATGAGAACCTAGAATATGTACTGCCCATTCGTTATACGGAAGCTGTGGAACAGTTTCGTACCTAACTAAACTGACACATTAAGTTGTGCAGTACTAATAAAACTTTCAGTTTTGTTCATTTTTACGAAGTTTATCAAGGATTAAAGCAATGGCAATTGCAGTTGGCATGATCGAAACCCTGGGCTTTCCGGCAGTTGTGGAAGCCGCAGACGCAATGGTAAAAGCCGCTCGCGTCACCCTCGTAGGCTATGAGAAAATTGGTAGCGGTCGCGTGACGGTAATTGTCCGGGGCGATGTTTCCGAAGTGCAAGCCTCGGTTGCAGCTGGGATTGAATCCGTGAAGCGGGTTAATGGCGGTCAAGTATTGTCCACACACATTATTGCGCGTCCTCACGAAAACCTAGAGTACGTCCTGCCGATTCGTTACACCGAAGAAGTGCAGCAGTTCCGCGATAGCGTCAGCGGCATTCGTCCATACAACAGACCATAAAAATGCAAATTGCCAAAGTTCGCGGTACCGTCGTCAGCACCCACAAAGAGGCAAGTCTCAGGGGAGCGAAATTGCTACTGTTGCAATATATAGACGAAGAGGGACGCCTACTGCCCAAATACGAAGTAGCAGCAGATCAAGTGGGTGCGGGAGTGGAGGAGTGGGTACTCGTCACTCGTGGAAGTGCCGCTCGTCAAGTTGAGGGCAACCAAACGCGCCCACTAGATGCTTTGGTAGTGGCGATTATTGACACTGTAAGTATTGACAATCGCGTGCTTTACAGCAAAAAAGACCAAGACCGCAAATAGGTCATTGGTCATTAGTCATTAGTCATTCACAAAATGCAGCTAATGACTGATGACTGATGACCGATGGCTGCAAAAAATTGACAGCCTATGTTTGGCGTGTGTATCGCCAAACATACGCCAAACATACGCCAAACATACAACCAACTGACAAGCGTTCAGTTAAGAGGAACACGGTTATGGTACTCCGCAGCGTAGCTGCCCCGCCGACCCCTTGGTCGAAAACTTTGGCTAAACCAAAAATTGATGAAACAGCATACGTGCATCCATCCTCCAATGTGATTGGAGATGTACGGATCGGCACAAACGTAATGGTTGCCCCAGGCACTTCTATCCGGGCAGATGAGGGAACGCCTTTTCATATTGGCGAAAGTACCAACATTCAAGATGGCGTAGTCATTCACGGTTTAGAGCAAGGACGGGCGCAAGGAGATGACGGCAATTCCTACTCCGTTTGGATTGGGAAAAATACCTCCATCACCCACATGGCTTTAATTCACGGCCCCGCCTATGTTGGCGATGATTGCTTTATCGGCTTTCGCTCTACAGTATTTAACGCCCGTGTGGGAGACGGCTGCATCGTAATGATGCACGCGCTGATCCAGGATGTGGAGATTCCCCCCGGCAAGTATGTTGCTTCCGGCTCAATCATTACCAACCAACAGCAGGCCGATCGCTTGCCCGATGTGAGCGAAGCAGATAAGCACTTCGCGCATCACATCATCAGCATCAACGACGCTTTGCGAACCGGTTATCGGTGCGCCGAAGATGTAGGCTGCATCACATCCATACGCGATGAATTAGATCGATCGCAACCAAATAATGGCACAAAAAATTCCAACGGTCAGGTGAAAAGTATGCGCTTAAGTCCAGAAGTCAGCCAACAAGTGCGTCAAATGGTAGCACAAGGATATCGGATCGGTACAGAACACGCCGATGAGCGACGTTTCCGCACCAGTTCTTGGCAAAGCGGCCCGATTATCCAGGCAACCAGAGAATCCGAAGCCATCTCCGCCTTGGAAGCTAGTTTGGATGAATTTACGGGAGAATACGTGCGCTTGATTGGCGTTGACCCCAAAGCGAAGCGGCGAGTTCTGGAAATGGTGATCCAACGGCCCAACGGTGCAGCTCCCGTGAGTGGGAAAGCTCCTGCGATTGCCACCAACAGCAGTGCGATCGACAATTCAGTTCCAAGCTCGCAACTGGAAGCAGGAGTCGTAGAACAAGTGCGTTCCCTACTCGCTCAAGGATACCGCATCGGCACCGAACACGCCGATGCGCGACGCTTCCGCACCAGTTCCTGGCACAGCTGCTCTCCCATCGACAGCAATCGAGTATCTGATGTAGTCCAAGCTTTGGAAGCTTGTATAGAAAGCCATGCCGGAGAATATGTCCGTATGATCGGCATCGACCCCAAAGCGAAGCGGCGCGTGATGGAGCAAATCATCCAACGACCGGATGGCAAAGTTCCGCAAATGTCCAAACCTGCTGGAGTCCAAACAAGCGAGACCCCAGTCAGCAAAGCGGCGAGCTCGAGCAGCAGCAGCTTGAGTTCCGAAGTGCAAGAAAAAGTACGTTCTCTCCTGGCTCAAGGCTATCGCATCGGTATGGAACACGCCGATGCGCGACGCTTCCGCACCAGCTCCTGGCAAAGCTGTGCCCCTGCACAGTCCAACAGCGCCTCGGAAGTATATGCTGCTCTGGAAGCTTGTATGAAAGAGCATAGCGGCGAATACGTGCGCTTGATCGGCATTGACCCGAAAGCGAAGCGTCGCGTCCACGAGCAGATTATTCAACAACCAACAAGCCGTTAAATAAGGGGGTATGGTGTCGGGGATATCAGATTTAATTAATTTCAGATTGCAGATTTGAGATTTCAGATTCAAAGCTTTGAAATCTCAAATCTTAAATTTGAAATTAATTTAAATCTGAAATTACCCGGTCGCCCAGTCAATGGCCCTCATTTGAGGTGATAGTTTAAATGCAATTGCCGCCACTGCAACCGCTCGAAAACTTGCAATCTTACGTTAGTGGCAATGTCACTATCGATCCGAGTGCGGCGATCGCGCCAGGGGTCTTACTTATTGCAGATGCAAACAGCCGCATCATCATCGCCGCCGGAGTTTGTATAGGCATGGGGTCAATTATTGACGCTCGCAATGGCATTGTGGAAATTGAGGCGGGAGCTCTCCTGGGCGCAGGCGTCTTGGTAGTCGGCAAGGGCAAAATAGGGGCAAACGCTTGCATCGGCTCAGCTGCGACGATTTTCAACACCTCGATCGCACCACGCCAAGCAGTACCCCCAGGTTCTATCATCGGAGATTCGAGTCGTCCCCTCAAGGAAAAGCCAATCCCAGAAGCCCCAACTAAGTCGGCTTCAGGGCCTAACCCAAACAAAACGACGCTGCCGACAATCGTCATCTTGCCTTTGGTAGAAAAACCACAGCCCGTGGAAAGCAGCGCACCCGATAAGCCTGCTGCCACTGTCGATCTCAAAGAGCCCACTCCAGAAGCATCTGCCTCCAAAAGTAGCACCGAAGTAGCTCCAGCTCCCACTCCGCCTGACTCACAAGAGACTGCTGGGATGCAATTTGCCTACGGACAAGCTCATTTAAACCGACTCCTGGTGACCCTTTTTCCCCAAAATCAATCTTTAAAACCGCCGCGTCAAGACGACAAGAGTGATTAGCTGTTAGTTTTTAGGTGTTAGTTATAAGAATTTGGTAGGAAATTCAGAATTGGGAAATATGTGATGGATGATGGGTGATGGGTAAAGACAAAAGTCTTTCCCTGTCCGCTAGCGGCTTTTCGCAAAAAGCTCTTACCCACTCGCCAGTTACTTACTAACAATTAACAAACTAACAACTAAAAACTAAATGGAGGTTTTATATGCAGCTACAGCCCAGTCAAAAGAGAGATTTTAGGGATACTGCTTTGGGTTTAGTATCTACGCGCAGTTTTCCCGCGATCGTCGGATGCGCTGATATGATGCTCAAGTCAGCTGGAGTAATGTTAGTCGGGTATGAGAAAACAGGTAGCGGTCACTGCACTGCGATCGTCCGTGGTGGCATTGCCGATGTCCGCTTAGCTGTCGAAGCTGGTGCCCAGACAGCCCAACAGTTCGGTGAATTAATTTCCAGCTTGGTCATTGCCAGACCCCTAGCTAATTTAGAAGCTGTGCTTCCCATTGGCAATCGGTTGTTCCAACTATCTCAAAACCAAGGCTACAGCCGCTTAAGCAATATGGCGATCGGTCTATTGGAAACGCGAGGATTTCCAGCTATGGTCGGAGCAGCCGATGCCATGCTCAAAGCAGCTGAGGTACACCTGTCATCTTATGAAACTATTGGGGCTGGTTTGTGTACGGCCATTATCCGAGGTTCTGTGGCAGATGTGGCAGTAGCTGTTGAGGCGGGAATGTACGAAGCCGAACGCATCGGCGAATTAAATGCCGTCATGGTCATTCCTCGACCTTTGGACGATCTGGAACAAACTCTGCCAGTAGCCAGTTGTTGGATTGAGGAGCGGCAACCACTAAACTTACCAATAAGTGTTAAGGAAGTGGAAAAAGAGTTAGTCAAACTGCCCGATTTAGCAAAATTACCTGTGCCGATGCCACAAGAATAGAGGAAAATACGAAAAAGCGTTGCAAATCTAAGACATGATGCTGATAGAGACTTTCTTTTGCTATTGCCGTTGGCAATAGGTGGGTTTGGTAGAAAGACTCGCTTCAGCGATCGTGACCCAGTATGCAACGCTACATTGAAGATGTCTTACGCTCTTGCCGGTGAGTACATCATAGCCCGAACTTTTTATAAATAAAAATAGTTGTTTCAAATGGTTATAATAGATAAATATCTATACTTAACGCTTCTAGGAGTGTGAGCCTTGAAGCATACCACGCTTCATCAGTTAAAAGTATTTGAAGCCGCAGCTAGGCATAGCAGCTTTACCCGTGCGGCTGAGGAACTGTTTTTGACCCAACCCACCGTATCGATGCAGGTGAAACAGCTCGCCAAGGCAGTTGGCTTACCGTTGTTTGAGCAAATCGGTAAGCGCCTATACCTGACAGACGCGGGTCGCGAATTGTTGGCAACTTGCCGGGATATTTTCGACAGGTTAGCTCAGTTTGAAATGACGATCGCCGACCTCAAAGGCGTAAAGGCAGGACAGTTGCGGCTGGCAGTAATTACCACCGCTAAATACGTTGTGCCGCGTTTGTTGGGGCCGTTTTGTCAGCGTTATCCGGGAATTGATGTATCCCTCCAGGTGACAAATCACGAAATCATCCTGGAACGGTTTTCCCAAAATCAAGACGATCTCTATATTATCAGCCAACCGCCAGAGAATTTCGAGGGGCTGATGCACCCGTTTCTGGAAAATCCTTTAGTCGTCTTAGCACCCAGCAATCATCCACTGGCCCAACAAAAAAATATCCCGCTGGAAAGCCTTTCCGGGGAACCTTTTATCATGCGGGAACCGGGTTCCGGTACGCGCCAAGCAGTGCAAAAATTATTTGAGCAGCGCGGAATTAGTGTCAAAGTTAAGGTAGAGTTGGGCAGCAACGAGGCGATTAAGCAAGCGATCGCCGGTGGTTTGGGTATCTCAGTTTTGTCCAGCCACACTGTAGCTTTGGAAGGAACAACCAGTCATCTTACCATCTTGGATGTGGAAGGTTTTCCGATCGAAAGATATTGGTATGTGGCTTACCCTTCAGGCAAACAACTATCTGTCGTTGCCCGCACATTTTTCGACTATTTGCTTAAGGAAGGAAAACAAATTTTAGAAGAAACAGCCTCTCACAGTATTACCGGTTTTGGTTCCTGTTAGGGCTAGGGGTTAGGGGAAGAGTTAAAAGCCAAAAGCCAAAAGCCAAAAGTCAAAAGCCAAAAGTCAAAAATTTCTCTTCCCGACGCCCTCATCCCTAACTCCTAACCCCTAAACTCTAGCTTTTCTCCTCGAATTTAGCATAAGCCTCATTAATTGCCTGCATCATATCTTTAGCATTTACAGAATGATTGATATCGGGATGATATTGTTTAATTAAACGACGATAAGCTAGTTTAACTTCTTGAGGAGAAGCTAACTTATCCACTCCCAAAATTTGCCACCATTCCCCAGATAGCTTCGGCGCGATTGCGGATTCGCTAACAGCAAAAGACTGTCGCCAAATTTTGATAGTAAAGGCATCACCACCAGTAACGAGCGTTTTGCCATCAGGACTGAAAGCCACCGGATTGCGCCCAGAAAGAGTTTGCGTAAGTTCGGCAGAAGCTATGTTCCAAAGATTAACTTCCTTCTTGCTACTGCTGACGATATTTTTGCCATCAGGACTGAAAGCAAGAGACCAAACAGCAGCTGAATGTCCTGTTAAAGTGCAGAGTAATTTCCCTGTAGCAAGATGCCACAATTTAATTGTTTTGTCTGTACTGCCGCTGGCAATAATTTTACCATTACGACTGATAGCAATCGATGTTACCCAACCGGAATGGCCGCTAAGAATGCGCGGGTTTTCCCAACTCTTCAAAGGCCAAATTCTCATAGTTTTATCAGCACTAGCACTAACGAGAGTTTTACCGTCGGGAGAGATCGCCACAGACCAAACTGCATCTGTATGACCTGTTAAGGTGCGCGTTGACACCCATCTGGGGATATCCCAAATTTTGATAGTTTTGTCCGCACTGCCGCTGGCCAGAGTTTCGCCATCAGGCGTAAATGCAAGTGAAAAAATGTAGCTGGAATGATTGTAGGCGGAATCAGAATTGCACAAGCTACGCACCACTTTGGTATCCAGATTCCAAGTAGCGATCGTTTTATCGAGGTCGCCACTAACGAGAAGGGGCGATCGCGGACTGAACGCGACGGCAAAAACCCCGTTCAAAAGTCCAAAAAAAGTGAAAATATGTTTTCCTGTATTTAAATCCCACAAACTGACCGTTTTGTCATCGCTACCGCTGGCAAGGATATTACCTTGTGGGGCGATGGCAAAAGTATTGACAGAGGCTGTATGTCCGGTCAGTTTGTGTACGCATTTCCAATCCACCGCAAATTCTCACTAAAAAAAGCTTTTCACTTGACCAAATTTTTTTCTAGAAAAGCTGAAGCAGCTTTTCTATCTAAGGGTTTAGCGAAAAAGTAGCCTTGGCCGTATTCGCATTTTAACGCCTCAAGGAGCGCTATTTGTTCGACATTTTCTACTCCTTCCGCTATCACATCCATTCCTAAATTATGAGCCAAATTGACAATGACGCGCACAATTTCTAAATTTTCGGTATCCACACTCATTTGACTGACAAAAGAACGATCGATCTTTAAAGTATCGATCGGAAAACGGTGCAGATAGCTTAAGGATGAATAACCCGTTCCGAAATCATCGATCGACAGTTGAATTTTTCTTTGTTTTAGTTCTTTAAGCAGACCGATCGCGAATTCGGTATTGCTCATAATGGTGCTTTCTGTAATCTCCAGTTTCAGGGTATTTGGTGCTATCCAAATTTCTTGGAGAATTTCATCAATTTGGGCAATAAAATTCTGTTCTCCTAACTGAATTGGGGATAAATTGACGCTGACAGTCAAATTACGACCAAATTGGCGTTGCCACATCCGCAGCTGACCACAAGCCGATCGCAATACCCACTGACCGATGGGAACGATCAGTCTCGTTTCTTCCGCTACCGGGACAAACTCAGAGGGGGGAACTAGACCCCGTGTGGGGTGGAACCAACGCAGCAGCGCCTCGAAACCGATCACTTGGCCAGTTGACAGAGAGACAATCGGTTGGTATTGCAGCTCGAACTCCTGCCGCTCAATCGCTCGTCGCAAGTCTGTGTCCAGCTGCAAGCGAGCTACAGCAATAGCGTGCCATTCTGGCTGAAATATGATTGGACCTCCACGTCCCCTGGCTTGGTGCATAGCTGTATCGGCAGCACGCAGGAAGTCTTCGGGGCGATCGTAATCCGGGGAACCAAATAGATTTGCTGCGATGGCAATACCGATGCTGCAAGTGCAGTATATTTCGTGGCCATCCAAATTGAAAGGCAACAAGAGCCGATTGTAAATGCGATCGGCTATATTCTTGGCAACATCGGCATCTTCGATATTTTTCAGCAAAATTGCAAACTCATCTCTACCCAGATAAGCAACCTTATCTGTGTTATCTGTGCATCTCAAACACGCCTCGATCTGGCGAGAAGTAGCAATTAACAATTTATCTGCAATCAGATGTCCAAGGCTGGATTTAACAACCTCGAAACGGTCTAAACTGAGCAGAAGTACGGCGAAATTGGCGATTTGTCGATCGGAATTAATTTGAGATTTTTTTAGTATTTCAGATTCGGGTTTGCGTTTTTCAATTTGGTATTGGGAACCGGGAACCTGCCTTTGAAATTTGATTTTCTCTTCTTCTACTTGCAATTGTAAATCTGAAATTTGCGTTCCTTGCAAAATTTTTCCTAGATTTTCTAAGAACCAAGCGCGGTTTGGCAGTCCCGTCAGCGCATCGTAAAACGCATACCTCATGCGTTCTTCCTGAGCTTGCCTGCGCTCGGTAATATCTTGAACCATGAGAAGATGACCGAAGACTTTCCCATCAGCTTCCTTCAGGGGGGTATTCTGCCACTCGCAAAGGATTATCTTGCCATTTTTTGTGATATTTTCGTTAACGCTGTGGGCTGTCATATCCCCTTGTTCAAGGCGCTGCAAAATTATGTCCACTTCAGCTTTAGCTGATTCTGGCACAATTAGGGAAATTTTTTTGCCCAGAACTTCTTCTTTAGTAAAACCGAATATTGTTTCGGCGGCAGGATTCCAATCTAAGAAATGAAAGTCTTTATCAGTGAGAATAAATCCTATAGGCATCCGCTCTATTTGCAATTCTCGAAATTTCTCTAATTGCTGAGTTTGTTGGTAGAGTTGGGCGTTCACAATTGCCATTGCACAACGTTCTGCTGTAATTTGCAGCAGATGGGTTTCGCGATCGCTATAAGGATGGATGTCTAACCATCCCAGATGAAGAACGCCAACACAACTTTCGTTGCGCTTGAGCGGTACGCCTAACATTGAACGAATACCCATATTTAAGATGAATTGTAAGCTAGTAGGTTGCAATATTTCTACAGTGGGACTCTTCAAGGGATCTTCCACATACAGTGGTTGCAAACTTGCGGCAATAGTTCCTGCAAAGCCTTCCCCGATAGGCATTGTATAGTTAGCACTAACTTCGTGGCTGACTCCCATACCGAAGGCGTAATTTAAAATGCCATTATCTGCCAATAAAATTACTGCTATATCTGCTGCCAGTACTTCTACAATTTGCTTAAGCAGCTTATCCAAAAGTTGTTCTAGATTCAACGTGGTGGGAGCATTGGCAGTTACTTCTGTAAGTGCAGCTAAGTCTTGAGTATCGCGTCTGAGTTGTTCGAGCAGCTGGAAGCGTTCGTGCTCTGCCTGTTTGTAATCGGTGATATCTCTTAGTATGCTAATCAAACCCAGCAAGTTACCTTGGTAGTCACCATAAGGGCTTTTGCTAATTATAAGTATCCGCTCGGAGCCCATTAATGTAGCAATTTGTTCGTATGTTTCAGTTTCTTTGCTGGCGATGACTCTGCGATCGCTCTCTCTTAGTTGTTGGGCGATTTCACGCGGGAATAATTCCCAGTCATGCTTACCAATTATTTTATTAACTGATTTACCCACATAGTTAGCGGCGGCGGTATTAACCATCAAATACTGCCCTTGAAGGTTTTTGACAAAAACCGCATCTGTCATTCCTTCAATTACTGCTCGTAAAATGTTATTGCTTTGTTCTGGTAAATTTTGTTCTGTTTCGGTAGCAGATCTGGTAATATCTACGACTCTACCTTGGTAGTATAACAGCACGCCAAATTTATCGCGAACTGCCTGGATATTTTCCGCTGTCCAGATAATACTGCCGTCTTGCCGATAAACCTCGAATTCGACTCGCACGACAGTATCAACTTGTTGTAATCTGTTGAGGACATCGGTACGCTTGCTGGGGTCTACATCTAATTTTTGCCAGCTGAGTTTGGCCAGTAGTTCCTCTGGGCTGGAGTAACCGTATATTTTTGCTAATGCAGAATTTACCTGAAGAAAATGTCCGTCTGGGGCTACCTGATAGAAACCTTCATCGGCGCGATCGAATATGCTGCGATACTGCTGTTTGACTGAGTGCAGCTGGCCCTGGAAACGGTTACTGACCTCATACAGAAACCAACTGGTAAGCAGTATAAAAATCCAACCTTTAAACGTCTGTAGATAAGTTAAAAGAGTTTTGTCATTTGTCAAAAGCTTCAGCAGCTGGTCAGAACATACAATCCAAAGGCTGCTTAAGAAGGCATAAAAAAATATGTTACGTCCCAATTGGTGTGCTGACAAAGCTTTGCCTTTCATCGAATTTTCCCTGATGAATATTTGATTATCTTGTGGATAAGGCGCTTTAGTAGCGTTCCGAGTTGTCAGTGTTATAGTTGCCTCGTGTGGCGGTTTAATAAACTTGCCACCGCACGAGTCGGAATAAGATAGCTTATATGAAAACCCGGCTTTTGAAGTTTTCCTTCTAGCTTAATGTTTATGCACGGTTGTAACAACAAGGAATAAGGCAAAAGCGGTAATTTTCGACGGATTGTATAGTTTTTCAAGGAAAGAAAAAGGTTGCCTCCGATTATTTTGATTTTGCTGCTGCTGGCTGTGGGTTGGTTGTTTACTGACTTTATAGTATTAATTCCCCTAGAATTCATAAGGAATTTCAGCATACCGAGCTGGATTGGCTTGTTAACGATCGCGCTTTTGCTTTGCTGGTGCTTCGGCGAATAAGTTGCGCTCACAGAAGTAATTTAACTCGCCCTCTGGGGTTGTGGGGTGTGGGGTGTGGGGGAGTGGGGGAGTTTTTGTTTTCACTTTTGACTTTTGTGAGGATCGTTTGCCAATACCAGATTCCGGATCGAGAAGAGAGTGCGATGCACAGTCGGATAACACACTTGTCGATCGCAAAACAGTAAGGCGTGAAAATGTCTACCAGACTTCCTTTCCCTTCTCGATCGCGTTTTACTCGTAGGGCAAACAGATCGGGCTGGGCTAACGCGGCTTTCCAGGGAAAAGTAGTAAACGCACCAGCAGGAAACCGATCGCTGCGGGCGATCGCATTAATGTCGATCGCCACCCTTTTTATGAGCGTTTGCATCGCTCGTCTGGTACAACTCCAACTGATTGAAGGGGAGTACCACCGAAAAAGAGCAGAAAACAACCGAGTTCGCTTAGTTCCGATTACCGCAGAACGAGGAAACATTATAGATCGAAAAGGTAAACTGATAGCAACAAATCGCCTCTCCCGGTCTGTGTACTTGTGGCCAAAGGAAGAATCCCCCGCCCAATGGCAAGTTACAGCAGTCGAGCTGAGCCGTATATTAAATATTAAGAGCGATGAAATCCTCGAAAAGTTAGGGCAAGCCGACTATACATCGGCAATGCCCGTGCGAATCAGCCAGAATCTGACTCCAGAAGCTTTTATCGCCCTAGAAGAGCGATCGGCTCAATTTCCTGGATTGGAAATCAGAATAGAATCCAACCGCTACTATCCACATGAAAATTTAGCTGCCCATCTCTTAGGATATATTGGCGAAGCGACTGCAACAGAAATGAAAGCCCACCCGGAATTTCCCGTCGGGATGATTGTCGGTAAAGCGGGTATCGAACGCATCGCCGACCCAAAGTTGCGAGGTATCTGGGGCAGTCGTTTAATTGAGGTGGATGCCAGACGGCGAGAATTGCGCGAGTTGGGAATCAGTTCCCCGACGGCGGGGTCTGACCTGCAACTCACCCTCGACCTCGACCTTCAAAAAACGGCTGAAAAAGCCCTGGCAAATCGGCGAGGTGCAGTGGTGGTGATGGATATCAAAACGGGGGCGGTACTGGTGCTGGCTAGCGGGCCAACTTTTGACCCCAATATTTTTACCGACAAGGTAACAAAAGCCGAGTGGCAAAGTCTTCAGCAGACAGAAAATCCGTTGTTGAATCGCGCCCTTCAAGGTTATCCACCCGGCAGTACTTTTAAAATTGTCACTGCGGCGGCGGCAATGCAGTCAGGCAAGTTTTCACCCAATTCAAAGGTGGCAACTTCTGGTTATATCACCGTTGGTGGAGTTCGTTTCCGGGAACACGGCGGTAGCGGTTACGGTGTCATCGGTTTTCCCGATGCGTTTGCTTACAGCAGCAATACGTTTTTCTACCAAGTGGGTATGGCAACCGGTCCGGAAGAGATCTCAAAATGGGGTCATCGGTTGGGCATCGGGGAAGGGAATAATTTGGGGCTGACTGGGGGGAAAGGCGGTTCTATCCCCACACCCGATCGCAAAAAGCAACTTTACGGTCAACCCTGGTATGTTGGCGATAGCGTGACTATGGCCATCGGTCAGGGTTTGGTACTGGTGACTCCTTTGGAAATGGCGATGATGGTGTCTGCGATCGCTAATGGTGGTTTCCGTGTCAAACCGCATCTATTCACCTCTCATACCAATACGCCCGAAACTAAACCAGTACCGATCGGTTTGGCACGCGGAACGATCGATACAATTCGCGCTGGATTAATTGCTGTGGTAAAAAAAGGCACAGCCAAACGTCTCAATGACGGTTCTATCCCCCTGACTGCGGGTAAGACCGGTACCGCTGAAGTGCCGGGAGGCGCAGACAATGCTCTGTTTGTGGGCTATGGCCCTGTTGACAATCCGCAAATTGCTGTGGCAGTCGTGGTCGAAAATGGCGGATTTGGTGCTGTTTCTGCCGTACCCATAGCTCATGAAATTTACAAGGTTTATTTTAAGAAAGGGGCTAGGGATTAGGGGTTAGGGGTTAGGGAAGAGGGAAGAGGGAAGAGGGAGGAGGGAGGAGGGAAGAGGGAGGAATTTTGAATGATTGGCTTTTGAATGATTGACTTTTGAATGATTGACTTTTCCCTCTTCCTCTTCCTCTTCCCTAACCCCTAACCCCTAGTCCCTTTTTTGACTTTTGACTTTTGACTTTTGACTTTTGACTCCCCCGCTCCCCTAGCTATATTGCATATCACTCGATCGGGATGACGATCGCAAACTCCGTACCCTGTCCAATTGAAGAAGTACAACTTAGCTTGCCGGAGTGTTCTTTTTCGACAATTTGGCGTGAAATTGATAACCCCAAACCCGTACCTTTACCGACTGGTTTTGTGGTAAATAAATGCTCAAAAACGCGGTCTTTCACTTCCGGCGGTATGCCGATGCCATTATCGGCAATCCGAATCGCGACTTGACTGTTATCTCGATCGATTTCTGTGGTAATAGTAATCCGGTTGGGGTTTTTTTCGATTTCTTTATAAGTCTTACCATTATTTGCTTCGTCCAAAGCATCAATCGCATTTCCCAGGATATTCATAAACACCTGATTCAGTTGTCCGGGATAGCACTTTATTTCTGGTAAGTCACCATAATTTTTGACAATTTCAACGGCAGGACGAGTGTCTTTTGCCTTGATGCGATGATGCAAAATTACCAGTGTGCTGTCAATGCCTTCGTGAATGTCAAATCGGATTTTATTACTGGTATCCAACCGCGAAAACGTCCGCATCGAATTACTGATATTGCGAATGCGATCGGTTCCCTGTTTCATGGAAGAAAGCATTTTCGGCAAGTCTTCTAGTACAAATTCTAAATCGATGTCTTCGGCATCGTCTTCAATTTCTGGTGCGGGTTCGGGGTAGTGTTGCTGATAAAGTGACAGGTGATTAATCACGTCTTCAGTATATTCGAGCGCGTGATCGATATTGCCGGCAATAAAGCCAAGGGGATTGTTGATTTCGTGAGCGATCCCTGCCATTAATTGACCGAGAGTTGCCATTTTTTCGCCCTGTACGATCTGGATTTGGGCTTCTTGTAGTTTTTCTAGGGAATCTTCCAACTGTTTGGCATAATTTTGAGATTCCTGATAAAGTCTGGCATTTTCTAGGGAAATTGCAGCTTGAGAACAAAGAACTTTTAGCACTTCTAATCTGTCGCTGGTGAAGGCTCCTTTGGTGAGATTATTTTCCAGGTAAAGTATAGCGATCGTGTGGCCTTGATTGAGCAGCGGAGTACACAATATACTTTTGGGTTGATGTTCTATTATGTAAGGATCGGCAGCAAAGCGATCGGCACTCGCGCCATCATCCATGACTAGCGTTTCTTTCGTATTTTGCACGTAATTAACGATACTCATTGGAGTATCAGTGGAGCAATAAATCGGAATCGATTGGATGATGGACTCGGTTTGGCTGACTCCATTCGCACTACCACAAATGGCAAGTGCTTCCATGTCCAAATTCTCCGATTTGGTCAAGATGAGACAAGCTTTTTGGGCACCAGCATTTTCCATCAATACTTGCATTAATTTAGAAAGCAACTTATCGAGATTAATTTCCTCTGATAGCGCTTGAGAAGCTTTGATTACCGAATAGATGTCCAGCACGTCTGAAATTGTTTTGCTAGTAGAACTGATTGTTTTGTTTATGGGATGCGTCGCGAGCGCGTCGCGGAGGTTGAAAGTAATTTTTTCTTGTTGCAGAATAGGAGTGAGTAATTCGGGATAGCGTCTTTCCAAATCCTCTACTTTAGCTTTAGCTCCCCAACGACTGTAGGCGTAGTAAGCATCAATCATGTAAGTTTGGGCAATTTTAGCTTTTCCCCATTCCAGGTAAAACTTTGCTGCGAGTTCGTCAGCGAGAGCTTCTTCTTGAATATACCCGTTTTCTTTAGCTCCGGCAATGGCGCAATCGTACATTTTCATCGCTTCTATTTTTTTGTCCAAAACTCTATTTAGTTCTGCCTGGACTAAATCGAGCTTATGTAAATGATTCATGGGAGCAAAATTTGCCCAGTTTTCCATTTTTTTCTGATTGGCGATCGCTTTTAACAAAATATTTTTTTGTTCGGATTCGGGAGCCTCATTATAAAGCGCCAGCCGCGCCAAAGAATCGTACAAATAAAATGTTGGAATTACCAGCATTCCCGTCACACCGTCTAAATACTTTTCCGCTTGTTCTGCATTGGCTAAAGCTTGCTGAAATTCTCCAAATATATAACTGAGAGTAAGTTTATTAAAATATAATATATGCAGCGCAAGGCGATCGTTAACTTTTTCGTGTTGCGGTAACGATTCCGTTTCATTGTAAGCTTGTCCTACCAAACAGGACGGACGATCCGATCGCTCCATTAAATTTAATACAGTTTGTCGATGAATCGCACTCCAAGTACATACCGTTTCTTGCTTGAATTGACTGAAAGCACGGCTGTAGATGGCTACCTCTTGTTCGTGTTGAGACAATTCTGCACCGATTAAGTAAGAATTGAAACATTCATATACTCCACAATAAGCTGCAAATTCTAAATCTCCCGTTTCTAACCCAATTTGATATCCCGATCGCAAAAATTTTAGCGTTTCTCGTCCATGTTCTTGCCAATGCTTGATGTCTCCACCTACATTGATCGATACTTTAGCTGTAATTTCTTTAGCATTGAACCGCGCCAGTGTCTTTAAAGCTAATTGACCGAATTGATAACCCGCTTCTAAATTTCCGACTACGCCACACAAAATTGTGCCATAGATAGCATAACTGTATGCTGATAGCGGAGCATTTCCATATTTGATGGATAAATTTATTTCTTCGCAGACAATCAGCGGTAACAATTGAGGAATAGCTATATAAGCAGCGGCTGTTATACTTGCCAAAAAACGTAGCGCGGCTTTTTTATCTGGTTCGGTCATGTCCGGCAGATTGATTAAATCCTCGATCTGCTTGCTATTCCAATTGGCAGCAGTTGATTCTAATGCGTATTGAATATCCAACTGGCTGGGGGATTTGGGAAAACTTACACCTAACTGTTCTAAAATTGGCAGTGCAGTTTCTATCGCTTCTACAAACTTCTTTTGCGCTGCATAAGCCTGAAGTTTAACTTCATAAACTTTTACTTTATCCAGCAAAGTTTTAGCTTGTTGCAGCACATCTTCAAATAGCGAATTCATCAGATCGAATTTGCCGCATAAGTATCCAGCTTCTGCGGCTTCTTCGTGCAAAGCTAATGTCAGATCGTAATGATTTTGCCAGCTATCTTTTGGCAGCAATTTCATGCCACTGTTTAAGTATCTGAGTGCAGCAGTGTAAGCCGTTGAAGCTTTTACTTTGCGTCCGGCAATCAGATTCAGTTGCGCTAATTGACTGCGTTCGGCTGGATCGCTAATTAACGGGGCTCCATAATTTAACTGATTGACAATATCTAAAATATTCTCTTCTTGTCGCTCTACAGGTGTATTGCTCAATAGCAGTTGCCCAATTTTTAGGTGAGTAGCTTTTTTTCGCTCTTCTGGAATTAGAAAATAAGCTGCTTGCTGGACGCGATCGTGCAAAAATTTGTAAGCAGCTAATTCATAATTGGCAATCTGTAATTGCTGAAATTCTGACTCATTGGCTGTTAGTAATAAATTGCGATCGCTTGATTGAAAAAATTTGTAAATTTCGCTTTTGGGTATAATCAACCCTTCTTGCAGCGCTTTCCACAGATCGGCTGCCGTTTCTGCGGGCGACTTCTCGTATACAATCGCAAGAGTGTTTAAATCAAAAGAGTTGCCAATACAGGCAGCCAGTTTCAGCACTTCCTGAGTAGTTGCCGGCAACTTCTGTAACTGAAGCGCCATAAACTCCACCACATCATCTGTCAAACACTGCGCCTTAACTTGAGCGAGATCGCATTGCCAATACCTCGCCTCAAAATTAAAATTAATCAATCCATCTTCATATAAAGCTTTGAGAAATTGATTGCTAAAAAAGGGATTTCCCTTAGTTTTTGTATAAACCTGTTGGGTAAGCGGCAGGGCAATTTCTGGCGGACAGATGAGCGTGTCGGCAATCAGACGATTTAAGTTGTTTGAATTTAAAGGTGCGAGGGTAATTGTATTAACAGTTATCTCTTTTTTGCGAAGTTCCTCTAAGGTCAGCATCAAAGGATGCCCGTTCAAAACTTCGTTATCTCGATAAGCACCGATGAGCAACAAATAGCCCATATCGGTTTCGCTCATCAACAATTCGATTAACTTTAAAGAAGCAGAGTCTGCCCACTGCAAATCATCCAAAAATATCACCAGAGGATGAGTTGGGCTGCTCAAGGAGCGCATAAACTTTAAAAACACCAAGTTAAACCGATTTTGAGAGGCACTTGGTTCTAATTCCGGCACTGGTGGCTGTGCCCCTATCAGTAGTTCTAGTTCGGGAACAACATCAATAATTACCTGTCCGTTTTCTCCAACTGCATCGAGAATTTTTACTTTCCACTGTTCTAATTGTTGAGGAGTTTCGCTGTGCAGTTGACTTATCAAGTCGCGCAAAGCTTGCACGAGT
The DNA here is from genome assembly GCF_041929145.1 of Aerosakkonema sp. BLCC-F183. Classification (NCBI taxonomy): domain Bacteria; kingdom Bacillati; phylum Cyanobacteriota; class Cyanophyceae; order Aerosakkonematales; family Aerosakkonemataceae; genus Aerosakkonema; species Aerosakkonema sp. BLCC-F183. The sequence goes on along the minus strand of NZ_JBHFNU010000074.1, from coordinate 42,895 downwards.
GCAGAAAAAGGAATGTTGCGCTGGAATTGGTCAAATTTTCCCCTAATGAAACAGCCGCGTTGCCGCACGATCGGTTTGTGGACTTCGTTGACGACGACGGTTTTGCCAATTCCTGAATAACCTGTCACCAACATTATTTCGATGTTGGATTTGGGATTGTGGATTTGGGATTGGGGGTTAAATTCTCCTCCAATTCTATTGTCCCTGTTTTCTTCTCTACTGACTGGATTGTCCTGGGGACACGCGACGCGATCGAACGCCGCCAGCAGGGTAGCGACTTCATTTTCTCTACCGTAGAGTTTTTCGGGGATGAGAAAGCGATCGGAAATATCCCGCGCACCTAACGCAAAATTGGCAATCTTTCCAGAATTTTCCCAGTCTCGCTGGCAGATTTCTAGGTCGTGCTTCAACCCCAAGGCACTCTGATAGCGCTCTTCCGTCATCTTCGCCATCAGTTTCTCAACGATATCAGAAATAACTTGGGGAATTTCCGGGTTAATACTGTGTACCGAAGGGGGACGCTTGGCAATGTGACAGTATACTAACTCCATTGGGTCGGTTGTAGTAAAGGGTAACTGTCCGGTCAGCAGCTCGTAGAATGCGATACCCAAGGAGTAAAAGTCGCTGCGATAATCAATCCCTCGGTTCATTCGTCCTGTTTGTTCGGGAGACAGGTAAGTGAGGGTACCTTCCAAGACGTTGGGTGAAACAAGTGCTTGACTTTCGCGGGGAAGAAGGGAAGAAATACTGAAGTCGGTGATTTTAATTTCTTTTGTATCGGGGTTTATTAACAGGTTGGCGGGTTTGATATCTTTGTGAATCACCCGATGGCGATGCAGTTTTTCTAATGTGGCGGTAATTTGAATGGCAATGTCAAGAAATTCTGATAGGATTACGGGACGAGTATTTGTATAGTCTTTCAATGAAATTCCGCCAAAGTCTTCCATGACTAGGGCAAAACCGTTACAGTAGTTTTCTAGGCTGTACGGTTGAATGACGCCTTGTAGGTTAAGATTTTTGGCTATGGTATACTGATTCCGGAACTGAACAAGTTGGTTGAAGCTGGGATACTCGCTCCGCATCATTTTCAGGATGACAGGTTGAGAATCCGACTGCCGCAGTCCTCTGTATACCACTGTTCTCGAACTTGAGTAAATTTCCGAAAAGATGCTATAGCCAGATAAGACAATCATGGTAGGGGTTTCAGCGAAATAGCTTTGAGAACGATCGGCACTTAGTAAGCTTGCGTTCGGTAGCTCTTATATTATCGGTGATAACATAAATATTTTTCTAGGGGGGAGGAAACAAAAAAATTAAAATAAACTTTAAATTTTCAAGTAAATATAAATTTTCTAGGAATTCGACGTATTCAGCTTCTAGGAAAGCAATTGAATTCAACAACTAAATTCTGGTTAAACATCACCTTGTTAACGAACCGATCCAGGAAGAGAGGACGCTCCAGAGAAGTGGAAGAGAATAAAGGCGTAATCAAAATCGCTTGATTACTTTCATTGATTACGATGAGCAAATAGTGTTTATCCGCAGTGTTTTAACTCATGCGGAATATGATAATAAGACTTGGAAAAATTACGACTGGTTTAAAAACTCCTAGCAGCTACTATATGGAACTAATTACTACATTTCCGCCACGTCCGATTACTTGTGAAGCTGAGTTAACCGCTACTCAAAATCGGATTAATTCTATTTTGGATAAAAAGAATATCACCCAAGACGATCGCGACTACTTAAACGTACTTGGTACTTTAGTTTATAATTACGAACAAAAACATGAGATAATGCCAGTTTTGAAAGGAGTCAAGCTGCTGAAAGCTTTGATGGTGGAAGATAATATAGAAGCAAAAGACTTGGTTCGTATATCGGAAAATGAAGTACAGGTATCTGAGATACTGAATGGGGAACGGGAAATGACGGCAACTCAAATGCAAAAATTAGCTGAGTTTTTCCATGTTTCTGCTGCTGCGTTTTTGGAGTGAATATCGCCAGATGTTTCGCTATCGCTAGATTCTTCTTCCAGTAGTTCTTCTATTGTCTCTAAATGTCCTAAAATGTGAGGAATAGAACCATATTGGAAAAAATCAAATATTTTTGTAAGCTTTTCTATTTATGGCTCTCCTTTTGCTACATCAATTATCTGTTTGGAAATGCTTTCCAAATCTAAGCTAATTTCTTTGAGGTTAAATAGCAATCGATCGAGCTTTTTTTTACCAAGTTCAATTTCTAGTTTATCTCGATTTTCTTTGATAGTATTTATTGCATCTCTTAGAGAGTATCGTTGGGGGAGCATAAGGTTAATTCGTTGCTAAATTTGCAGATAAACTCAGCCGCGATCGCACTCATTCTGCTGTTGAGCATTTAACTGTCAATGCGGATTGGCCAAACAATTTCATTCCTTTAATGCTTCTTGTTTTAATTCCACAAAAGCGATATTTTCTAGCACAACAGAAGGTAGTTCGCCTTTTCCCAATACCTGTTTTGCATCCAAAATTTCAATACCTACGAGTAATTCCCCTTCGGCAATATCTAAAGCAATGTCTTCATTTAAACGTAAAGTTCTGCATTGGCGATCGCTTTCTATTAAACTGATGTAAAGTGCATCAGCTTCAGAGTCGTAAGTGATTTTCATTTGATAACCCGGATATTTTTTATATTCCTCTTATTTTACCTTCATATTAATCGGTTCGATCGCTCCCAACAAAGGTTCTAACAGTTGTCGTTCTTCGATCGCTAATTCCAGCAAAACACGCTGATCGCCTTTCCTCACCTTATATTCAACCGCAGCATTGAGCAGGCGGAGAGTTATTTGAAATTCTTTATATTCGCTCGTCAATTCCCGCCATACTTTCAACCATTTTTGTGCTGCCTTGTCGCCGATCATTTCTGACATTAATGCAGGAATGCTTCGCACTATTCCTTGTCCTAATTCAACAATTAATTTATGTTTATTGTAAATTACTATTAGCTTATTAATCCGAGCTAACCACATTTCATTATGGTGAATATCGTTGAATAAGTTACGGATAATTGTTGTCGTATCAGCTGCATTTTCCTCTGCATACGCATACTCTGCTAGCGCTTTATCCAAGGCTGCACAACCGTCTTCCCATTCATTCAATGCTAGCAGTACTTGAGCGCGGGCGAAGAAAATCCAGGCATATTTTTCGCCTAGTTCGATCGCTTTATCGTAGGATTCTAACGCCTTATTCCATTTTTCTAATAGCTCCAGTACCCAGCCTTTTTGACACCAAGCCCAGCTATAATTCGGTTCAAGTTCGATCGCTTTATTGTAGGAAGCCAAAGCGTCATTGTAGCGTTCGAGTCCGCACAGCACCCAGCCTCGATTGCTCCAAGCCGATACATCAAGAAGGTCAAGAGAAATTACCTTATCGTATGACTCTAAAGCTTGCTCATACTTTCCCAGTGCAGACAGTTTCCAAGCTCGATTGCTCCAAGCTTCTATATTATTCGGGTTACGCTCAATTTCCCTATCCAAGGATTCTAAGTCATCGTTTTCGCCTTTTTTTTCTTTGTTTTTGAGATAGCAGCGCTTCCACTCAAACAAAATTATCGGATTGTGGGGATCGAGCTTATATGCTTCGTCAAGAGATTCTAAGGCTTTATCATAGTCTTCTTGTTCGTAAAATACTTTACCTCGTCCCCACCAAGCTATTGAATTGTTCGGTTCAATCTTAATTGCTTTGTTACAGAATTCCAAGGCTTCATTATAGCGTCGCAGAAAAAGCTGTGGAAATGCCACGGCTAAAAAGTCTGAAACATTACCACGAATTTTTACCAGTTTGTTTGCTTCTTCTAAAGCATCGTCAAAGTCGGTCTTTTTAATATGAGTTTCATATTCCTCCCACAAGGCTGGTATACGCTTATCTTCAGGTTCATTTTTTTCACTTTTCTTAAGTGCCGCCAGCACAAGTTCCAACTCGGATATATTGTTTGAAGGAGACTTTGATTGCTCCTCTAATTCATTCCGTGAATACCATTTTCGCAGAAAGTCTACGCATAACTTTATCGGCTCTTTCCGCTTTTGTTTGACTTCCGAGCAAAGGCGCATCAGAGGGTCTTGTAGTTCGTAAAAATATTTGCCTCCGATTTTTTCAGAAATTACATACCCTTTTCTCTCAAGCTCATTAAGGTTACTAGAAGCTTCTTCAGCTTCCATCAAACAGGATTCCGCAATTTCTTGTACAGGAATAGCACCTTGTCGATCGCACAAAAACTGCACAATCTTTCTTTCTTCCTGCGAAAGCCATGCCATCCGCCCTTGATAGTATGGCGTCAGTTCATCCACCGTCCGATTAAATTGTTCGATCAATTCATCTAACTTCTTTCGAGTGAGGAATTCTGCGAATATAATATAAATGCGGTGGTTCCCACAAGCAAGGTGATGGACTGCTTTGATGCGATTTTGTCCTGTTGACGTTTGGATGAAAGATTCTAGTTCGCTATCACCCTGTAAGTTAGCAATTTTTTTCAACAAATCAACCGCCTCATCTACCTTTAACTTTTCTAAGTTATGAGAATAAAAAGTGCCATAGAAAGGGTAATCTTGCAACCTAACTCCATCAAATAAACTCTGTGCTGTTGCCAAAATTGTCAAAAATGAATAATTTTGAATATATGCCCGAAGTTGCTTTTGTCCAATCTCACCCAAAGCGTCAAATAAATCATCTAAGTTTTCTACCAGCAGCAGCAGGGTACGCTTACCGACAAAATCCTTAAGCAAAGCTTTGGCTGTATGTGTAGCCTCATCAGGTGATGACTTATAAATTGCCTCTAGTTCCTTAACTTTCTGGTTTAGCTGAGCATTATATTCTTCTGGATATTCTTTCTCAAGCGCCCAAAATATCCGTCGCAGGAACTCCAAAAATGATGTGACCCCCCACTCTTCCTCCGCTAACCACGCGATCAGCAATTTATCTCGCAAATCCTCGATTTTGGAAACGCGGTGATAAATCAGTGCTATTAAGTGCGTTTTGCCAATACCCCGCATCCCAACTAAAAGTCGGAAATGTTTATTGGCTGTCGTAGCACTTATACGGATTTTTTCTACCAAATCTTGTGCTAAACTATGACGCTGCACAAAGATAGTTTCCAGAGTTTCCTGCTTCATTAAACTGGGGGTGAAGCGAGATATGAAATTGCTTGTCATGCTGTTAGCCCTCTGGTCAACTGCCAGTAACGTTTAATTAGCGGATAACGGAAGATAAATTTACCGCTATTTTCTTGAACAATGTAATAATCACGCTGTAACAAGGTTATCACAGTCAGTGCTATTTCGCGGTCTTGTATTGTTGGGTTAGACTTGAGATTATCGAACAATTCATTAAATGATAAAGGCTGGTTCGTAACCGCCAAGCTATCCAGCAAATTTAGGGCATAAGGACGCTTTTCGTCATTGTAGTAAGTATCAATCCGCGTCCGATAGTGAACCATGTCCCAACGACTGAGCGGATCTGTCAAGGAACTATTGACAATTTCAGTGACAGTTGCTGCACTAATAACACCACCCCGCGATTTTAATTGCTCAACAACGTGGTGAATGTAAAAGGGAATATTATCCACGGCTTGTGCAATGTCGGCAGATGTTATCTGTAAATCAGGCGTAGAAATATTTTCACCTTCAAGTAACTGACGTGCTAATTCTGTGGCGTCAGTTGGAGATAAAGGCGGTACATCCTCAATGTACATATCATTGGTTGGGGCGTTCGCATATCCTGCTAGTCTGAGAGAACCGATCGCATGATGTAAGCCGATCGAACCTGTAAATACCATCCTAATTTCAGGGTACGTTTGACGGATCGATCGCAAAGTATCCAACACTTCCATCGCCGCTTCGTCGCCGATATTACCCAGCATATACGGCACTTCGTCCCAAAACAAAATTACCGTGCGATCTTTATTTTCAACCAAATCTTCAATAGTTCGAGTTAGTAGTGTTTTCCAATGGGGAGCCGCAACACTAGGGAACTTGAAGCCACTAAATTCTGCCCCCCCCAGTTGCGTCAATAGCTGGCGCGTCCGCCTTGCTGTCCGCCTCAATCCACCCAAATATTTTTCTACACGCTCCCATAATGTTTCGACGAATTCCAAGGGAGATCGCACTTCTTCCAAGTCATGATAAATTGGCCATTTGTCTGCTGGTGCTTCCGCTTCCATCTTCTTGATTACGCAAGTTTTTCCCATCCGGCGTTCAGCACTCAGCACAAGGCTCTGTCTATCCAAAATGTCCCACAAGCGTTGAATTAGTCGATCGCGTCCGATCACTTCCTCTGGCGCAACTTGTCCCCCAGGATTTGCCCTCATTTTTTATCCTCTATTACTTATGACACTTCGAATAGATTTTAAAGCTTATTTTACCAGGTGATTTTATATCCTGCAAGCCGAGCGATCGCCGCGAAAATTTGTTACAAAGTAAAAGAACTGGTAAGACCTTAAATAATATGTTGAACAAAAATGTGACGATCGCTACTGCGGCAGTTACGATCGCGCTTTCTACTGGTTTATTGCTTCCAAGTGCAACTTCGGCACAAAGTTTCGATCGCATTTACGTTTTTGGTGATAGTCTCTCCGATATTGGCAATGTTTACCAAGCTACTGACAAAGAAAATCCTCTCAGTCCGCCTTATTTTAAAGGACGATATTCTAATGGCCCTGTTTGGGTAGAATATCTCGCATCTGATTTGAAATTACCTTTAAATCTAAATAATAATTTTGCTTACGGAGGTGCTACGACTGGGGATTCGCAAAGTTTACCTCTGGGGGTGTTAGCACAAATCGAAAAGTTTAAAGCCACTAAATCTACAAGCGATCGCAATCCTCTTTATATTATATGGGCTGGTGCGAATGATTATCTGGGCGGGGGAACAGATACTACTGCACCTGTTAATAATTTAACCAATGCGGTGAAGTCGATCGCCGCTGTTGGCGGGAAAAATATTGTCGTAGTTAATTTGCCGGATTTAGGTAAGCTTCCGGGAACGCGAACAAGCGAACGCGCCTCTATACTCAGCAATTTGACCGCCAAACATAACAGGGAATTAGCTGCTGCGATCGACAATTTGCGGCAGCAATTAAATGCCGATATCAAATTGAAATATTTAGATGTTAACTCTATCTTTAACCAAGTTGGCAGCAATCCGAGCAAATACGGCTTTACTAATGTAACCGAACCGTGTTTCAAAGTACCAATTAAATGCAGTAATCCCGATCGCTATTTATTTTGGGATAACATTCACCCCACAACCGCCGCTCATAAGTTATTAGTAGAGTTGGCCTCTCCTACGATAAAAGATAAGTCAAAGTCTTCTAGCTTTTCTATTCCTCAATTTACGATTTTGCTGACCGCTTTGATTCTTAGTATTTTAGGTTTTGGCTTGATAGCAAAACGCCGCAAAAACAGTAAAAAAAGGTAAAATAATCTGCTAGATATTCTTGGGATTAGACAACATTTCCACAACTTTACATCTCCCCATCGCCAAATCAAACAGATGCAATCCAAAATGTCGGGAGAGTTCTTCGCAAACTTTCACACCGCGAACGCTGTTACCCCTTTCATCCAGTAACGGAGAAAACACAGCAATACCAATTTGATTGGGAACTACAACAATAATTCCCCCACTAATGCCGCTTTTGGCGGGAAGTCCGACTTTGTACGCCCACTCACCGGCATAGTTATACATACCGCAGGTGTACATAACGCTGAGAATATCTTTAACATAAGAACTATCGACAGCTTGTTCTCCCGTTATCGGATTGATGCCATTGTTAGCTAAAGTCGCCGCCATCACTGCCAAATCGTGACAGTTAACCATTAAAGAACACTGCTGAAAATATAAGTCGATCGCTTCATCAATTTTTTCGTCAATCATGCCAAAATGGTGCATGAGGTGAGCCATTGCCCGGTTGCGATGTCCGGTAGTTCGTTCTGACATAAAAACTGATATATCGATAAAAATATCGTTGTGACCGATATATCGGCGGAACATATCTAACATTCGATTCAGGCGTTCTGTTGGCCCCGCACCTTTGATTAAACTGGTAGTAGCGATCGCACCCGCATTCACCATTGGATTATATGGTCGTTTCGATCGTTCATCTAAGACGATCGCATTAAATGCGTCTCCCGTCGGTTCCACACCAACTTTACTCAAAACATAATCGCGTCCGCGATCCTCAAGCACCATTCCATACACAAATACCTTAGAAATAGATTGAATTGTAAATAACTGATGGCAATCGCCCACCTCGAAAACCCGACCGTCCAACGAGATCGCGCAGATACCGAACAAATCCGGGTTTGCCTTTGCCAGTTCCGGGATGTAAGTCGCTACCTTACCATCCCGCAGTGACTGGTACTTGAGATGCAAGTCGTTCAAAAACGACTGAAATGGCGATGCGACAACCTCAGATGGGTTAATCTCTGCTTCCCGATTGTCTCCACTTGCCATAATCTTTAAGATCCTGCCCTTAAGAATCTCTCTTTTTCAAGAATATCTTTTATGGGCAACAGACTGATGATGGAATGGGAACAGAAAACTAAATTACATCAATGCTAGAATTTGTTGACCGATCGCTCGCCATTAATATAGGTATATTTTTGGTTTCAGCTTTGGCAATTGCCATCAGCGGTAGCTGGATGACGGCTATAGCCGATCGTCTATCCGAAAAAACCGGACTGGGACAAGCGCTGATGGGTGCCCTATTTTTGGGGTTCAGCACCTCCTTACCTGGGATTGTCACCTCAGTCACAGCTGCCGCCTCTGGCTATCCGGGACTGGCAATTAGCAACGCACTGGGCGATATCGCCGCGCAAACGGCATTTCTGGGAATTGCCGATATCACTTACCTAGAAGCTAATCTGGAATACGCAGCGGCTGATGCTGCTACTCTGACGCAAGGAACTCTGCTGATCGTTTTACTGGCTATTCCTCTGCTGACGAGGGCTTATCCATCGGTTAGTATTTGGGGAATTCATCCCGCTTCGATCGCACTCGTAGCCACATATATTTTCGGTTTGCGTCTCGTCGCCGATGCACAAAATCTGCCTATGTGGAAACCCCACCAGACAGAAAAGGCAAATGTTGAGGAACTGCAAGCAACCGAGTCAGATAGTCCGGGATTAATTGGGTTGTGGTTGCGTTTCTTTTTCCTTGCCCTCATTCTTGGCATTGCAGGCTATGGAGTGGAAGAAGCGGGAGTCGCCATTGCCGACTCTACAAGTCTTTCCGAGAATGCGGTTGGCAGTCTCTTCACTGCTATATCAACCTCACTCCCGGAACTGGTGACCACAATAGCGGCTGTACAGCGTGGGGCTTATACTCTAGCAGTTAGCGGTGTTTTGGGTGGCAATAGCTTCGACGTATTGGTTTTAGCTTTGTGCGACTTAGTTTATCCCCACGGCTCGATTTATCAAGCTTTAACGCAAGACGAAGTTTTTGTCCTTGCCTTAACTATCCTGATGACTGGTATTTTACTCTTGGGCTTGTTGCGTCGGGAAGAACACGGGATTGGCAACATCGGCTTTGAGAGTTTCTTCGTTCTGTTGCTGTATTTAGGTGGGTTTTTGCTGGTGTTTTTCTCTGGTTGATCTTTTCTAGGGGATAGGGGATAGGGGTTAGGGGTTAGGGGTTAGGGAAGAGGGAGAGGGAGAGTGGGGGAGAAAAGAACAACAGGTAGCTTGCGATCGATAATCTTACGGCGGGAAGGGAGTAATATTTTGGCTTTTCCTTTTTCCTTTTCCCTCCTCCTTCTCCCTCTTATTTTTGACTTGTTTTATTTCCCAGATGAATCTGGTGAAGCCAAAAAAAGCTTCTCCAGATTAGGTTTTGACGATCTGATTTAATAGCTATCTTGACCGGGAACTTTATCGCTATCAGCAGCGGAGAAAACCTGATTTAGGGAGGCATCGCGAATAGCCTGCCACTGGATGAGGAGTTCAGAACCGCTGAGGTCACTAGCTTTGTACCGTTGAATAGCTTGTTCCACTTCTTCTGGTGTTGTGAGAATGGGAACTGTGTAGTTAAGCTCTGACATAGGGCATCTTTAATGATGACAGGACTGAAGTCGTCTTAGACCTTATGCCTTCTATTTTAATTAAACTGCTATATAAACAGTATCAAAGATAACAATATGTATTAATTTCGATCGCAATTTGAGTAGAAGTGATACAAATCACAGTTGGAGACGATAGAGATCGCAACTCTATAGGAGTCACATCACCAGCAACTTCTAAATTTATCACAAACAATTCTAGTTTGCATCACCGGAAAAACTTAAAGCGGAAGTGATGATAAAGATATCAAAGAAATTCTTCCACTTAGAAGTCTCGTGCAGGTGAATTATGTCTTTTATCAGCAGCACTTCTTCTCAAACAAACCTGAAATCTCAAAGCGCGATCGAAACCATTCTTCATCCAGTACGCCAGTGGCTAGAATCAATTGAAGTGCGCGACTCGAAAGTAGCCAAAGCATTATGCAAACTCATCCCTTCCCAATGTCCCTTTGAAAGAGATGTGCAGGTATTCGGACATACGCTTTTCCACATCCCGCCTATGTGCAAACTGAATCCTCTCTACGACCAGTTGATGAGCTTGCGTTTTCGCGCTTTAACTTTCCTGGCCGATGTTTGCGGAGAAGATATCACTCCATACTGCTGCTAAATTAGCGTTATTCTCTTTATTGGTCTACCAAGCCTTCAGCAACTTATTGAAAAAGCTACTAACTGATGTCCGTAACTGGTGATTGCGATACCACTGCTGGAATGCTCTTTCGTACTCTTCACCCTGCAACAAAAAAGTATTCCAAGTATTAAGACCGAGCCCTAATCCCCAGAATAATAAAATATAAAGCGACCAAGTAATCTGGCCGGCACTAACTAGGTTCAACAGCACCAAAAATGTATTGACGATCGCAAATTTGCCAAAACTTTTCTGCAATCTCCCACGGCGGTAGGTATTGAAAGCCTGCCGCTTTTCTATTTCTCCCTGCTGGGCCAGCCACTCCTGTTCTGCCAGCGCCAGATTTTCGGGCGGAATTTCTAACTCAGCCGCAATTTCCAATAACTGTTCGCGGGTGAATTCACCTTCGTAATTTTGACGAGAAATCGCCAGATGGAGAATTTGCTGGATTTCTTCTTGGTTGTAGGAACGAGTAATTTTGCTGTCGGAGACTGACATAATCTGATTTGCGATCGACTTTTGTAATGCTTGGCCGTACTAATTCTATTATGCCCAGAATTGTAGGTTGGGTTGAGCAGGCGCGAACCCCAACAAAACGTCGTTCAATGTTGGGTTTCGTTACTTCAAGCCAACCTACGAAAGCTTGGCCGTACTAATTCTAGTATGCCCATAATTGTAGGTTGGGTATTGCAGCCGCGAAACCCAACAAAACGTCGTTCAATGTTGGGTTTCGTTACCTCAACCCAACCTACGAAAGCTACGAAAGCTGATTCTATTATGACCAGTCTCTATTAATTGGTGGGCGTTTCCCACCCTACAGTTCGTTAAACCGAACCTGAACGGACGGCTAACGCGATAGTTGAATTATGAAAAATCGCTTTACGTTTCGTTACACTCGAAACAAGAGAGCAAAATCAAACTCTCAAAGCTGAAATCAGAGGAGTCGTCATGAACGGCACTTTTCGCGTTGGCAACCTGTTTGGTATTCCCTTTAACGTCCATCCATCTTGGTTCTTAATCCTGGGTTTGGTAACTTGGACATACGGAAATGGACTAGCTGCGGCATTTCCAGGATTGTTTGGGCCATTACCTTGGATATTGGGATTGGTGACAGGGTTGCTGTTATTTGCCTCTGTCTTGGCGCACGAATTAGGACACAGTTTTGTCGCCATTAGTCAGGGAATTGAAGTTAAATCGATCAATTTGTTTCTGTTTGGTGGTTTAGCGCAATTGGAGAAAGAGTCCAAGACACCAGCTGAAGCATTTTGGATTGCGATCGCAGGCCCTATTGTTAGCTTACTTCTCTTCGGTATCTTCACAGCCATTGGCGTAGGCACGCCTATTTCTGGGCCACTGGCAGCTATTTTAGGATTGCTAGCCTCGATTAACTTAGCCTTAGCGCTATTTAACTTAATTCCTGGCTTACCTTTGGATGGTGGCAATATCCTCAAAGCTGCTGTTTGGAAAATTACTGGCAATCCTTATAAAGGTATTATCTTTGCCAGTCGCGTCGGTCAAATCTTCGGTTGGATTGCGATCGCTTCCGGTTTGCTGCCTTTGGTATTATACGGCAGTACCGCCAACTTCTGGAATTTGTTAGTCGGTTGGTTCTTGCTGCAAAACGCCGGACAGTCTGCCCAATCTGCGACAGTTCAGGATAAACTGGCAGGATTGACAGCAGAAGATGCCGTAATTCCCAACAGTCCGATTGTGTCAGCCGATATTTCCCTCAGAAAGTTTGCTAACGATTACGTTATCGGACAAAATCGCTGGCGCAAGTTCTTAGTCACCGATGAAGACGGACAGTTGGTAGGTGCGATCGCAGTTGATGACCTCAAAACAGTTTCTCTCGAACTTTGGCCGCAAATTAAAGTTACAGAACTAACGCGATCGATTGATGAATCTAAGACTGTTAAATCAGATCGATCGCTGTTGGAAGTAGCAACGCTACTGGAAGAACAAAGCCTGACTCAATTACCAGTAATTCGCCATAATGGTGTGTTAGTAGGATTGCTGGAAAAAACCTCAATTATTAAACTGCTTCAGGGACAAGCACAACCAGCGTAATAGATTTTGGTTAAACAGAAACCGGGTTTCTTGAAGAAACTCGGTTTTTAGGTATTTGTTTAGATATTCTTCCATTAATATCTTCATACCCAATCCTGGTTAAATACTCTCTTTATTTTCTTCCTGTTCTTTGCGTCCTTTGCGGTGCATTTAAAAAGGGAATCATAAAAGGATATTTAGTATCACTTAAACTATAGCTGCCTTTCTACTTAGAGAGTTTTCAAGCAAAGGCGGGAAAGTCTTTGCTTGAAAAACTTATTGAACGCCGATCGCTCCTGGAAACTCAGAGGAAGCGCACTGTAAGCCATCCCCTAATTCAACTTACAAAGCGACTAATCCAACAACCACATTTTGTTAGCAAAATCATCAGATTTATTACTTTCATTTGGCGAATTTGTGCCTATTTTACGCTCGATTGGTTTGTAGGTGCGGGTAGTAATACTTTCCTTTCCTTTCTTGAAACCATTGTTTTCTTCAATCAATTTAGAATTACTTTCGGCTAATTCTAAAGCTTCTTTTTTAGTTTTCTCTAGTTCTAATTTCAGCGTTTGAATACTTTCCTTTTCTTTCTTGAAAGCATTGTTTTCTTCAATCAATTTAGAATTAGCTTCTGCCAATTTCAAAGCTTCTTTTTTAGTTTTCTCCAGTTCCGCTTTGAGTGCTTTAACTTGTTCTAAATCTTGCTGCAACTTTTGAACCAGAGATTTTTGTTCTCCTAATTCTGCTTGTAAATCAATCACTTGTTGCTGCAAAGAAACTTCGTGTTGATGAGCGATTTCTAATTCCTTCGTTTGTGCCAAAGCTGCTTTTAATTCGGCAATCGTTGCCTCTAACTCAGCCTTAGTTGGACTAGAATCTTTCTCAGTATTTTGGTCTACTTTATCTGTTGCTGATTCGGTTACTACTAGCGCTTCTTCTTCTACAACCACCTTAGCAGTAGTATCGATGGTGGGTTTATCTTCATTTTCGGGTAATTTTTGCGCTTCTTGACGTAGCAAATCGGAAATCCGTTTTCTAGTAGCCATTATTTTCTCCAATCACGCTGTAGTTCATCAGCCACGCGGCGGTAATCAGCCTCAGCTTCCCGTGCATTGTTCCCTCGCCATTCCGCGATCGGCACGCCCTCCAGCGCCGCTCGTTCGTGGGCTTTGTAGGAGCGGACAAAGGCATTGCAGGCGGGGATTCCCAACTCCAGGAGGGTGTTTTGGGCTTCCAGCGCTTCCCCCAAACTGCGAGAATCGACTCTAGTCAGAAGCACGCGATGAGCAATACCCATCGGCGTAACTGCTTGACGTACCGTATCAATCAGCACAGCCAGATCCATCGGCGCTGGTGGTGTTGGCAAAACGAGATAATCGGCGATCGACACTACCGCCGCTAATGCTTCCGATCGCAGCGCCGGAGGCGTATCCACCACTACTAAATCATACCCTTCTATCTGGCGTAAACTACTCAAAAGTTGTGGGTCTGTCTCTTGGGCTAACTCAAAGTTCCATTTTTCCTTATTGCGCTCAATCCACCAAGTAGCAGAACCTTGAATATCTGCATCGACTAGAAGAACTTTTCTTTTCTTTGAGAAAGTAGCAGCCAAATTGACAGCGGTAGTAGTTTTACCTACTCCTCCTTTACCGTTGACGATCGCGACTATTCTTGGCACTGGAAATTTCGACGCTGACTTTACAACAGAGCAATATAGTTACAGGTTTTCTAGGCAAATATCTCACTTGCCCGGTACAACCATTTTGTAAGGTGTGACCCTTAGAGGACGTACTACCACGCCCTGCATTCCCTCGGTGTAAGCGTTGGGAAATACTTTTCTAACCATATTAGCACTGCCATTAACGTCTGCATTAATCAGCCTACCGTCACTAGCGCCAAACAAACCTCTTTTAATTCGCTTACCTTTGTACTCGCAATGCTTACTATCGGTTCATTGTCTCAAAAAGAACACTTAGAGGTATAACTTTCTTCGACAATTTTCACAGCTACTCCCGCTAACTGGGCTTGATAAGTTAGCATTTCCATAAACCGTGTATGAGGTATAGCGACAAAGTTTTGATTATTCCGAGAACCCAGATTTATTTTCTGCTTCCATCCATCATTTCAGATAATTCTACTGCATAACACCAGAAAATACACACGAGATTATAAAAGTTTATAATCACCTTCTAGCATCAAAGTTTCGGGATTCGTCATCATTGGTAACAGTAGGCGCAACACAGAAGTTACTATGAACCCAACTAACAGCATGGCTGATGGCCCAAATGCTCCCGCACTGCGGCGATCGCTCAAATTTGTTTGACAGCCGATCGGCTACCTCCTTTTTTTCCCTTTTTCCCCTTTCCCCATTTCCCATACCTTTAGCTGTATTTTCTGAAACCATAAAATAAATCTATAAATTGGTTAAATATGACCTTGAGTCGCTTGATTTATTTGAGATGCAAGAGTTACAAAATATTTGACCGCTGTAACATCTGTTTTAAATTACACCAAAAACCAACATGATAGAATTGCTTTCCAATACCGTAGCCCTATCGCGCCTTCAGTTTGCGCTAACGGCCATTTTTCATATGCTTTGGCCCGTTTTAACAACGGGAATGGCTATTTATCTCGTCATTATTGAGGGTTTGTGGCTGAAAACCCGCAATTTGGATTACTATCACCACGCCCGCTTTTGGTCAAAGCTGTACATCCTGAACTTTGGGATTGGGGTAGCATCGGGATTGCCAATGGCGTTTCAATTTGGCTTGAACTGGGCACCCTTCTCGGAAGCAGTGGGTGACTTTTTTGGAACGGTGCTGGGCTTTGAAGGCACGATGGCATTTATGCTGGAGGCTAGTTTCCTGGGCATTATGCTGTTTGGTTGGGAACGAGTACCGCCGATCGTACACTGGATATCGACAATACTGGTAGCATTTGGAGCCAACCTTTCCACATTTTGGATTTTGTCAGCCAACTCCTGGTTGCAAACTCCCGCTGGCGGAGTGTTTGTCAATGGCAAGTTTGTGGTACAAGATTATTTTCAGGCGATCGCCAATCCGTTCATGGTAAACAGCTTTCTGCATATGTTCTTTGCTACATTGGAGACTTCGCTGTTTGTCATTGGCGGCATTAGTGCCTGGTATGTCCTCCAACAACGTGATGTCGCTTTCTTTTCCCGATCGCTGAAAGTCGTTTTAGCAGTTGCGATCGCCGTTGCACCCTTACAAATTTTCATCGGACACCTGAGCGCCGAACAAGTATACCACCATCAACCCGCCAAATTAGCGGCAATGGAGGCGCAGTGGGAAACCGTCCCCGCCGGACAGCCTGCCGGTTGGAGTGTGTTAGCATTACCTAACGATCGCGCCGAACGCAACGAATGGGAAATAAAAATCCCCGGTGCTTTGAGTTACTTACTGGAAGTCAAACCCGCCCTCGATACGCCAGTCAAGGGATTAAAAGAATGGCAACCCGCCAACCGTCCCCATATGATTGGTTTGATTTACTACTCGTTCCGCATCATGGTAGGAATTGGCTTATTTTTAGTCGGAGTGATGCTAGCGAGTGCAGTGCAATGGCTGCGCGGTAAACTATCGCCAGAAGCAATCGCCCAACAGAAATGGCTGATGCGTGGCTGGGTGTTTGCCGCCCCCTTGGGGTACATTGCTGTAGAAACGGGTTGGATCGTGCGCTGTGTGGGAAGGCAACCTTGGCTCGTGTACAATCAACTACGCACCGTCGATTCAGCTTCTCATATACCTGCGGGGGAAGTCTTGTTTTCTCTCACAGGTTTAACCAGTATGTACATTGTCTTTTTTGTCGCTGTTTTGTATTTTGGGAGCAGAATTATACGTAAGGGGCCTAACCTGCAACTCGCCGCACCTCACGAAGCAACTGAGCCCAAACTAAATATAGAACCCGCTCAACACGAACGCGATCGGCGTCCCGCAGAAACGCAACAATAGGAGCTGAAATGGAACCTTTACAACCCTTACAACAGTTTCTCCCCCAAGTATGGTTTTTCATTCTGGGTTTGTTTCTGTTTCTTTACGTTTTGCTGGATGGCTTTGACTTAGGTGTTGGGATTCTCTCCCTCACAGCATCAAGCGAGGAACGGCGCAGTATTTTGATGACGAGTCTGGGAAATGTCTGGGACGCGAACGAAACTTGGCTGGTGCTAATGGGCGGTTCCCTGTTTGGGGCATTTCCCCTCGCTTATGCCACCATTTTGAACGCCCTTTATCTGCCTGCGGTGATTATGGTGGTAGGCTTGATTCTGCGAGCGGTTTCGTTTGAGTTTCGGGAAAATGCCGAGCGCAAATTCATCTGGAATATCACCTTTGGGATAGGCAGTTTTCTGGCTGCTTTGGGGCAGGGATTTGCCCTCGGTAGCGTGTTTGAAGGCATTAAAGTAGATGCCGCCGGACACTTTGCTGGCGGGATATGGGATTGGCTGACTTGGAGATCGATCGTAGTTGCACTCACTCTGATTCAAGGGTATGTGTTGATTGGGTCTACCTATCTGATTCTCAAAACCAGTGGCGAGTTGCAAAATACCCATTATAAAACCGCAACGCTCGCCACTTGGACAACCTTAGCAGGTGCAATTTTCATCACCATCAGCACACCGATTTTTTCCGAACAAGCCAGAACACAACTGTTTACAGCACCGCTTGTCTATATCTTCGGACTCATTCCCATTTTAGGTATCGTGTTAGTAGCTTTACTGTTGCGAAGTCTCCAGCGTCGCCAAGAAAATGCTCCCTTGGTTTGGACATTTCTCATTTTTTCCCTATCGTTTATAGGATTGGGATTTGTAATTTTCCCGAAAATTATTCCCCCCAGCGTTACAATTTACCAAGCCGCAGCATCCCCAAGTTCCCTAGTTTTTATGTTGACATTCATCGGTTTTTTGATTCCGATTGTCTTGTCCTACAACATCTATAACTATGTGGTGTTTCGCGGCAAGATTGTCAACGAATCCTACGGGAGCGGTGAATGATAGTGAGAATCCCGTAAAATACAGCGGCTTGCAAATAAGTGAGGTACAGCATTTAAAATAGCGGTTGAGTGAGCGATCGCACAAAATTATGTCCACTCACGCATCTGCAAACCGCTGTCGTGTTCGGTTAAATCGATTATTTAAGAAATTATTTCCATTAACTTAGTAACAAAATCTTCGCTCGGCTCGGATTTGATAATATTGCGGATAGACCGTGCTGCTTTTTGTCCTATTTTTTCCCATTCATAGCGTTGACTCCAAGCTCTTTCCATAGCTTCATCTAAGGCATGAAAATTAGCTCCAGCCGCTAAAAATCCAGTGAGATTATCTTCTATTATTTCTGGTATACCACCTACATCTGTAACAATTCCCAACCTGCCACACATCATTGCTTCTACTAAAACTAATGGTAAACCCTCACATCTTGAGGGCAATATTAGAGCGTGATGATGACGCCAAACCTCAGTAATATCTTCAATAAAGCCAGGGAAACTAACATTAGTAATATTCAAGTATTTAGCCATACCAACTAGCGCTTCCCGATGAATTCCTTGTCCGAAAAAATTGACATAAAGCTTTCTTTTTTTCCATTTCTCTTGAGCTAATACTCTTAACAGAATGTCTTGTCCTTTATCGTAGATAAACAACCGACCCACACAAGCTAGGTATAAACCATCATTAATGTCAGACCAAGGTAGCAAGTTGGAGGGACTAACGCAATAAGGATTTCTCACTACTTCCGCATTATTAAGTTTTTCCCCAATCTGAGCTTCTGTGAGCAATAAATTGTGTTCCGCCACAAAGAAACAGCGTTTAGCACTCCGAAATACTTCCTGCATTACTGGACGTATTTCATCGTGTGGCCAGTAGCAATCAACTGCTTTTTGGCAAATAATTACATAGGATAATTTCTGGCGAAAACAAATATTAGCAAATCTCAACCCGTCAAAATTTTCACCTTGAGAAATTACTACTAAATCAGGCTGCAACTTTTTCAATTGATGAGCTAGGATAATATCGATCGGATCTAACGGTAAAAATTGCCATCTACCAGGTATAATTCTGTTCAGGTATCGAAGTTGCCTGGAAAATTTCAGACGATAAATGTCTACTACAGGTATTCCAGAAGATTGTAGCTTTAGGATACGGGAGTGTCGATCGACTACAAGTGTTTTGTACGCCTTTACTTTTTGACCTTTTTCTGCTAAAATCTGCGCCGCAGATGCCCAAAGTTCTTCACTGCCGCCCCAAGGTTCGGGACAAGAACTGATAAAGACAATCTGCTTACCACGATCGAAGAACATTTAATTCAAGCAAATCTGGGAATTTTTTGATGTTTTGACTGGAGTCTGAGTGCAAATTTGATATTTTGCACAATCTTGACTATAGCTGTAAAGAAAATCAAAGTCAATACTTAGGGATAGTTGGGATTGGTGGTAACTTAAGCTAAAGTATAGAAGCAGTTATGTCAAGTCGATCCCCTACTGAATTTAAGATTTTTGTTTCCTGATTTTTGGGAGAGCAAGAGGAATGAAAGTTAATAGCGCGGCAAGTCAACTATACCAACCCAAAAAGTTTATCAAGCTAGCAGTTTATGATTTAAAAAAATCTTTTGGGACAGCTAAATCTATATTTTTACAAGGAATAGCACAGCAATACCGTTATTCTACGTTAGGTTTATTTTGGGCTTTTATTCCTTGCTTGGTCACAGCAGCTTTACTAACATTGGGAGAACGATCGCGCTTCTTGTCTGCACACAAAGGAGCAATTCCTCCTCAACTTTATGGAATTTTTGGGTTAATTATGGCTCAGACTTTTCTAGAAGCTCTCAATAATCAAAGAACCCTATTTTCTAATTACCGTCATCTTTTAAGTAGGCAAAAATTTCCTATGGAGAGTTTAGTTTTGGCCAGCTTGGGTCAATGTATTTTCGGTACGTTAGTTCGTCTAGCTGTTTTGGTGCTTGTCTTTATCATTTTTCTGGTCACACCTGCGACTACTGCGCCTTTAGTGCTAATTTGTTTGGGATTAATTGTTGTTTTGGGGACAGGAATAGGTTTATGGTTAGCTCCCTGGAATGCGCTCAGCCGCGACTTAGAAAATATTATGAATTTCTTTCCTTGGATTCTATTTGCCATCACCCCCGTTTTTGTGCCAGTTAGTTCCGATGGCGTGTTGTATCGAATCTACCAGCTAAATCCTTTAACCCATATTTTTGAAGCGGCTCGATGGTTAGCTTATGGAAGTGGAGAATTTAATATCATTATTTTAATAGTATTGCTGCCAGTTAGTATAATTTTGCTATTGACTGGTTGGTGGTTTTGTCGGCTTTGTTTACCTTATGTCATGGAGCGATCGCTAATTTAGTATATGGAACGCATTCTATTAGAAATCGAAAATTTATCTAAACGCTTTTGCCGTCGTCCAGAGTTAGGATTGTGCTACACAGCCAGCGATATTTGGCGAGAATTGCGCCGTTTACCAGATGGAGGCGACTTTTTGCGTCCGGGTGAGTTTTGGGCATTAAGAAATGTCAATTTGCAGATCAAACAGGGCGAAGTTGTTGGCGTTATCGGACATAATGGCGCAGGAAAAAGTACACTCATTAACTTAGTAATGGGTATTTTGCGTCCTACTTTAGGGCGAGTTATTCATTACACCGATCGCGTAGTATTAATAGACTATCAAGCCGGACTTAACCCAATTCAAACTGGACGGGAGAATATTTACAATCAGTTGTCTATACATGGATTTTCTCATCGTCAAATTGATAACGTAGTAGATGCAATTATCGAATATTCTGGCATTCGCGAATTTATTGATGCTCCAGTTGGTAGCTATAGCACGGGTATGAGACTGCGGTTATGTTTTTCCATTTATACCCAAATGCGACCGGATATTTTTATTATTGATGAAGCTTTAGGCGGTGGAGACATTCGCTTTCGGCAAAAGTTTATTAATTATCTACAAGAATACACGGCTGGGGGAGGAGCTATTCTGCTAGTTTCTCACGAATTTTACGCGGTGCAAAATCTGTGCGATCGTTGTATTATTTTGGATCGAGGAGAAATTAAACAAATTGGTTCACCCACAGAAGTCATTCATACCTATCAAAAAATGATGCTAGAAAAAGAGCCGAAACTATTGGCCACAAAAGAACCAAATGTAGCGCTTTCAGTGAATCAAATAAATCCGGTAATTAGCAAAAATCAATCATTATACGATCGATCTGACATTAACTTAGAATTATTGCCTGATTTACAGATTGAAAACTTGGAAGTTTTGGCAATTGATGGCAGCGAACCAAAAACTCTTGATTCCATTCAATTTTGTGTTACTTGTAACTCCCAAATAGAAAATAGTCACGTTCGATTAGGTTTATTAATTGGAAATAACGAGATTTTTCCGCTAGTTGCGATATTAGGTGGAATGCCTGAAACAGAATATGTGTTAGTTAAAGGGCATAATAAATTATGTTTGACGATCGACAAATTTCCTTTACTTCCCGGTCAATACAAAGTACAAGTTATATTGTCAGATAAGAAAACGGAAAGAGTACTGTTCCATACAGGTGTTCAAGATATTCCTTTTACTATTGAAATCAAAGGTTATCCCGATCCGATGCTAAACTTGGTTATATACAGTAAGAGTTTTATTTATCTGCAATCTAACAGCTAGAGATACTATATGAAGCCAGAACTACCACCAATCTACTTCTTCCATATCCCCAAAACAGCCGGGATATCGCTGCGTTCGATTATCCGCTCTGCTTACCCGCCAGAAGACTGTTTGCCTGTATATGAAATTCAAGATTTATTAACTCTGAATCGAGAACAGATTAATCGCTATCGATGTTTTATGGGTCATTTTGGCACCGGACTTTTTAGCCTGCTAGAACGTGATGTTTGCTGCGTAACTATGTTACGAGATCCATTCGAGCATATAGTCTCAAATTTCTATTTTTGTCAACAAATGCTTCCGAAATATCAAAAATATCTGCCATCAGAGTGGAATCAAATTATAGCGGATATTACTTCCTCTGATGAACTTGGGAAAAGTATCAACACTGATTTTTTCAGAAAATTATTAGCTAATCCTCAAACTCTTTATCTCAGTACC
This sequence comes from Aerosakkonema sp. BLCC-F183, assembly GCF_041929145.1. Lineage (NCBI taxonomy): Bacteria > Bacillati > Cyanobacteriota > Cyanophyceae > Aerosakkonematales > Aerosakkonemataceae > Aerosakkonema > Aerosakkonema sp. BLCC-F183. Next base: position 21,017 of record NZ_JBHFNU010000074.1, on the reverse strand, counting down.
GATATCGATTTAATTCCATTTCTCAAGCAGCCTACTTCTTTGCTTTCAGTTGAGAGTTTCTATATTCAGGAATTAACAGAGATTGAGATGAAAGAAAGAGTAGACAAAGCCAAAAAACGGCTAGACCAGATGGCAGTAGTTGGCGTTGTGGAGCAGTTTGCTGAGTCTGTTTCTCTGGTGTGTGACTTTATCGGTATTGATTCGCCATCGATAATTGCTCACGAAAATATAGGCCCAAAACGACAGGCGATCGGCAAAAAAAGTTACAGAGAATCTGGTTTAATCCCACCTGATGTAGTTGAACAAATTGATGAATTAACTGTTGGCGAACGCGAAGTTTACAACTATGCTAAAACTTTGCTTGCCAAAAAATTAGCAGAGCGTCAAAGGAAAAATGCAACTTGTGCTAGTAGTTCCAGTTTAGTCAGCAGAGTAGTTAACAAAGTGCGTAGTAGAATGAATTGGTAAGCTAGCCTGAATAATTATGAGTAATGGTGACTACTAACTGCGGAATAACTTGCGAATCAGCCGCTGCAAAAAGTTTGCAGAATCAACAGGCGGGATGTCAGTAGATATTCGATCGCTCCCATCGGCAATAGATTCGGATTCCTTCATTAACTGAGTTCGGATACTCTCAAACTGCCTTGCATTTTTAGCTGCCAGAATCCCCCAGTAAAAACCATTGGCGTATTCAATACTCTCCACAGTCTCAAAATGCTTCTTAAATAGTTCAATCATGTATTCTATTTGAGGAACAAGCATATTGTCATGGCGTTTACCATTCGGCTGAATCCATGACCACATAACTGCTGTAACTAAGATTTTTCCTCCATAAGCTGGCGCATCTTCAAATGCTACATAAGGAACTTTTGTTGGATCGCTGTAAAGATTTTTAGAAGGTTCGCAAATGGGCATAAAGCAAACACCATCGTCAGTCAACCAATCAGATATATTTTCGATCAATATCTCAATTTCTGATATAGATTCTGCAAAACTATAAGCCCACCACATTGAGGAAATAACATCCCATTCTCCTTTATTAATCAGCAATTTATCTCTAAAATTGCCTTGAATTAATGGAATATTAGGGTTTTTTAGTTTGGCAAGATTAAGCATTGCTTGTGAAATGTCTAAACCTGTTCTCTGTACTTCTGGAAAACAACTGAGATAGTACCCTGTACCGCAGGCAATATCCAACCAACGAACTGTACTGCCTTTCTCGCGCAAAAGTTCTGTTAATATCTGAAGCTCAGAAGCGGTTTTTGTCTGCGAGTGAATATCTGTCAGAAATTTTTCATTGTAAGCCTCTGCATAGGCTTCATCATAAGTTTCTAAAACTTGTTCTATTTTCATATTTTCCTGTAATTTAGTATTAATGCGCTCTTTAATATTATTATATATCCTTCTGGAGGAGAGTGGGAATATCCCATCTAAGTAAACCCCAGAAATCTTTGATCCAAAACCATAGACGTTGATAATAAAATAATAAGTGAATTCCTAAAATAATTAAATTTACAGGATTTCTCCAGCTAGTCAAACACAAAAATCCCAGAGGATAAAATACATCGTAATATTCAAATAGAAAAAGTCTGTGATTCTCTGTAGGCTTAACAATGACGATATCTAATTGCCAAAAATAGTGTCTCAGCCATTCCGTTACTAAATAAAAGCCTAGAAAAGCCCAAACGAAAATATTATGAGAGATTAGTAATATGACCGTAAGAGAGCCAAATTCTGCGGGGAAGACAACCCATTTACCAAGTCTTTGCAACGTTTGTGTAGAATTATTGACAGCAAATGTATTGATACCAGCACGCCGATCGTTTTCACAATCAAATATTTGATGCCAAAGAATGCTTCTCAATCCTGATGCAAATGCCCAAATAGCGATCGTTATTAGCCATACTATTGATAGTGATTTACCAGTATTATGAGCAACTAAAATTACAGCAAATATTTGCGGCACCAAACTTTCTCCCACTGCAATTGCTAAAACACCCCAAAAACCTCGGTTTTTCAGACGGATAGGTGGTAGAGAGTAAATAGTGAAAAGTAGCCAGTTTCCTATATAAACGCTTAAGGCTAAAGGAATTTGAATCAATAGTCCCGATCCGATAAGACCTGGTACAATACACGCGATCGTAACCAAAGCGCTAAATAAATTAGAGCGTCCTATAAAGTAGTTAGCTTTGCCACTGATTCGATCTTCTTCTCGATCGCATAAATTATTAATTACACTGGCGTAGCTTGCACCGATCGCTAAAGCAATCACGATAAATAAAAACGTACTCCCAAGCGAAATTAAGGATATGTTTGAAGTTGCCGCAATAGCATAGGCAGTTCCTAAAACAGGAGCCAGCTTGTATGACCACCATTCCTTTGCTCTCACCAGAGCGAGCATCTGTTGAAAAAAATTTAGTGTTTGTTTATTCATTATTTGCAAGCGAGCAAAGTTGCAAAAGTTTATCTGCAAAAATACGTTCGGGATGGGAAGGAATAATTTCTCGAATCGAGACTGCTGCTTTCCGACCAATCTGTTCCCATTCATTTCGACGTTGCCACGCTCGCTCCAGCGTTTCATCAATTGCATGAAAGGAAGCTGTTGGCGCAATAAACCCCGTAACATCGTCTGTCACCACTTCTGAAACCCCTCCAACATTGGTCACAATGCCAAATCTGCCGCACATCATAGCTTCAACCAAAGTAATCGGGAGTCCTTCTGCTCGTGAAGGCAAAATCAAAGCATGAAACTCCTGCCAAATATCAACAATATTTTCCACAAAACCGGGAAAGCTAACATTGTTGAGATTTAAGAACTGTGCCAACTCTACCAATCCATTCCGATTGACTCCCTCGCCAAAAAATGACACATAGATGTGGCGCGATTTCCATTTACTTTGCGCCATTACTCTTAACAGAATATCCTGTCCTTTGTCAAGCAGCCAAAGACGAGCTACACAAGCAAGTTTAAAGCAACCATTTTCAGGGTTTTGCCAAGGTAGAGGAGCTACTACAGATGTTAGATAAGGGTTTTGACTACTTCAGCATGAAGTAATTTCTGGCTAATCTGCATTTCCGTAACTTGCAGGTTATGTTGAGAGACAAAATAACATCTCACTGCCTCTTGAAATGCTGCTTTCATCAATGGGCGTACTTCATCAATCGGCCAACGATCTTCTCCTGCTTTGTGGGAAATTATAATGTAGGGTAGATTCATTTGACGACACAGAGTAGCAAATTCCAAACCATCAAAGTTATCCCCCTGTGAAATAATCACTAAGTTGGGATCTAGTTGTGCTAACTCCTTGGCTAAAGATGATTGCAATTCACTTTCTAATTGCAATTCACCTTCTAATTGCAATTCAGTTTCTGGAACGAACCGTGATTGGGGACGTAACCATTCACTGAAAAAACGATAGCAACGTCTTAAACCGCGAATAACTTTGTTGATTATCCACACTTGACTGAAACGCCGCCAAACTCGACCTAGTAATGTTTCCTGCTGAGCATCTAATGTTTCCTGTTGAGCATCTAAAAGCAAGGTATCAAAAACAGGAATATTGAATTGTTCTAATTGATTAATTCGATGATGAGTTGAAACAACATTAGTCTTATAAATATATACTTCATGTCCCTGTTGCTTGAGATACTTTGCAGTTGATGACCAAAGTTCTTCACTTCCACCCCATACACCGTAACAAGAACTCATAAATACAAAACGGCTGATTTTAATCGTCGTACCAGCTTCTCTTATAAAAGTTAAGTTTTTTTCAATTACCATTGACTCCTCTATAACATTTACTCTGTTATACCTATTACTACACTCGATTGGTGCTGGAAACGTTAATTTTTCCTTATTGAGACGATCTCTGCGAGTGCTTAAAATCCTGTTGGATATTCAATTTTAAAATTGTTATATGACGAACATATTTTTTGAGTTTATTTTTGACAATTTCCAAAATGTAAATTGGTATATCTACAGGACTGAGGACGAAAGAATATAATAACATTCTCAACGCCCGAAACTGACAATTTGATTTTTGCCAGTATTGCCATGCTCCGCTAACATAACATCTAGCTCGGTTACGGATAAATTTACGTTTTTCTTGGTTAGTAAGTAAGTGACCGAGATAATCTAAAATCAATTTATTATCATGGATACCAAAGTCTTCAATTAGATCTAGCCAACAACACCCGTCGTGAATTCCAGTTCCATCAGCACGTTTGACCCACAATATTTCTCTAGTTAGTCCAGCGCGACAAGGTTGGGAAAGAACAGTTTCTAGCAAAAAGCACCAGTCGTCAGCAATTCTCAGTTGTGTATTCCAGTTTCCACTGATACTCGCTCGCCGAAATACTACACCAGAAGACGGTGCAGGACAAATTTCCAAGCACAAATTGCGGCATCGATCGGGTGTAATCAGCCTCCATCTTCCGTTACCTAATATAGAGTAATCCTGCCAATTAATTATTTTTTCTATAGGATTGGGGATCGGATCGCCATTAAAGTGGTAAAGTTCCCAATTAGCAAAGACCAAATCCAGATCGTAGGTTTTTATCGCGTTAATACATTGTTCTAGAAAATTAGACCGCCAAACATCATCTGAATCGAGGGTGGCTAAGTAGGTTCCTTGGGCATATCTAAGACCTAAATTGCGTGCTGCCCCCTGCCCCTGATGTGTTTGTCGCAAATAAAGAATTCTGGGAAAATTTGCGAGTATAGTCGGTGTTTCATCAGTAGAGCCATCATCTACGACAATAATCTCTACATTAGGCCAGGTTTGCTGCTGAACGCTGTGAATTGCGTCCTTTATCAAACCCGCCCGATTCCAGGTAGGAATAATGACGGAAATCAGTTCTAAGCGATCGACTCCGCTAGGGCGCTCTGCGGAATTGACTGTTAATCCTTGAGAATTATCAAAAGAATTGCTATAAAGCATCTATCTTAGGACTTAAACATTAACCAAATAATACCATATAGGCGTTATTGTTGGGAGAGCGGGGGAGCGGGGGAGCGGGGGAGTGGGAGATTTCAAATTTCAGATTTCAGAGTTTTACCGAATCTGAAATTTTCTTCCCTCTCCGTCTTCCTTCTTCCCTGTTCCCCCTAATCCCTAGCTAGAGGCTAGACAGCTTGAAAAATAGTAGATTTCGGTCTACTGAAAGAGGCTTTGCTGTGCTGGGATGGTCGGCAGAGTATATTCTGAAAAAATTCAGCCCTTAACTTCCGAACATGATTGGCTTCATCTTCGCTCTGATTCTCTTTGTCAGTCCCACCCTGATAATTCTGTGGAGTGCGTTGACTCGCGTTGGCTTTGTCTGGAGTTTACTTTGGATATTGGCTGGCTCGATAATTGGTGGATTACTGCTAGCGATCGTCGGCGCAGTTTTTTACGGATTGCTGACTGCGTGGGACGATCGCCGCACTGGGCCCCCGGAGGCAGGCGCGATCGGTGCAGGTCTTGGCAGAACGATCGTCACGCTGATTTTTATGGTGATGTTTGGTTGGATTGGCTCCGGATTGGGAGCTTTTCTTGCATTCAACTATCTGGTGCATCCATAGTTTTATTTCTCAAACTATCTTTGAGCCGCAGAAGAATTTGCTCGTTTCAACACAACTCGCTCACCATAGTTAAGTAACTTCTCCAAACTAGCTATACGATTATTCCATGTTTGCACTTGATAAGAATTCTGTGTAGAATGCTGCCTCATCCAAATGCCAAACTGAGCGCGAAAATCCCTTAAAGAATTCCTTGCAGCAGCGAGATTATTAGCATTTGGCTGTTGCGCCAGCCGATCTAAAACTGTTGCCAGTGCAGCACCTTTGGTATTAAAAGACGATCGCCCAGCTTCTGTCATCTGAAGTTGATTGATTTGCAGCAGAAAAGCCCATTCCCGCTGGAGAGCCCCGAAACTGGAAGCAGCGGCGGCGAAAGGTTGACGGTAGGGAATTGGCTCTCTTGGTGGTTGTGCCGTACCTTGAGTTCGACTCAAAATGGAATGCAGGTGGTTACCGAAATGCTCGAAGGCAAACAACGAGTAACCGCCGTTCGGCAGATCTCTGATAAACTGAATTTGATCGATCGCATTTATTTCGGGCAGGTTTAAAAGCAAAATCCCCGGCAGTACCAAAGTTGAGCCTATATCCTGATTGCTCAGCCAAGGTTGCGCCAGTTGCGCGAAACGATTGGTATCCTGAGCGTAAGCCATCGGCACAATCAAATCTACATCGCCTCTTCTCGCCCACAATTCCCAATTTTGTTGTAACTTTTGAATTCGTTCTTGTAGGGGATAGCCGAAAACAGCAGCCGACAAAATTAAATTCGGGCGACGTTCTCGTACCATCTGCGATACTTCCGCCACAAAAGAATTGATTTGGTTAGTGCGAAACTCTGTCCACTTTTGCCACAGAGGACGATTGCTGGGAGAAATTTTAATAGGGTCAATCTTATTGATTTGCTGAAATAGCTGACGCGCTGCTTTCCCGTAACCGTAAACAGCTCCCCGACTGGGGTCTTGAAACGGGTAGCGAATATAGTCAATCTGCAATCCATCGACGTTATAGCGAGTAATTATTTCCTCAAATAACTTAAGTAAATAGCGGCGTACTTCTGGATTGGCCGGATCTAAAAAAGGCTTCGTTTGTCCCGCCGGAATCATCCTACCTTGATTATCGTAATTTGCCCAATCGGGATGAGCGGAAATAATTGGGCCGGGATAGTTAGGAGGTTGGTTGAGAATAGCATTATGGCGCTGATTGCCAGCTGCAAAAGTCCAAACCCAAGCGTGCAATTCCATACCGCGTTCGCGGGCTAATTTTACAGCTGAAGCTAGGGGGTCCCAACCTTTTGTGAGTGGGTTTTGTTCTGGTGCGACTCGACTGGGATAAATGGTGTAGCCGGCATTGACCGTTTCAAAAAAGACGGTGTTTATACCAGCTTGAGCCAATCGATCGAACAGTCTGGCTAAGCCGCGTTCGGAAGCTGCTTGCACGATCGAACCGCGATCGAGCCAAATTGCCCGCACTTCCGATTGTGCGATCGGCTTATCGGTTGGGTACAGATTCCATAGACTTTGACGAGCTTGCAGCCACTGACTTCTAGCTGTGGCGTAGTCTCGTTTGGCAACCCATTGGGGAAATCCGTCAAGCACTTCTCGCGCTTTTTGTAAAGCACCAAATACTGTATTTTGAGTGCTGACTGAGAAAGCAGAGGCGACCGTCGGAGCAGAGCCGATCGGGATAGTTTCTTTTTTCCCCGCCTCCAGAGCTCCCCCACTCCCCGGCTCCCTTGCCACGTTAGGATTAACGGCGTTGGCAGCTAAAAGGGCGCTTTCGACGCGACCGATCAAATTTGCCAGCTCTTGCCTCATCACGATCGCGTCTTTAGCTGCGATCGGTTCTCCCCCCGGTGTAGGGCGAATGGCAGCGGTTGCCACCCGCTCGGTTGGGTCAGTCGGTGGTGGAGACTGACGACTGGGTGGTGGAGACTGGCGATTGAGAACAGCCGATGGCCGACTCGCGACTGGTGACTGACGATTGGGTGCTGGAGACTGAGAAACCCTCCCCCCCGCTCCGACTCCCCCGCTCCCCCTTGCCGGAGCCGCAGCCACATTGGCTAAGGCACCGGGAGCAACGCAATTGCCTGTTGTTTGGGGTGCTGTTCCTACTTGGGCGATATTGCCGTAACGGGTCAGAGCCGCCTTCAGCCAAGCCAAATCTAATTGGGAACTAGCGGCAGTGTTGACACCCCAGCGCCAGCCAAAAAAAGTTGTCCGGTTGGTTGTCACAACTGCCGGTGGCGAGTCGCTAATCGTCCATGTGGCGGCGGCTTGACTGTTCAAGCCGGTAGGAATGACGACACCGCCGTGAATAGTGCCGCTGAGTTCTTGGCGCACCCACTCTTGCGTTCTGGTTCGCATGGGTTGCAGCGCTTCCGGTGCTGAGAGGGGAAAAGCCCAGTAAGCGCCCAGGAGGCTGCGTAACATTTGGCGCACGCCAGGGGGAGAGAGGTTGCCCACCGGCCCGCTGACGATCGCACGACCGCCTTTGCTCATCCATCCTTCCAGAGCGATCGCCTGCTCTTGAGTCAAACTTTCCACATTCGGCAAGAAAAGAACCGATATCCCGTTCAAATCTGCCGCATTCTGGACTTTTTGCAAATCTACCACACAATAAGGCAGTCCGCTTTCGCCTAACCGAGTGGTAATACCGCTCCATTGGGTAGCGTTATCGGGGCTACGCACCACACCCAAGCGAATCGCTTGTGCTTCCGCAGGAGCAAAAGGTAAAAGCGAAAAGGAAAAAGGCAAAAGAAACAAAGTAATGAGATAGTTTATTTTTGTTCTTTTTGCCTTTTGCTGTTTATTTACGAGTAACTTTTGCCCACAAATAAATAGAACTGGAACTGACGCCTTTCTCCTCACTCCTAACACCTGATTTGTCACTCCTCAAAACGATTTCAAATTTTAGATTTGAGATTTCAGATTTGAGATCGAACTTAAAATCTCAAATCGAAAATCTCAAATCTAAAATCTTTAGCCGACAATCTCATTCACTGGGAACCGATCCATCAGTTGGATGGCGCGACTGGCATTTTGCTTTAATGAATCCGACAAATAAGGTACGTGGGGTATTTGCGAGAGAAAATCTAACGTCCGGCGTAACATCCGCACTACGTCTCCTTCATCTAAGGTTGTGTTTTCGCACAGATGCACCCACTCTACGCCCAACGCCCATTCCTGCACCAAACCAATTAAATCATCCTCCAGCCAAACTGGCAAAGCTACGTTGTGTCGGCGCTGCATTTGGAATAGCTGGCGGCGCAAAGAGCGCAATTTGCCCATAGCTTCTTCCACTTGTGGAGCGGGATCGTAGTTGGTTCTGGCATCTGGGCGGGGTGTCTCGGTGACCAGAGCTGCACAAGCAGCCGCTAGGTGATGAGGGTCTAAATCGTCAAATTCTCTGGACATCAGCGCCAATCCCAACCACAGCTCGTTATCGCCCCTAATTGCTGCTGCTGCTTGACCCATCGGGGTGGGCACCAATCCTTCCAAACAACCAAACCCTTGTAAAATTTGGATCAGGTCGAGGAATTCTTCCCAATGGCGTTGGGTTTGTCTGTCGAGTTTTGCTTGACGATCGCTTATCTCTTCCTGCAAAGATACGATCCGGCGATAGCGTTTGAGCAGCGTACCGGGATTGCCCCAGCGATGGATGGGATGAGCTGCCACCTGCGCTTCCAGTGCTTTAACCGATTCAGCTTGGGCTACGACTTCTGGGGGATCTGACGGCGGCGGTGGTATGGGGATGGTATTGGCGACAACAGCAGTTACTTCCGTACCTGTACGCACGCTACCGAGTTTCATGGCCATATCGGGCGGTGGCCCTGACAGGCGATCGACAGCGGCAATCCGAGGCAATTCGGCATGAAAACCAACCACGTCAATTGTTCCCACCACATACCAGCGGTTATCCTTTCCCAGACAGATCAGGTAGGGGCTTTGTCCGGGGCCGGGTATTTTATTGACCAAGGTGGCCGGCATAGGAGTAGACACGGGTACGTGTTTACCTTTGAGGCTGAGTATAGTTCCCGCTACAGCATAGTGGAGGGCTAATCCCATATCGCCCGCTTGCATAGAGGCAGACTGCTGTTGCAGGGTTTTGAGCAACTGCCGTTCTACTTTGAGCCGCTGTTGTAATTTTTCATAATTAGCTAAAGCGGTGGGTTCGACTTGCTGCATTTGGGACTGAAGATTTCCCAGTTCAGATTCCAGATCGGCGATCGCTTGTTGCTGCGGTTTGAGGTACAGTGTTGCCAGATACTGACCGAAGCTGCGTTCCACTAAAGCTTTCGCTTCTTGGATCGTGTGAGTTTGCAGTAAGTTCAACACCATACCGTAGCTGGGTGTAAACTGGCTGACGAGCGGATCGGGTTTGGATGTTGCCAGGTAAGCAGCTTCCTTCGCTCCTTCAAAAGGTGTTTGCAGCGTCGCCACATAGCCCCGTTCGTCCATCCCCCGACGCCCCGCCCGTCCGGCCATTTGCAAGAATTCCGAGGCGTTGAGCAACCTGTGTCCGCGATCGGTACGCTTGGAGAGTGTGGAAATTACGGTTGTCCGTGCGGGCATATTAATCCCAGCTGCCAGAGTTTCCGTGGCAAACACCACTTTAATCAATCCTTCTTGAAAAAGTTCTTCTACCAAACCTTTCCAAGTCGGTAAAATGCCCGCGTGGTGGGCAGCAATGCCCCTGGAAAGCGGTTCGATCTGTCCCGTTCTGCCTGCTTCTGGATAGCGTGCCAAAAATTCTTCGATTCTCCGCCTTAGCTGTTGCGCTTCTGCTTTATTCACCAGCGTCAGGTCGCCCACTTCTTCGACGGCTTGGTCGCAACCCCGACGGCTGAAGATAAAATAAATTGCCGGTAACATATCGCGTTCCCGCAATTGACTCAGCACAAAGTTCAAACTCGGACTTTCCGGTCGTTTTCCCGGTTGTTTTTGTGGGCCTTTAGGTTTGAGGCGAGGATTGATTTTGGTGAGATCTTCGTTCAGGAGAGGAAATAATCCTTTGGGAGAACAAAAGTGAAATTCCAGAGGTACGGGGCGGAAGTCTGAGTAAATCAGTTCGGTTGGCCCGTGAACGTTACCGATCCAGTCGGTCAGCTGTTCGCTGTTGGCGACGGTGGCGGAAAGCGCGACTAATTGAATTTCGCGGGGACAGTAGATGATCGATTCTTCCCAAACTGTACCCCGTTGGCGATCGTTCATGTAGTGGCACTCATCCAGGACTACCGCATCCACTCCAACTAACGATGTGCCAACTTCCCCTATTGGTGTGCCGTAGAGCATATTGCGGAAGATTTCTGTGGTCATCACCAAGATAGGCGCGTCCCGGTCGATCGACATATCGCCGGTCAGCAATCCCACTATGTCAGGCCCAAACTGCTCGCTGAAGTCGCGCCACTTTTGGTTGGAAAGTGCTTTGAGGGGTGTGGTGTAAAATACTCGTCTGTTCCGCGCTAAGGCACGGTGAATGGCGTATTCTCCAATTAATGTTTTCCCCGAACCTGTGGGGGCACAAACGACGACGGATCGATCGGCATTTAATGCAGCGATCGCTTTGAGCTGAAATTGATCCAGCGCAAATGGAAATAATTTATTTAGGTCGAGCTCTGCTGTAGTAGGCGAACGGTTCACACACAAATATTCCAATAATGTTGCAGACTGGATTCACCAAAATCTGACACAATCGAGATGCCGAGTCTGCCTGATTCTATCCAATTTTTACATTTATGAGGGGTTTGTCGCCCGGTACAGTTGCAGCAAACTGGCCCTTAAACAAATTCAACCGGACATCCTCCGCTCTGGGAAGTCCGGTTATTTTGGCAAGGAAACATAACCGTGCCGCTTATTGATGGTATTGATTTCTAGCCGACGTTAGAAGCAGAAAAAGCCACTACGACCAATCCGGCAACTAAAGCGATCGCTGCCACTCCCATGATGAGATAGTTCCGCTGCTGGGTCTTGTTGGGAGGGGTTGCTTCATAAATCTTTGGCTCAATGGCAAAGTTGTTCAGACGACCGCCTTCTTCTGTGGTGTAGGGCATGAATCTTATCCTCGGTTTTTCTTATTTTAACTTATCGTAACAATTCTTATTGTATACCATTTCTTAAAAAATTTACAAAAATTTACAAATTTTGCCAACTAGGTACTCGCTCGCCAGTTGAGGAGAAGGGATTGACAAAAAGAACAAAATATGTATTGTGTAGGGGCGATCGCGTAGCGTGCGACGAGAGCGCCCCTCCGAGAAATAAATAGAGATTCACACTATCTTACTTTTGTCAACAACGATTAATCGGACTGGCGCTCTAGAACTTGATTAGTCAGCAACAAGCGAAACCTTCTTCTCCCTACCCGGAGGGCAGAGTCTTCAAACAAGGTTTAAGTTTAAAACCATTATTCCCTTCCACCGCCACATGACAAGAGTACTTGAGAAAGCCACCCGGAGAACCAGTATTGTTTTTAATCGTATTACCGCTACCCCCTTTGCTTGCTCTCGACATCACCCCGCCATTAATAACATTATCCTCAATTCTCACATTCTCCATAGCATGAATACCGTTATTGGTATCCGCACTGACATAGATTAAAGGAGTATCTGTGACATTAGATAAAAGTTTGTTCCGAGTTATTTCCACATTTTTTACGTAGGGAGTCTTATACAAACCGATGTAACTATTCCCTTCATTCTCTGTTATGAAAACCCCATTAATTTGAGTGCCGCCACAGCACTCTTGAATCAAAATGCCTTCTCCATCTACGCTATAGTTTTTTGTGTCTAAAAGTTGATGTCGGTACACTTCATAGCGGTTGCCTTGAATTAATACATTCCACCCCGCCCAATCGATCGCCCGGTTCTCGTATGTTACATTGATAATGGGGAGTCCATTTCCCCAAGGGTTTGTCCACCACTGCTTGTTGGGTTGGTCTTTAATTTGGTTGTCTTTGATAACCAACCCATCCCCAGCAGCGCGAATAGCCGCTCTCATAGTATGATATATCCAGTTGTCTCGAATCACTATACCTTTACGGAAAAGTCCGGGTTCTGCATTGGGGTCTGCCGCTGGTTCAAAGTCAAGTTCAATACCTTCTGCTTTTGTCCGATCGACTACAATTCCATAGTGGTTTCCGTAGTGAAACGGCACTTTCCAACCTTCAGTATAGGTGATAGTTGACTTATTATCAAAAGCTTTGATTTGATAGCCTGGTTGGTCGTAGTTATCGGTAATCGCATCGTTGAGACGATTGTTACTAACTAAGACATTGGCATCGGCTGTAATTTTAATATTGGCAGCGAAGGGGTGGCTGTAGCGCAACCAAGGTGATTGATACGATCGATCGGGAACATTAGGGATGGGGTCAGCCACATTGTTGCTGCGAATTCCGTAGATGATAATATTTTTACTTCTAACCACGTCAACATCCCCCAACAGGTAAATACCAGCGCGGTTGATGTCTACATTAATAATGCCTATATTGCTGTCGGTATTGGGTGAAGTAGTAAGTATTTTCTTAAAGGCTGTACTATTTGGAGTGCCACTGCCTGACAGTTTTGGCTCATATTTAGGAAAGATGAATTTAGTAGTCGGGTTGTAGTTAGTTGATTTAGCATCAGAGAGAGAGGGAGTTTCACCTCGGATGACTACACCATCTTTCAAATAGAGGTTGTCTGTGAATTGATAGATTCCGGCTGGGAAATAAACGACTCCACCACCGTTGGCGACGGCGGCATCGCGGGCTTTGTTATATCGATCGAGTATTGTTTCTCCCGGAAAGTCTTTGATGTTGTATACGCAGTTCCACTTGATGTTGTTAGTCCAAGGATAAGCAGAGTCGCCGTACCTTTTGGCGATGGCATTGTCTGTTGGGCTACTGGTGGAACTGGCACAAGTTGATTGATTAGAAGCTGCTTTGAGAAAAGGCAGATGTTGGTTGATAAAATAGTAAGTTGCAGTAGTGGATAATAATAAGAAACTGACAATTAAAATTACTAATAAGGGTTTATTTTGGGTGGCGGCTATTAAATCTCTGGGTGGGTGTATGGGTGCGGTTTGTTCAAGGGATGGGTTGACAGAGTTCGAGCGATTTGTCAGGTTGGAAGTTCCCCAAAAACTAAGCGCCCACCACATTATATGGGTGTACTGGGCGCATTCAAACCAGGTGAAGGTAAAGATTAGATAACAGATGGCTATTGCTTCTATGCCTTGGTAGGGCGATTGGATAGTTTGCTTGATTGCAAATATTATGAGTGCCGAATATGATAGCAATCCTAAAATACCTACAGATAGGGTGGTGTCTAGGAGTAGGTTGTGAGCTTTGGCGGTAGGTAAAGGTATCGTGCTTAGCTTTCCTTTTTTGTTAACGTAGTCGAGACTGAAGTCACCCAAACGTACAACTTTTACCGTCTTGTCAGGGTTTAAAATATACGGATAAGCAGTGCCAAAACCATTCATTCCCCATCCAAGTAGAGGACGCTGACTTATTCCCCGCTTTGATAGCTGCCACAGATAAATTCGGTCTGACGTGATTTGTTTAATTAAAGGTAAATTATCTATCTGCCGGGTGGTAGTAGCGATACCAATTACGAGCAGACAGACAATCGTAGCAGGAACTAACAGTTTATAGTATTTTTTCCCTAATAAGTAAACAGTTGCTATTAGCAGAGCTAATACTGCCTGCCTGGTCTGAGTTAGTAGGAATGCTAATATCATCAATACTCCTACCATTTTCACCGTGCGGCTGCTTATCCACTGTCGCTGCCAACTGACCAGCAGAAAAATTACTATTGCTGCGAGTACAAATGAGGCATGACCTCGATGGGAATACAAACCAATCGGTTGCTGACCTTGGAAAATGGTACTAGCCAAGACATTTTTCTGGATCAGTTGACCCATCGTGGCGGTATAGTCAATTCGCCAGTCGATGACTTGGGGAAAGATGCTAATAGCAAGGATAACTCCTCCTATCAGCAGTCCCTTTAGTTGGGGACGAAAAAGTTCTGGGTGATGTGTTAATAGTAGGGTATTGCTGAGTGTAAAAGCGGCTATTGTTAACCAATATAACCAGCCATCACCCATCTGTTCTTGACCGAATAAAGAGCGGAGTGGGAAAGGACTTAATAAAGTGGAAAGCAGTCCTATTCCTAAAAATAATGCCCACAGTATCGAGTAGGTTTTCCAGTTGCGGGGTATGGTGAGGGATTTTCTTTCTTCCCAAAGGATTGAGAAATTTAACAGAGTAATTAAGAGGACGGCTAATACTTTTGGTTCTGTCCAAATGGAACCTCGACTGTTGCCAAAAGGGTCGATGAGGATGATGCACAAGGCGAATAGCAGGGTGTAAAAACTTTTCACTGCTGTTTGGTAAATTTGTTTTTCAGCATTTGAATTGTACCAGCAGCACCTAATGCCAACAGTCCTAATATAGTGGTGGGTTCGGGGACTCTTTCCGCTGATTGATTTGGGTCGCCGCTGTCGAAGTCGGAAAGTGGCAGTTCTCGGTTAGTAAGTGTGTTAGTATTAGTAGCAGTAACAGTGAAACATCCACCACCGCCGCTACTTCCGTTACAAGTTGATTTTCGACGACTGTTGTTTCTCCAACCCCATTTCATCCCGTTATAAATCGTAACTGTCCTTTTCTGGCTTCCTATAACTTGCGCCTCTTCAACCAAGTAGAGTTCAGCATCCCAGAAATGGCTTTCTACAGGATCTACTCTGTATGGTCTGTCTCCAAAGAATCTGTACGGCGGGACGCCAAATCCGTTTCCCGCAACACCGGAATAGTATGGGGTAGTTTGTCCAATATCAATATCGAGAACGTTTTCAATCGAACCATGTCGGTCGGGATTGAGGCTATGATTACTGTACACCCGTTGAATCCATTGGACTCGTCTAGTAATACCCGTAGGGTCGGGTAAGGGGTCGCCTGGTGGTAACAGGGCTGGATAGTACCGTAAGTCAAGAAGAGATCCAACACCTCCTGATACAGGAATACCTATTTCTGCTCCACAATCTGTAGTTTGTGGGCCGCAGATGTAATAATTTAGGAGATCAAAGCTACCCTGTAAGTCGTTCTCGGCACGCCGAAATTCCCAGCGTCCAGGATACCTATTAGAAAAATCGTTTAGCAATTGCCAAAGCTTATTAGTTCCACCCCTTTCAATCTCTTCTGCAACAACTAAATACGCCTCGCCCTCGTAATCAGGTTCGTTGTAGCGAATGAAAGCATTGGATCTTCCATCTGGAGGAGGATAATTGATAGTAAAAGCAACACCAGACTGTCCGGTAAGGGTTACTACCAAGGTTATAGCCAACCCAAGTAGGGAATATTGTCGCGATGGCATTTTGTAACTCCTTTAGGTATTAGGTTCCAAAAAAATAATAGTCTTGGCGCAAAACAAAATCTAGACAGTAATTGCGATGTGATTTCAATTCATCAATAGACTAGGCGGAACTCCTCCCAAGGTGTAGATGCCTTTCCTGTCCACAGTCCTTCCACAGTTCCTCCATAAGGGATTTTTCTCATGGCGTTTTGATTTTCATAAGTGAACCGAACTCGATATCTACCTGGATTGAGAGTGCGAAAAGTCCAAACCCCGCCAGAACTTTCATAGCCTCTGAGTTCAAACTTGTCTTCATAGCAGTACAATTCGCCTTCTACAAAAAAAGTCAAATTCTCTCCAGGCATAGCCAATATAAAATCGGTTTCTTGCGGGGTTTTGGTGGCATTTATGCCCCAAGATCTCTCTATTACTCTCCCCTTGGCATCTTGAAGTTCTGGCATCAAGCCGAAGAATTTAAAGCGATAGAGAATTTCCGAAAGATTCGTAACGCGAATCCCGAATTGCACGGTAGTTTTGGTATTCTCTTTCGTAGGAATAATAAACTCGCGCTCTGGCACTAAAGTTTCAAAGCGGATGCCATCTACTTCAACTGCATTGTTGTCAGTTGATTCAAAAGATTTCAAGTTAGCTACCCTCCCTATTGCGGCATCTTCAGTCGCAGTCAACCCTGGCGGCACATAAAAATGCGTCATCCCCTTAGCAAAAGTAAAACCAAACCCAAACAAAAAAGAAAGAAGTTACACATAAAATATCTACTGACATCACAACTTTTCAACAGACGGATACCCAATTCGAGCGGAGTACTTACCCCTAGCTGATTTTTTGGGATGGCATAGACCCTGGTGGGGAAGACTATTGGGTTCGGATTCCCAATTTCTGCGTATATGCCCTCCGCTTCAGCGGGATTGCTGTTAAAAGATTCTCCAGATGTCATGTTGGCTGCCTTATTGCTAATTTTTCTGTAGCACTCAATTATGAAATTCACTGCTGTTTGGTAAACTTGTTTTTGACCCAATAATCTTTTTAATCAAGGGTTAACTAAACGGATATCAATAAAGGGAGTTGTTACCCGGCCTGTCCAAATACCTTCTAATCGTATGGGTTGCTTGGTTTCCGGTTTATAGTAAGTTGCTTGGGGTTCTCGGTTACTATAATTGAATCGAATGTAATATGAACCAGGCTTAATATCCTGATAAACCCATGTACCGAGACGCAAGCTGACACGCGAGTTATGAGAACCAAATAAAAGTTGGTTCTCATTCCAAAACAGCTTTGCCTCCCTAAAATGAGTGACGCGCTCTCCTGGCCTTACTAACAGAAAATCGGATTCTATAGGATAGGGCATTCTATTGCTCCCACCGCCCGACAGAAGTGATTGACCATCAGATTTTACAAGCTCTGGCAACATATAATTATAAAAACTAAAGTAAAGTGGATTTGATGTATTGTTAGTAACGCTGATACCCAACTGCACGGATGTAGCCACACCCGGTTTATTTTCTGGAATGCGCCATACACGCTCCGGGATTGCAGTTTCAAACCGAATACCATCGACTTCAACTGCATTGCTGTCAGTCGATTCAACAGGCATCAAGCTAGCTACTTTCCTAATGCCAAAATCTTCCGTCGCACTCAACCAGGTTGGGCTCGGAAAATGTGCCATTGCCCCGAGAAGAACTAATACCAAAGCCAAACAGAAAAGAAAAAAGTTCCGCATGAAATTTGTACTGACATCACTACTTTTAAAGAGAAAGTAGTTAGATGCTTTGGGCTGGCAAATTTGTTGATAGCTTACACTTCTACCCTCATATTTAAACTCTATCTAAAGGCGTAAACCTACGAGAGAGCTATCATAAACTGATCGTTGCAGCATCGAGTTTAAGCGGGGCTTCTTACAATAGCAAAAAGATTTCTTGGTCGCCATCGAAATTTTACTAATATAGGTCAATCTTTTTTTCGCTTTTCGGTAAAATCGACAGCGCCGCTTACATTAAATTTGAATTCATATAAAGCGTAAATTTGCTGATACAGTCTTAAATAGAATATTTACGGGATCTATAGAAAAACACCCTTATTGCTAACACAGACGCCTTCTAAAGTTGGCGGAAGCCAATCCCAGACAGCGCCTACCTTACTGCGGTACATCGATTCAGTTGCTATTTAACGAGGGATTACTTTCAAATTGCTTGATGCCTTTTTATGGCATAGGAGGCAGAGCCTCCAGACTTGCGTTACCAGGCTAAAGCCTGGTAACGAGGCACAGCCCCTATCCTCTAACCGTTAATTGTGCCGCTGAGGGGCGAACTAGCGCTGGCGTATGCTTTGACGGGAATTCGGCCAGCTAGATAAGCGAGACGCCCCGCTGCTGCTGCCATAGCCATTGCCCGTGCCATTGCTGGGGGATTCTGAGCTTGGGCGATCGCAGTATTGATCAACAAGGCATCGGCTCCCATCTCCATTGCGGCGGCGGCTTCGCTGGGCGCTCCAATTCCGGCATCTACTACCACAGGAACTTGTGCGTTGTCAATTATTATTTGAATATTGGCGGCATTTTTTAGGCCCTGTCCCGAACCGATCGGCGAAGCGAGAGGCATAACGGTAGCGCAGCCGACTTCTTCTAAGCGTTTTGCCAGTATGGGGTCGGCATTGATGTAAGGCAGAACGACAAAGCCTTCTTTAACCAGTTTCTCAGCGGCTGCCAAAGTGCCGATCGGATCTGGTAGTAAATATTTAGGATCGGGAATCACCTCTAATTTGACAAAGTTATTGTCTTCCTGGCCCAATATTTTGGCCATTTCCCGTCCCAGTCTAGCTACGCGGATGGCATCTTCAGCCGTTTGACAGCCTGCCGTATTGGGCAACATCCAAATTTTAGACCAGTCGATCGCTTCTGCGAGTCCTTCGTGTCCGGGTGCGTTGCTTTGCACTCTTCTTACCGCAACCGTGACAATTTCGCAACTGCTGGCGATGATACTTTGCTGCATTTCTGCAATATTGCGATATTTGCCAGTTCCCGTCATTAGGCGCGACTGGAAAGTTTTGCCGGCGATAGTCAGGGAGTTATCTAAAAAACTGAAATCGCTTGTTTGTAAGGATGATTTATCTAAAGTTTGCATTTCTCTGTTTCCTACGTGGGTGAAGTGCCTCTAGCACCGGTTTCTTAATTTTCTTAGATTTCTCTGCTTCGGTAACGCTGAGTATTGCTAAACCGTGAGTAGTGAAAATGATTCAGAAGCGGGTCGTGTTTTTGCTCTAAAATTACATCGGCAATCAGAAAAGCGGTGATAGGCGCTAACAAAATACCGTTGCGATAGTGTCCGGTTGCTAGAGTCAAATTGTCGTAAGCACTCCCTCCTAATATCGGTAATTCGTCTGGCGTTGTCGGTCGAAATCCCCACCATAATTCTTGAATGGGAAAATGTTGTAATTCGGGATAAAGTCGAATCGCTCGTGCCAGCAATGCTTGTATTCCCCCGGTCGTATTATAAGGTGCGAAGCCTACATCTTCACTGGTTGCTCCTATGATAATTCTGCCATCTCGACGGGGCACGATGTAGATTTCCGAGCCAAACAAAACTTGTTTTAAAGGTAAGCTTCCCTCTGGCCCGACCGTCAATGGTAAAGATGAAAAGGAAGATACTTTCTCTGTTGTCAACGAGGGGGATGAAAGGAAACATTCTTTTCCTTCTGGTGACGGGGGGGATGCCAGGGAAGGTAAAGGCACGCGCACGGATAGCATTTGTCCCTTTTTGGGATATACTGGCACGGGCAATAATTGATTTGACCACGGACCAGTTGCGAAAATATATTGTTGAGCTTGCCAATCTCCAGCAGATGTTTTAACACCGATGACTTGCTTGTTCTGGGTTTGGATTTCTTCAACATTTACGCCTTCGCAAATATGAATGCCTAATTGTTGTGCTGCGGCCCACAATGTTATTGCTAAAGCGCGATTATCTACTTGTCCGTCTTCCGGATACCACCATCCACCGACTACTTCCGAACTCAATCCCGGCTGATGCTGATGAATAGCTTCTTTATCTAACCAGATGCTAACAGGAGATTTTCCGCTGAACTTCTGCTCAGATGAAATATTGCTTGCTCGCTCCTGGATGTCATAGGCTGGTGACAGAATGCCACAAGGCCAGAATCCAGTTGGGGTACCCGTAATTTGTTCTAATTTATTTGTCCAATCTGGATACAATGCCCGACTGCGGAGACATAAATCTAGCATAGGGCTGGGAGGTAATTGTTCGGCTTGGGGTGCTAACATTCCAGCAGCTGCGTGGGTAGCTGCTTGCTGAAAGTCTCGCGTTAGGACGGTAACATTTGCTCCCCGTAATTTTAGTTCGATCGCCAGCGAAAGGCCAACGATTCCGCCACCAATAATCAGAATGTCGCTCAGTATATTCATTCAATCAAAATATCAATCAAAATAGTCACATTTTTAATGCAATTTTTTACCACAGTGCGGGTATGGGATCTTCTTCATTTGGAGATGGAGATGGAGAATGAGAAGGCTTTGGCGTTTGTTCATCGCTGGGTTCGTCTGGGGAGGCAGTGGGACTCGGAGACGGGTGAGAAGGTGTATTAATATCCTCCCCAGGAAGGCGAGTGTTGAAGCCAGCCACGACTGCCATAGCGATCGCCACAATTAGCAAGATCGCAATCAGACCGATAATGTTAACACCAGTGAATCGGTTCATAGATGTCGAGCCGTTTGCCTATCTCAGTCCGATCGATCGCAATCTATCATTTGACAGCAAATTTATCGAGATATTGAGAAGTTGACATCTTTCCCGACCTTGAAGGTACAGGGATTCCAAAGATTACTCTTTGGGTTTCCTCTTTCTGCGAGTTGATTTACTTAGTTGAGTTTCCTCACCCAAGCAGATATCGATCTCTCCAGAGGCGTTACTTTCGGTCTGCCCGACCGTAGTTGATAGTTGTTTTAAAGCGAGTTTTAAAATGTTTTTTGCTGCATTCTCATCTCGGTCAGCAACATATTTGCAATGAGGACATTGATGAGTTCTGTTGCTTAAAGTTTTCACCACTTTTGACCCACAGTTAGAACAATTTTGGCTAGTTAGTTTCGGTTCTACAGCAATTACTGTC
>NZ_JBHFNU010000073.1:0-9665 GCF_041929145.1 Aerosakkonema sp. BLCC-F183 | reverse complement strand
AACTCAAAAAGCTAACTTATTTTTCTCTTAAATCCTGATTAAATCAATCTTTTTTTACTCAGCTAAAAGCTGAGCTATTTTGCCTTGTATAGGAGTTTAGACTAACCGCGCCCTAAAGCGCGGTTAGTCTAAACTCCAGTTCCTATGTACTTGCGTGATACCTTGCTTCGCACTGCAAGCGTTGGTTTGTATACACCATATTGGTCGCAAGAAATTCTCGACGGTGCAATTCGTAATCTTGTGAGTCAAGGACGAATGACGGCTGAGTTAGGAATGAAGCTGGAAATGACAATCAAAATGGCTTTTCCTGAAGCAATAGTTGAAGTTCCTCCTAATCTAGTGGAAGTGATGACAAATCACCCAGGCGATCGTCATGTTCTTGCTGCTGCTGTAATGGCTAACGCTAAAGTTATTGTTACCTCAAATCTCAAGCATTTTCAAGCAAATGACCTGGCTCCTTGGAACATAAAAGCACAGTCTCCAGATGAATTTTTATGTGAGCTTTTCGACGAATACCCAGATGAGATGGTTGAAGTAGTAAGGCGACAGTCTCAGGATCTTAAAAAGCCACCACTGACTGTTAATGAACTGCTTGCTTTGTTAAGTAAAGAAGTTCCTGAATTTGTCAATAATGTTTCTTTTTACGAATAGAGGAATAGTTATCTTAAAATCTAGTTAGCGCGGAACTAGGACTGATGAGCGATCGCCAGGATCGCCAGAAGAATCTTCAAAGAAATATTGCTCCTCTTTTGATTAGGTCTTGCTTCATTCGTTCAGAAATACCTAAGTTACATCCAAACCAAGCTTGTTTAACCTTAGCTTCACTCAGATTAGCAGCTTTGAGCTTAGCCTCTCTGAGGTAGGCATAACTCAGGTTTGCACTTCTGAAGTAGGCATAACTCAGGTTTGCGCCTCTGAGGTAGGCATAACTCAGGTTTGCACCTCTGAGGTCAGTACCGCTGAGATCTGCACCTCTGAAGTTGACACCGCTGAGGTCTGCACCTCTGAGGTTGGCACCACTGAGGTCGGCAACACTCAGGTTGGCATTACTCAGGTTGGCATTACTCAAATTATCATTACTAAGATCCTCACCACTAAGATCTACTCCAATATAATCCTCCACCAAACTCAACCCAGCAATCTTCGCTAATTCAGACAGCTTGCCTGTTGGTTCACGATCGAGCGCTTCTAAAATAGCTCCAAGTTCTTCAGGAGTTAACGGCTGAGTCATATTCCACTCTCACCTTACTCAAATATTCTTCTAATTTAGGAGCGAGAAACTTTTTAATAAATACACGCATTTTTGTTTCTTTTTTAGCTGGGCTGTCTTGACTATTCCATAAACCATTTTGGCAAGTTATAACAAGATCGTTTTCAATCATGCCAGCCTTAAAAGTTGCTTCTACAATACAAATACCATCTGATAAATTAGCATTTCCCAACATTTCTTTATGAAACGAGCCCTCTAAGATCGGTTTTTCTTGAGCTTTAAATTGCCAAACAGGAGCTTCATTGATTCCTGATGTTGTCACCTGCCAGTTTCCTAGTTTCTCAAGTGGTTTACGCCTCCCTAAAGGCATAGCACCTTTGATAAAATTGAGATAGAGTTTTCCATATTTAATTCCAAATCTGACACTAATTTCTTTGATACCACTAAGCAAACCACTATTGTATGAAAAATTTTCCTCTGCTTCACCAAAGGCAATACTTAATTTGACAAAGACATCATTATTTTTGATGGTTTCTATATCTTCTGAAAACTGTAATTCAACGCTTACTAACTCACCATTGTATTTGTGTTCTTGAGAGACTACCACTCCTAGCGTTTCTTTAAACTTTTCTTGCGCTTCCTTAACAAAATTATTTGAAGAAGATGACAACTGCGGTATTTGTTGAACAGGAGGAGAGCCAGAAATATTGAGGTTTTCGATATTTACTGTATGAGCCGAAATACTACTGGGAGCTTCGTTAATTGTTCCAGCAACTTTAGCTCCATCCTTAATTTCACCACCACTCATGCCACCAATACCGAACTTGCCATTTTGTTTGTAGCAATTACCCTCAATTCCATCATTAGAACTGCTACCCTCAGTCTTGACACCCCCATGCAAATCCTCTTGCTTTTCTATCACCACACTCTCCCCCTAGAAAATCTTTAAATCCTCAAAAAGCACGCGCAACGACAACTCAAGATTTAGGTTCCCCAGTTTCCTGCCAATCTTGCAAAGCACCAATTACAAAACTAGCGGCGGGATGGTTAAGATATGCCTCGAAAGCTGAAACACCACCTGCACTAATCGCACTCCATATCCGCGCCAGCAGGGTAGGGTTGTTTTCGATTTGCTTAATGGCTTCGGTTGCGATCGCCATCTTGCCAGCAGTAGTATTAGTTGGGTAAGACTTCTCCAACTGTTCGAGTAATTGCTGAATTTCGGCAGCAGTTTCCGCCAAGTTCCGTTGTTCCGCTTCGTTCAGCACACCCGCCACTTTCGCCCCAGCCTCGATTTTACCGCCGCTCATCTGACCAATGCCGAAATTTCCGCTTTGATTGTAAGTATTTCCGCCTGTCATACCGCTTCTACCCTGTTAAAAATCCAACTTGCCAAATCATTTTTAACCTATTATCCCAACTTTTTACCACTTTTGGCAGATTTCTGGAGGTAAGGAAAGCGATCGAAGGTTATTTTGAACTTAGGAGCGATCCGTCTTTATTCACTGTTAATTACCAATTTCCTGCATTTGACCAATTAACCAACTATATAACTGACTTCTCCCACTTTCTCGACCTCGCCGCAAAGCCTCTTCGAGTAAGCTAAATGGTAAATTTGGTAAAACTTGAGATTGTGTTATTTGTCTACTGCCACCATCAGCGATCGCAAAAGCAATCAACAAAGCTCGCACTACATTCACAACCCAATATTCTCTCACTCCCAATTGTTCGTACAACATTCGTTTCCCACCGATATCATCTGACAGAGAACTTTTAGCAATTTCGATGACTAAATCCGGTGGTGGATAAACATTTAGATCGACAATAGTTGTATTTGGTGGAATAATTTCGGCATTCTCACCAATGTAAAAGGCTAAATCTGGTTGAGCTTCTACTTCATTACCTCGCCTGAAAGTACAGTTAGTGACTGCACTCATGGCAATGCCTGTAATGCCACCAAATAATTGCACGCAGTAGCCAATCAGGGAGTTATCATAAGAATGGTCGTAACCTTGAGGAGTCATTTCAATTCGCAGTTGTCCTTTGTGGTAATAACTTTTGGCATTTTCCAGATTGCGATCGCTAATAGCTTCGATGTACTCATCCCAAGTTGCCGTTACCCATTCATCAGTTAGTAATTTTGTTTTTACGTTGGGCATAAGCTACTTTACATATAAATCAATTTGTCTAATATTTTAGCACAAAATTATTTACGATACTATTTCGGCTTCAATAATATCTATTAAATCTAAAATGCTCAACGACTTACTTGCTTCAACATTAGATTCTTCACCTACATGAACGTGATGCGGGAAATTGGGTAAATCGGGAAAATGCTCGACATTATCCCAGCGTTTCCTCAATACCTTCTGCGAATTGTCCATCCATTGATAGCGATAACTTTCCGTTACACAAGTGCGATCGCGCAATACGAAAAATTCCACTACTTCCAGAAAGTCACCATTGCTAAGAGTCAACCTCGCTCGAAAATAGCCTTGACGGTGCCATTTTCTTTGGCATCTAACAAACCTTCCAAACCATCGATACTATCTACAAGGTCTTCTAATTCTTCTGAATCTATCACTACTAATTCGCCATAACCTACTTTTTCCAAAAGCTCAGATACTGATATTCCTAACTTTTTAGCAACAGATTGCACTCCATTCCAGGCTTCATCTGTGATATTTACTACATGACGATTTTTGAAAGTATTACTAATTTTTTGATTCATTGCTAATTCCCGATTTAAAAACTTACTGCATTCTATCTATTGTACGATATTGAATTGCCTCGGCCACATGCTGCGTTTTCAAGTTATCATCGCCTGCTAAATCGGCAATTGTTCGCGCTACTTTGAGGATGCGATCGCTCGCTCTTGCCGATAATCCCAATTTCCGAATTGCTGCTTCTAATAAATTGCGAGAAGCATCATCTAACTGACACCATTGTTGTAAGTGACGACTTTGCATTTCCGCATTGCTACGCAAAGAAGGTTCGGATTGGAAACGAAAGCGCGATCGCTCTCTCGCCGCTTGCACTCTTTGCCGCACAGATGCTGATTCCTCTCCCTTTGGTTGTTGCGTGATTTCTTCTGGCTTCAAACGATTAACTGCTACTTGCAAATCGATTCGATCCATCAAAGGGCCGGAAAGTTTTGCCCAATATTGTTCTCTTTTAGCAGGAGTACAAGTGCAAGGTTGAATTGGGTCGCCAAAATAACCGCAAGGGCAGGGATTTGTACTCGCAACTAAGGTAAACTGAGCGGGGAACATCACAGATTGTTTGGTACGAGAAATGGTCACATAACCATCTTCTAATGGTTGACGTAAAAATTCCAAAACATCTCGTTTAAATTCTGTTAATTCATCGAGAAAAAGTACACCCCGATGTGCTAAAGAAATTTCACCGGGTCGCGGAAAACTACCGCCGCCAACAAGAGAGGGGCCAGATGCAGAATGGTGAGGGCTGCGAAAAGGTCGATCGCTCACTAAAGTTCCTCTATCTTTTAGCAATCCAGCCACAGAATGAATTTGAGTTACTTCGAGTGCTTCTTCAAATGCCAGGGGTGGTAAAATACTCGGTAGTCTTCGCGCTAACATCGTTTTACCGCTTCCCGGTGGGCCGACAAAAATTAAATTGTGTCCGCCAGCAGCCGCAATTTCCAAAGCACGACGGGCGTGTGCCTGACCTTTTACTTCCTTTAAATCTGGGCCGTTAAATAGAGATTTAGTTAATTCTTTCCTGCCATCAAATTGCACTGGTTGGTAACGTTCTGGCTGATTCAAGAAATCAGCTACATCGGCCAAGTTATTAAAACCGTAAACTTCCAATCCCTGCACAACAGCAGCTTCCCGTGCATTGTCAGCGGGAACTACTAAACCGACAATACCTAACTTTTGGGCTGCTGCGGCAATGGGCAATACACCCGCAACCGATCGCAAGCTACCATCAAGAGAAACTTCTCCTAAAAATAGATAATCTCCCAAAAGTTGAGCGCTCACTTGTTCCGACGCCGCCAAAATACCTACACTGATGGGCAGATCGAAGCTTGGCCCCTCTTTGCGTAAATCCGCTGGAGTAAGGTTAATTACAATTCTTCGCATCGGGAAGGCGTACCCAGTATTTTTCAGGGTCGCCTTCACTCTTTCTCTCGATTCTTGAACGGCTGCGTCTGGTAAACCTAAGACGACAATTCCCGGTAAACCGTTGGACACATCGACTTCCACGCCTACCTTCACAGCGTCGATACCGACAATAGATGCACTCCAAACTCTGGCAAGCACTTTAATTTTCCTAAAACTGCTAAAAACTATAGTGCCTTTTTATCCTTATCTTCTTCACATCCTCATCTCTAAGAAAAGATGAATTTCTGAATTGCCTCAAAATATGGCACTGCTCCCACTAGCATGAGATCGTTGTGACCAGCACCCGGAATCAGCACTAGCCGTTTATCTGGTGCAGCACAAAAGCGATGCAGTAGGATTCCCTGCGAAACAGGAATTAAATTATCTTCTTGACCGTGGATAATCAATGTGGGGATAGTGATGTTCTTGATTTTGAGTGCGTTGCCAACACCGTCGTTATTTTCGTCCGCCTCTTCGTCTACTTCAACTCCCAAGCGTTTGAGAAGCGCCCAAGCGTTAGCGATACCGCTTTCAATTATCGCCCCTGCCAGTCGTTTGCCCGCATAGTGTGCTATTTCAATGGCTGGCGCACTGCCAAGACTGCGCCCCATTACGTACAATCGCTGTGGGTTCAGTCCGTATAAATCGAAGATACTGTCCACCGCATCGAATACTTTCACCGCATCTGTCAGGAGAGTGCTGGCTGTGGGTGTTCCATCGCTTGACCCATAACCTCGATAATCCATCACCAGCAGGGTAATGCCTAACTGGTTATATAAATTTGCAATTTCATGATACTCGGCGGCAATCTCCCCATTGCCGTGATAGTACAGGATTGCTGGGGCATCAGGAGCGGCTGGGTACAAGCGTCCCCTGACCCTTACTCCAGACTCAACTTTTACGGCGACGCTATATACACCTTTGGGGATGATACCGTCATCGCGGCGGGGATGGAACAGTACTCGCAATACTTCGGGGCGATCGAAAACAGGATGTGTCATTGAGTTTGTCTCCTTAAAGTTCCCTAGTGGGCCGATAATATTTTGTCGCCGCACCAGCGAGTTGATTACCGATCTGGGAAATAATATTCTGAGGAATTTTGAGAATTGCTGCTAGTAGCACGAACAACATGACTGATACCAAAGACACCATCTTCGGTAAAATCATCCGCCGCGAGATTCGAGCGGACATTGTTTATGAAGACGATTTAGCGCTTGCTTTCAAAGACATTAATCCACAAGCGCCGGTTCATATCCTGGTGATTCCCAAAAAACCGATCGCCAAATTAGCCGATGCCGAGTCCCAAGACCACGCCCTTATGGGCCACCTGTTACTGACTGCCAAGCGGGTTGCCGAACAAGTTGGACTCACCAAAGGCTATCGTCTCGTGATTAACAATGGTGACGATGGCGGACAAACTGTATACCATCTCCATTTACATATTTTGGGCGGACGACAGATGGAATGGCCTCCCGGCTGATACCGATTTTAGATTTTGGATTTTGGATTTTGGATTGCAATACCAATCTAAAATCTAAAATCTAAAATCTAAAATTATTAAACTATTGCTTTGAGATTCTTGGCGGCTTCTTCGAGTTTTTTAATGCCAATTTTGGTTTGTGTGATGCCGCTGGCAGTTTCTGCTGCACCTAGATTGAGGCTATTCATTGCTTCAACTACTTGCTCGATCGCGATCGCTTGTTGTTTGGCGGTGAGGGAAATCTGTTGAGAACTGACAACTATATTGTCGATCGCATTCAGGGAAGTTTGTTGCTTGCTTAAAATCACTTCGTCTATTCCTTTGGTCACGCTTGTAAAAGCTTCTGCTGTTTCTTGAGAAAGTTTGATTCCTTCTTCTGCTGTTTTTCTGCCTTCATTTGTCACTATTACTGTGGAATTAATTGCCGATTGAATACCAATAACTAAGGCGTTAATTTTCTGCGCTGATTGTTTGCTTTGATCGGCAAGTTTCCGGATTTCAGCGGCGACAACGCCAAATCCTTTGCCGTGTTCTCCTGCACGCACTGCTTCTACGGCGGCGTTAAGCGCGAGCATATGGGTTTGGGTAGCCAAGTCGGTAACTATATTAGCGATCCCAGTAATTTGATTGGTCTGTTCTGTCAAGTGTACGGTTTGCTGTGCGATCGCGCCTACTTTCTCTTTGAGCGCAGACATTCCCTCCAGGGTTCGCTCTACTGTCTGAGTCCCCCGCTGGGCGAGGTTTAAGACTTGACGGGCAGCTGCTGCTGATGATTCTGCCAAATTTAATATTTCACGGGCACTTTCGGCAGCTAATTGCGCTTGTTCTGCTGTATTTCTTGAGGATGCACCCAATTCGTTCATTGTAGCGGTGGTTTGATTGACAGAACTAGCCTGTTGAGTGGCGACTCGTTCCTGTTGCTCGACTGTGGAAGCAATTTCACTGGTGGAAACACTGATGGATCTGACGATCGGGTCGATCGATTTGGTGGTGCGATCGGCAATTACAGCTGCGATCGCGCTTACCAGTATGGCAGTTACTCCCGTTCCCATCAACAGCGTTACTAGCAGATCTCGCTGCGGTCGGAAAGCAATGGCTGTATCCTTATTAATCAATACTATCCAATTTAATTTTGGCATCCCTGTTAGTTCTGGGGTGGGAGCTGTAGCCAGTACTTTGTCGGTTTTGTCAGTGCGGGAAAAAGCCACTTTAACATCTGCCTGTTGTTCTGCTTCCACTCGGTCGAAAAAGGGATACTCTAATTTAATGTCTTGACCTATCTCTTTGAGGTCGTAAGTTACAAAGATTTTGCCATCAGGGTCAATTATATGGGTTTGCTCTTCCGAACTACCGAGGCTTTTAATGCGTTCTCTGAGGTATTTGACTGGCAAGCGCGATCGCACTATGGCGATAATTTTACCTGTAATGACATCTTTTACCGGTGCCGCAATGTAAATCGCCCACTCATTTGTAGACTGTGAAAATTCTGGATCGCTGATGAAGGGACGTTCTGTTTTGAGGACTTGCTGAAAATATTCTCGATTGCTATGATTTCCGCTCGCTTCACCTCGCGATTTAACAATTAAGTTTCCCGACAAATCGAAGACGGCAATATTATCGTATACTCGGTAAGTATCCACGTAGCGATTGAGCGTTTCTTCCTTTTGCTTTTGAGGAACTATTCTGCTGACGCGAGGATCGGCGAGAATAGCTAGGTTCCCGATCGCCTGAATGTCTCCGTAGCGCTCAAACATGAAACGGCTAATTTTGTCCGCTAGTTCTACTGCATAGGCTTGCTGAAATTGCATTACGTCTTCTGTAATCGAACGGTTGGCAAAATAGTAAGCTATTGCGCCTATGCCCAGCACTGGCAATGTACCGAGGGCGATCGCAAAACCGATGGCTTTAGCTCGTAAAGATAGGTTGTCAAACATTATTGTTTAGAGATAGCACTTAGCCTAAAGAGCTTTCGCCCTCGGTAATCGATTATACTGTCTTTTGTATAAGTGTATTTTATAGCAAGTGCCAAGGCTGTTAGGACATTCTTAATTCCTGAAAGCTTCGATCGTCCCAACTTCTTCCCTTGGCCCTGACGCTATAGCCCCTAGCTCCTAGCTATAGATATGCAAGCAGTCTAAACTCTGAAATACTAAATTAGAGACTTAAGACTCTGAAGTTGGCGAGCCATCATAGAAGTCCTTAAAACCATCTCATCTATCTCTACCAATACTTGCTGCGCTCTATCTACTTGTTTAAATGTGTCAAATATTTGATTGCCAACTGAGTAAACTATTCCGCTGAATCCCAAAAATATGCGTTCTCTCAGTTTGAAATTTCTAAACACAAAACTTTTTCCTTTATTATAATCAATGATAAAAGCGTAGTTTTTTTATAATAAAAATTAAAAAGCCAAATCTTAAGAAATATAAACTCAACGAATTGATAACCTACTTCTTTATTTAACCTAGTGAAATGAGTATAATATTTTAATGGCACTAACTATAATGGCTCCATTACAAGCAGAGCTTCCTTTCGTCATTGAAAAGCTGAGCTTGGAAATAAAATAGTTAAACCTGACATAGTATTAATCCTGCCGATCGCACAGGATCTAATTGTGTAGCCCTACCCTACTACAACGCGCCTTCTGTCCGATTCCGAATCTAGCCAGCGGGTTTCCGGACAAGGCAGAGTTACTACAATTAATATAAGCTCAACTTATAACACTCATAAAAGTAACCAATAAAAACAAACATCAAAAACCCTTTACAAAACTAAATATAGGGATTAATCTATAAACAGGTAGAGAAAACACTACCTCGAACCTCGAAAAATACATAGCAATCATCCAATC
>NZ_JBHFNU010000072.1:0-65614 GCF_041929145.1 Aerosakkonema sp. BLCC-F183 | reverse complement strand
TCGACTTTATCAATGGCGCAACAATTGCGTTAGAGATTATTTGAACAAGGCTGCTCGCATAATAATTGAGCATTGCTTGAAGCATCAAATTGGCAAATTGATAGTAGGGTGCAACCCAGGTATCAAGCAAGAAATTAACATTGGGCATTCTAATAATCAAAACTTTGTTCAAATACCTTTTTGGCAACTGAGGCAAAAACTGAAAGCTTTGTGTCTTCGCTATGGAATTGAATATCTTGAGCAAGAAGAATCTTACTCGTCTAAAGCCAGCTTTTTCGACCAAGACGATATACCTGTTTACAATGCTGACAATCCCAGTAAACAAGCGTTTTCTGGGATGAGGATTAAACGTGGATTGTATCGAACAAAAAATAAACATCTTGTTTCAGCAGATCTAAACGGCAGTGCTAATATTTTGGTTAAAAGTAAGCACAGACTCGATTTTGAGCGAGTGTCTAGCGGGTTTTTGGCTAACCCTTTAAGGATTTTTATCTCTTAAGAATCAGCGTCCGTTCACGGCGCGGAGTGTCAACCAAACACAAAGCGATTCCTAAGCTGTTGGGCATTTAAATTTGATTATTGAGAAACAGAAGAAGTAGCTCTAATCCTCTCCCCTGCACCCCTGCCCCCCTGCAATCTCAATAACTAATTTAGATGCGTGACAGCTTATCAGCGTTCATCTGCGTTTATCTGCTTACATCTGCGGTAAAAACTTCACCCTAGATTCCCACAGACAATTTTTCCCATCACTCAACGCAGAAACTTTTGTCAGGAGATGACAAACAGCATAAAATTCATAAATATTCTGTATCTTTAGTTTCAATTTCCATTGGCGATCGTCCCATACCTCCTTCCCTAGCTAACCAGGAAACAAACCGTGCTACCAAACAAGCAGCCTGTCACCGACAAAATTCAACTTTGGATATCCTCCCAACTTGCCGGACTGACAAAGCGCAACCCTTTAATGATTTCGCGCTGGGTGTTGCGCTGGACTGTCGTCGGTACTGTTTGCGGTTTATTCGCTGGCTTGTACTGGAACGTCCTAGAATTGATGATTCACGCCCTCAACCGCATTGAAGGGCCAAGTCTGCTGATAGTTATGCCCACACTGGGTTTGTTCGTCGGTCTGGTCATTCATCACCTTGGCAATCCCGGCGAAATTGGCGTGATTGTCGATAATATCCATTTTCGTGGCGGACGCCTGGATGCTCGCAAAAATGCCCCCATGATTCTGGCTTCTCTAGCCAGTATATCGGCAGGTGGCAGCGCTGGGCCAGAAGCACCCCTAGTACAGGTAACCGGTTCTTTTGGTACTTGGGTTGCAGACCGTTTGCAACTCAAAGGCGAAGACCTCAGATCTATGAGTTTAGCGGGAATGGCTGCGGGTTTCACTGCTTTGTTCGGCGCACCCCTTGGCGGTGCGATGTTCGCCTTGGAGATTTTGCACCACAAACACGTTTTGGAATACTACGAAGCGCTGATGCCGGCGATAGTTTCCAGTTGCGCCAGTTATCTGGTTTTTACTGCCATTACCCATTTGGGAATTGCACCAACTTGGAGTTTTCCCCAGTACGGTTTAAATAATATCGATGATTTTGCTTTGGCGATCGCATACGGAGTCATTGGTGCGGTAGCGGGATGGATTTTTATGGCCATTTTTCGCGGGTGCGATCGCATTTTCGCCCGCATTCCCGGCCCTATTTATGTTCGCACGACAATAGCCGGTCTGGTATTGGGCGGTTTGGCAGTTTTATTTCCCCTCACCCGTTATTTTGGGCACGAAGAGTTAGAGTTAGTCATCAGTAATAATTTTTCTGCCATTTTTCTCTTAAGTTTAGCCTTTGCGAAAATGGCTGCGATCGGCTTTACGGTCACAGGTGGATGGCGGGGTGGATTTATCATACCGCTCTTTTTCACTGGCGCTTGTATCGGCAAAGCGATCGCTATTTCCATCCCCGGATTGAATCCTGCTTTGGCTATGATTTGTGTAATGGCAGGTCTCAATGCTGCGGTGACTCGCACGCCTGTAAGTACGACTTTATTGGTGTCGAAACTGACTAATATCAGTCCCTTGACTCCCATTTTATTCGCCAGTTTAATCGGGTTTTTCCTCGCTCCGAAAATCCCTCTAATCGCTTCTCAACTTAAATCGCCAAAAGAAGCGATCGCTGAATGATATCGCGCCCGATTATCATCTTACCCTTAAACTTTTTTCATCGTATTTAATTGTCGGGTGCATTAGGCACGGGCGATCTTAAAGTCAAAAGTCAAAAGTCAAAAGTCAAAACCTGAAAAACCCTAGCAGCCATGTTTTCGCAAAAAAACATCTTTAGATATCGCTTACCAGACAGTCATCTATCGCCGGGATGAATTAATAGTTTCTTGTTAGAAAACATCATTTAAACAAGCTCTATTTTTCATAGCAATCGCTCTCATCAGTTAGGACGTTCTTAATTGCACCTTTCCCTCCTCCCTCCTTTCTCTTTCCCCTAATCCCGACGCCCTAGTCCCTAACCCCTAGTTATATAATTAAGCTATGACTTATGTTAGAGGAACGATCGTCTGTGCTGCTGTTAGCCTTAGATTTGTAATCAAAAAAGCGAATTGGCTTGAATATTGAACGAATTCATGGAGTACCAGCATGAAAAATTGGATTTCTAGCGCGATCGATCGCATCAGTTCCGTGCTTAATGCACTTCAGGTAAAGCGTTTTTTGGCTGTTGTCGTAGTTGGTTTTCTGCTGCTGACAACAAATGTTGACTCCGGACGCAACAATCAACGCTTGACCGACAAAGTTCTCGACACAGCACACGAGAAAGATTCCGTCAGACCCAAAACCACAAACGAGTGGTATCAAGAAGCACGCGAAACCGAAGATTCTCCAGGCGAACGGTTGAAAAATATTGCCAAAGAGTCAGGAAAAGCGTTGAAAGAATTTGGTTCTGTGTACCCAGATACTGCTAAGACTAGCGCTGATGCTTTAGATGAGAATACCGCACCAGCAAGCAGAAACTTCTCCAAGTAAGTTCGAGGTTAATTGTCATCTCCAATAGCAATTTAGTTTCTTAATGCTTGCCTAAATCACTAAATATGCACTGGTTATAACCAGTGCATATTTAGTGACTTGTAAATAAAATACTTACGGTTCGATCGTTTGAAAGTGAGTTAGAGAAATTGGGCAAATCTTGGTTTCAAGATGACTTGATGTGATTTGGCTTGCGCCTGTTTACAATTAAGAATAATTTCCCCATCCACAGCAATCTGTTTGATTACCGGAGGCAGATAGTTTTTCTAAAATAAAACTATCTGCCTCCAATAAAGGGTTTTTAGAGCCCATTTTCTCTAACTCTCTCACAAACGATCGAACCGTAAGAATTTATCTTCAACTTTTGTAGTTAGGAATTCAAAATAGTGCTTACTACAATACTCATACGCTTCTCTTCAGCTATTACTCCATGAGCAAGAGGCTTAACCTTAGCAAGAACATCAACATTTTTGAAATATGTCTGAAACTGAAAGCCTGTATAGACAAGTATTTCCCCAATGTCAAGCGTTATCATTTGAGGTTCAGTAACGCCTTCAGGCTGGATCTTTAAATTTGATGTCGGTCCGATAATACTTTGAATAAAGCTCTTATCCCGGTGCATCTCTAGAATCACTTTTTCCCGATAATAAGTAGGTTTGATTTGGAGAATACAGGAAAGATGTGAATTGGGTTCTAAGTAACTTTTCAACTCTTCAAGCAGGGGAGAATTTATGTAACGGTTAATGAACTGTGCGATATCATATCCTTGGTTATGAGGCAAATTTTCAACTCCAGGTAGGCTTTCTGAATTCACACCATTCTCAGGTACAAAGAACGTATTTCTCTCCCCTGAATATAAATTTTTAGAATTGTAGTATTCCAGGGGAAACTTTTTAGCCTCATATATATCGTCGTATACTCCTACAGGCCAGTAACCTGCAAGATATCCTGAACTGCGAAAAACATAATCACCAGACTTAAACAAGTCTCTCTCTCGATCTGGTCTTTCAAAAAATTTTCGCATTGCCTCACGAAAGAAGGCAATATTTTGATGCAATATCTCTAAATCACTAGGATTGACCACTGTTTTCAGGTAATCTTGTTTTAAAATTACGTAGCTTTGTTCGATAAACTGTTGAAACTTCATGGTAATTATCTCCCGATCGACTATGTAGTGTTTTTAAGGGAAAAGCTAGAGCTTTGCAGCCAATAGTCCTGATTCTACGATTTCAGTTCTCTCTTTCTTTAGTTAGCTTCTTGGTATGTTGGCTCGCTTTGTGCCGATAATGGCCATATAGTATAGAGGCCGTCCATCCATGTGAAATCGATGTTGATAGTTATGTCTCTGAACAATCTCAAAAATGTCCGTTTCGGCTACCCAAGGGTGTGATGCCACAAAGGAAGTCTCGCCTTTGTCCTCCCAGCGTTCTTTCTGTACATTGAAGGCAATCCAGCCATTGGGTGCTATCAGGTTAAATCCGCTAGCTAAGCCTGAAGCAGGAATGTGATTAAAAGCGAGTGCGGAAGCACAAACCAGACAATTAAACCCTCGTCTGCTTAGGGTGTCTCGTGTCTTTTCGCTTAAATTGGTTAGATCTTCAACGTAATAATTCTCATAAACTCCCGGACATTCCCGTTTTGCAGCTTCAGCCGCTTCTGGAAGAATATCAATTCCAGAGATTGATTTGACCCCTAGATCTGCTAGAGCTTTTCCTACCATTCCACTTCCTGCCCCAATTTCTAGCACTACCAGATCTTTAACATTGCCGCCAGCTTGGGTGACTCGATCTATAAGTAAAGAAGACAGTACAATATGGGATTTAGCCTGCAACTTTTGCATTAAATATTCGTATAGATGTGGAGTCTGATAAATTTGAGCATAGTCGTGTAATCTCAGCTTTTGTTTCTTTCGATTTTGGCTTAACCAAAAAAATTCTTCCTGGATAGGTAAGTTGCTAACAATTTCCGTTTCTGGCAGTTGAACCTCAAAATCCACTTTCTGCATTATTTATTTCCAGTATCTGTAGTTAGTTATTACGCTATTTTTCATAAGTATTATATTACACTTTGGGGATAATGAATCAATAAAAATTGGTTCTGCCGTACTTAGAGACTGTAGAATCGTCTGCCATCGTTGGGAAAAATGATTCGGAAATCTGTTGGCCAGCTTGAATAGTAACTACTTTATTTAGTGGAGTCATCTTGTTATCAATACTCCACCATGAAAACCCTGCTATTGCTGCACCGCATAGACAAGACGCTCCTATTACTCGCAGAACCATATTTGTCATGAATGAGCGCAATCAGCTACATACAAGTTGAAACTTAGACGCGATCGCAACCTAAAGTCCAAAAGTGACTGTATTGTATTGTTTCTGCTAAAGTTTACTGCCGATCGTTATTTCCCTCCTCCCTCTCCCTGTCCCTGTTCCCTCTCCCCTCTCCCTCTCCCTTTGCCCGCAAATTTTCACAGACTCAAAACGGCAAAATGTGATACAATTTTAATGGTATTTGCCAATTCTTGAAACTCAGGGTCGCGAAATTCTCATCTATTTGCATTGTAGCGACTAAAATCTCACATTTTTGGAGTTTTTCACTGTATGACCACTTCCCAGGAGCGGATTATACCCACGGATTTAGGGAACGAGATGTCCCGGTGTTACCTAGAGTACGCTATGAGCGTAATTGTAGGTCGGGCACTCCCAGATGCCAGGGATGGTCTCAAACCTGTGCATCGTCGCATCCTTTACGCAATGCACGAGCTGGGACTGATGCCAGATCGCCCTTTTAGGAAATGCGCCCGTGTGGTAGGGGAAGTGTTGGGTAAATATCACCCCCACGGTGACACGGCGGTGTACGACGCCCTAGTGCGGATGGCACAGGACTTTTCCATGCGATCGCCCCTAATCAACGGACATGGCAACTTCGGTTCGGTTGATAACGACCCCCCAGCGGCAATGCGCTACACCGAATGCCGCCTGCACGCCCTGACTACCGAAGCGATGCTGCGGGATATCGAGGCAGAAACAGTTGATTTTGGCGATAACTTCGACGGTTCCCAGCAAGAACCGCTCGTATTGCCAGCACGAGTTCCCCAGCTATTGCTCAACGGCTCATCCGGTATCGCGGTTGGCATGGCAACCAACATCCCGCCCCACAATCTCGGAGAACTGATTGACGGCTTGGTGGCGCTGATCCACGAGCCAGAAATTACTGATATCCAGTTGATGAAATATATACCGGGCCCTGATTTTCCCACCGGCAGTCAAATATTGGGAACATCTGCAATTAAAGAAGCCTACACCACCGGGCGCGGTTCGATCACCATGAGAGGCGTGGCAAAAATTGAAACGATCGAACAGCGCGGACGTCCGGACAGAGAAGCCATAATTATTACCGAGTTGCCATACCAAACCAATAAGGCAGCTTTGATTGAGAAAATCGCCGAAATGGTGAACGACAAAAAGCTGGAAGGAATCGCCGATATCCGCGACGAAAGCGATCGCGACGGAATGCGGATCGTCATCGAACTAAAACGCGACGCTTATCCCAGAGTCGTCCTCAACAACCTCTACAAACAAACGCCATTACAGTCAAACTTTGGGGCGAATATGCTAGCCCTAGTTAATGGCGAACCCCAGCTGCTCACTCTCACGCAATTCCTCAACGTCTTCCTAGATTTCCGCATAGAATGCGTCACCCGTCGCACTCAACACGAACTGCGAAAAGCCGAGGAAAGAGACCACTTATTACAAGGTTTGCTGATCGCTCTATTAAATTTAGATGCTGTAATCGAACTGATCCGCAATGCCGCTGACGCCCCTACCGCCCGTCAAGAAATGATGGAAAGATTCGGGCTTTCGGAAGTGCAAGCAGATGCAATTCTGCAAATGCAATTGCGGCGATTGACCGCATTAGAAGCAGAGAAAATTCGGCAGGAACACGAGGATTTGCAAGCGCAAATCGCCGATTTAAAAGATATTTTGGCGCGACGCGATCGCATTTTGGAAATCATCGAAACCGAAGCAACGCAGGTAAAAGAGCGGTTTGCTACACCCAGACGGACGGCGATCGAACACGCCGAAGGCGAAATCGACGAAACCGACTTAATTGCCAACGAAAAAGCGCTGATTTTGCTCACCGAACAAGGTTACATCAAACGAATGCCGGTGAACGCATTTGAAGCCCAAAGTCGGGGAACTCGCGGCAAATCCGCCAACCGCATGAAGGAAGATGATGGTGTAGAACACTTTTTGACTTGTTGCGATCACGATAGCGTTTTGTTCTTTAGCCAGCGCGGTGTCGTCTACTGTCTGAAAGCTTATCAAATTCCCACCTCATCTCGCACCGCACGCGGCGTACCGATTG
Organism: Aerosakkonema sp. BLCC-F183; assembly: GCF_041929145.1. Taxonomy (NCBI): domain Bacteria; kingdom Bacillati; phylum Cyanobacteriota; class Cyanophyceae; order Aerosakkonematales; family Aerosakkonemataceae; genus Aerosakkonema; species Aerosakkonema sp. BLCC-F183. The sequence goes on along the minus strand of NZ_JBHFNU010000072.1, from coordinate 58,221 downwards.
TGCAAATGTTGCCCATTCCGCGAGATGAAAAAATTACCTCCATCATATCCGTCGCCGAATTCACCAGCGAAGAATACCTGATCATGTTAACCTGCGGCGGCTATATCAAAAAGACAGAACTGGCAGCTTTTAGCAATATCCGCGCCAATGGATTGATCGCCATTTCTTTGGAAGAAGGAGATCAACTGCGCTGGGTGCGTCGCGCTCGTGTAGAAGATAGCATCATCATCGGATCGCGTCTGGGTATGGCCATTCATTTTAGAGCCGATCACGACCAATTGCGTCCTTTAGGTCGCGCCACGCGAGGCGTCAAGTCGATGTCCATCAAAGAAGGCGATCGACTCATCAGTATGGACATTCTCCCCGGATCGGTGTTGAATACAGCGCTAAGTGCTGCGGATGAAGAAGAAAACGCTTCTGTCAACTCCGAAACTCTCGAACAAAGCGAAGAATCTTCACTCAGCGCACCCGATGGCCCTTGGGTGTTAGTCATCACCACCGGAGGATACGGTAAGCGCGTGCCGGTATCTCAATTCCGCTTGCAAAATCGTGCCGGTATGGGAGTACTTGCGACGAAGTTCCGCAAAACAGCCGATCGCCTAGCCGCACTGCACGTCGTCAATCAGGATGACGAGTTAATGATGGTTACCAGTCGAGGTATCATCATTCGTCAAGCTGTGAATGCGATTTCTCCTCAATCGCGTATGGCAACGGGAGTGCGCGTGCAGCGCTTGGACGAAGATGATGCGATCGCCGCCGTCGCCTTAGTTCCCCCCACCAACGGCGAAGAAGAAGAAGCTGATTGATATGAGCGGGGGAGCGGGGGAGTGGGGGAGTGGGGGAGTGGGGGAGTGGGGGAGTGGGGGAGTGGGGGAGGAGAAGAATTAATATTTTCCCTCTTCCCTCTCCCTCTTCCCTCTCCCTCTTCCCTCTTCCCTCTTCCCCTAACCCCTAGCCCCTAACCCCTAGAAAAATGGCATTGCGTTTGGGAATCGCTTTAATTAGCGGCATTTTAATGGGATTGACAACCGCGCCAGTAAATGCTTGGCCTTTGGCGTGGATCGCCCTAGTTCCCCTTTGGGTTTTGGTTGTCAATTACGAAAGAAAAAAGGTAGAAGAAAAAAAAGGAAAATTATCTTTTTTCCCATTTACGTTTTTACTTTTGCCTTTATTTTGGGGAATTGGTTATCACGGCACAGCCTTATTTTGGATAACTGGCATTCACCCCATGACCTGGTTGGGAGTTCCTTGGTTACCCAGCTTACTAATTACAATATTCTGCTGGACATTTATCACCCTTTGGGGAGCAGCATTAGTCACCGTTTGGGCAGTTGGATTTAGAACTATTGTCGATCTAATCCCAAATCCAAAATCCCCAATCCAAAATACTTTAGTTCGCCTCCTTATCGGCACAGCCTTATGGTGCAGTTTAGAAAGTTTTTGGAGTTCCGGTTCTTTGTGGTGGACATCTCTTTCCTACACCCAAAGTCCCCACAATCTCGCCATTTTGCACCTCGGTCAAATTTCCGGGCCCAACACCATCACAGCCGCAATTGTTGCCGTTAATGGATTAATTGCCGAATTGGTCATTGACAAAGAAAAAAATAATTTTGATAAAGTAATTTTCTCTAAATTAATTATTGTAATTAGTTTCTTAGCAGGTTTACATATTATCGGTTTTGTGCTATACAACCGTCCGTTAATTCAACCGTCGGCAACAGCATTAAAAGTCGGCATCATCCAAGGCAATATTCCCAACAAAATCAAATTCAATTCCGCCGGATGGTATCGCGCTATTGAAGGCTACACCATCGGCTATCGTACCCTAGCGGATAAGGGAGTTGATGCAGTTTTAATACCAGAAACAGCTTTACCTTTTATCTGGACAAATCTCGATCGAATTCCGCGTTCCTTTTATACAGCCGTTTTGGAAAAAGGCGCAGTTGCGTGGGTGGGAGGTTTTGGCGAGACAGGGCGCAATTTAACCAACAGCTTGTTTACCGTCACAGCCACAGGCGAAATTTTCAGCCGTTACGACAAAGTAAAATTAGTACCTTTAGGCGAATACATCCCCTTTGAGGAATATTTGGGAAGCCTCATCGATAAGCTTTCCCCATTGGACGCCCACCTAGTTCTCGGAAAACCAAATCAGGTGTTCGATACACCCTTCGGTCGTGCTATTGTCGGAATCTGCTATGATTCTGCCTTTTCTGAGCTTTTCCGGCGACAAGCTGCCAATGGCGGCCAATTTATCCTCAGCGCTTCTAACGATGCCCATTACAAGGAATCGATGATGGCCCAGCACCACGCTCAGGATATCATGAGAGCGATCGAAACCGATCGCTGGGCTGTAAGAGCCACAAACACAGGCTATTCAGGCATTATCGACCCCCACGGCAGAACACAGTGGTTATCCAAAATTAATACTTTTGAACTTCATGCGGCAACAATTTATCGGCGGCAAAGTCAAACTTTATATGTTCGTTGGGGAGATTGGCTAACACCCCTTTTGTTACTACTCGCCACTCTTACTCCAGCAGTACAATATCTTCTTCAAAAGAAGAATGATAATGAATAATTGCTAATTCCTCCCCACTTCCCTAATCCCCAGTACCTAGCCCCTCATTATGACACTTCCTCTCAACACCTATTTCGACGAAAACTTCTATCGTCTCAACAACCTAGATGTTTTTGGTGCAATTCTCAAAGGACAAATTACCAGCGGCTACGATCATTTCGTTCAATTTGGTGCCAGAGAAAACCGTGCCCCCAGTCAGGTATTTAACGGCAACTATTACTTCAGCTTGTATCCCGATGTCGCCGCAGCTGTAAACAACAACACCTTTCGCAGCGGCTACGACCATTTCCTTCAGTTTGGTGCTAGGGAAGGTCGCGACCCCATACCAGAATTTAACAGCGGTTATTACCTCAGCCGATATCCAGATATCGCACCAGCTATAAACAACGGCACCCTTCGCAGCGCCTACGATCATTTCCTTCAGTATGGCACTAGAGAAGGTCGCGACCCCAGCACTCGATTTAATACCAGTCTTTATCTCAGCCAAAATCCAGATGTTGCTGCTGCTGTAAGCAGAGGAGAAACTTCTGCATTTGAACACTATATTTTGTACGGCAAAAACGAAAATCGCCCGGGTGTACTTACAAATAGTTTCAACATTCAGTTTGACTATAGTTTCGATACCAATGGTTTCTTTAATAACCCAGAAAGAAGAACTCTTTTAGAAGCCGCCGCCGATGTTTGGGAATCTTACATCCAAGACGAATTTAAAAATGTCCTTACAGGCACTAAATTTAGCTTAGCTAACCCTCAAAATGGAGGATTTGAGGAAGTTACTTTAACATCTGACATTGACGACCTGAGAATTTACGTTGGCGCTGCTCCTACACCATTTGGTGATGCTACAGACGCTTTGGCCGCATCATCAGTTGAAGGTTACGATGCTGACGGAAGTATTTACAATGCCAGGTTAAATGGGTCTAAATTTCAGCCCTTTGCCGGTAATCTCTCATTCAGTTCCGCAACAAACTGGTTTTTCGATCCCACACCCAATACATCTAATGATATTCCTAACGGAACCACCGATTTCTTCAGCGTTGCTTTGCACGAAATCGGGCATATTTTGGGAATTGGGCCATCAAAAATTTTTCAACAATTAGGTGCCGGAGCTTCCTTTAAAGGCCCCAATGCCGTAGCTGCTAATGGAGGTCAACCAGTTCCGCTTGAAGAAGACTTAGGCCATGTAAAAAATGGTGTTTTAAGCGACGGTCAACCAGTATTAATGGACCCGACCTACCCGGATACTCGCATTACACCGACACGATTAGATTTGGCACTTTTAGCCGATATTGGCTACCGAATTACCAACTTTCAACCGCAAGGTTCGCTATCACCGATATCGACTTCTAATGATGACACAATTTTTGGTACGGTTCTATCTGATGTCATTAACGGTAATGCAGGCAAAGACTACTTACTTGGAGATGCAGGTGTTGACTTGCTCAGGGGTGGTGCTGATGATGACATTGTTTCAGGAGAAGATGGCGACGATATTCTCTTCGGCGATAGAGGAAACGATCAGGTTTCAGGGAGTTTGGGAGACGATTTGCTAATAGGTGGCCCCGGCAATGACGACCTTTTTGGCGGTGCTGGTCGAGATCGATTTATCTTTGAAGCAGGTCAAGATCGCATTGGTGATTTTGTCGCAGCCGATGATATTGTACAAGTAGCTCGCAGTCTTGGTTTCACTAGCGGTGCTAATGTTTTCGGGGCAATTACTAGCAGCGGTTCGACTGATGATGGCGGTCGGTTTTCTATCGTGACGCTGAGTGCAGAGAACACAATTACTATCTTCCATAATGGCGCTCTGACAGCAGCCAATTTCACTGTTGTTTGATTAGTGCCTCCCGTTTTTATGGTGAGAATATAAACCGATCTATTCGTAGGGTGGGTTAGTATCAATAGTAGGTTGGGTTGAGTAGAGCGAAACCCAACGCCACCAAACTAATAAGTTGGGTTTCGTTCCTCAACCCAACCTACAAGCTACTAATAAGTTGGGTTTCGTTCCTCAACCCAACCTACAAGGTTAGCTAATAAGTTGGGTTTCGTTCCTCAACCCAACCTACAAGCTACAAGCCGGTTTCTGGGGTCTACTCTATCGGATGTTGACCGTAAAAAGGTAGCGCTGACGACCAATGCGGACGCAATCCTTTTTGCCAATCTAAATAAGCGAGTTCCAACAAACTGGAAACAGATGCACCAAGTTTAGCTGGCGCTGCAATCAATTGATAGGAATTAGGCCAATTTTCCAGAGTTTCTTGCCATTTTTCCGGTTTCATTACCGTATCTGGCAATACTTCATTTAAACCGGAACCATTTGGCAATACTTCATAGATAGCGACAAATATTTCACCGCGATGGGCGGGTAATTGAACTGCGATCGTCTTTTCTTTTACCTCTGTTGCTAATGACTGATGGCAAACAGCAGCCAAAGTCGAAATCGCAAACAAGGGAATATCTAACTGTTGGGCAAGGGTACGGGCAGTAACTACACCAATGCGAGTGCTGGTAAAGCTACCAGGGCCTTTGGCAACCGCGATAAACCCCAACTCAGCCCAGATTTGCGGTTTGATAAATTCAGCTAAGTGGGCGTGCAAATAGCTAGATAAATCAGTCCCCAAGTCCCAAGTTTGACAGCGAGAATTATCTGCAAAATTGCTAATTGCCATACCAACTTCGGGACTGGTAGTGTGAAGGGCAAGGGCGTATTTTCCCGGATCTAAAAAGTTTTGCATAGATATAGATCGTACAAAAGGCACGGCCTAACCGTGCCTCATCATATTGTCGCCTTCTAGCATCGCCATCAAGTTGGCACCAACTCGCCCGGACGCAATCTCGCCCATTTACCCGTCTCCTGCTTAAAGCTGAGGCAACCCACAACATCCCACTCCATCTCAATATAATCTTCACGGGTACGAATATTGACGTTAATGCTGGGTTCGTTAGCTTCAAAATCCGGCGTTTCTGTCAGGTGAGGCACCTGATGCTGCGTTTCTACCGCGTGGTAGGTGGTGCAGCGATCGACATAATGGCAGTTAATGCAAATACACATAACAAAGCTCCACTGGCTTTTCTGTTAATCTAGCTTAGGCGACACAGCGATCGGTTAGTCGCTTGGTTGATTTTTGTTGCAATCTATGCAAGAGAATTGAATGAACCGCAAAGACGCGAAGGACGCAAAGGCAGAAAATCGGGAACTTTTGGCGTTATCTCCGGAAACTTGGCCATTTAGTTTGGCATTGCTACCGGTGCCTATTTACATGGTAGGCGGTGCGGTGCGGGATGCCCTTTTGGGAAGACGCCGAGAATATCTCGATCTGGATTTTATCGTGCCCAGCGATGCGGTGCAGACAGCTAGAACGATCGCAAATTATTATAAAGCTGGGTTTGTCGTACTCGACGCCCAACGACAAATTGCCAGGGTGGTATTCAAAGATGCTACAGCCGATTTTGCCCAACAGGAAGGCGATCGTCTGGAAACAGATTTGCATCGGCGCGATTTTACCGTGAATGCGATCGCCTTTAACCCCCACACAGGCGAACTCATCGATCCTCTCCAAGGTAATGCGGACTTGCAACAAGGCATTATCCGTATGGTATCGCCTGCCAATTTGGAAGACGATCCGTTGCGCTTATTACGAGCTTACCGTCAAGCTGCCCAATTGGGTTTTGCGATCGAGGATGAAACGCGATCGACTATTCGTCAATTAGCACCTTTACTCGGTCAAATCGCCGCCGAACGAGTGCGGGTAGAATTAGGTTATCTCCTCAGCAGTCCTCAAGGAACTCCCTGGTTAACTGTTGCTTGGTCAGATGGGATATTGCGTTGGATTTTGCACGACGATGTAACGGCAACTAATTTAGCGCTAGTCGCAGAAATCGATCGCCGTCGTGCAAAACTGGCTGAAATTTGGCCTCAAATTGGCGTGGAATTGTCTTCTGGCGTACCGGGATTAGCAGCAGATGCCAAGCGTACTTGGATGGCGATCGCTAAACTTACTTGTTTGCTAATCCCAGAAATTTCCCTTTCGGAAATTGATGAGTTGAATGTCAGGGAACAGTTTAACCCCAGACAAGAACACCCCACCCCCATCCCCTCCCCGCCACGGAGAGGGGAGCAAAATTCCCCCCTCTCCGATCTCGGAGAGGGGGGTAGGGGGGTGAGGTTTACCCCAGTAGTCAGTTTGAACTACACTCGCGCTGACATTCATGTAGAGAATTCTTCAGTTGAGGATTTTCTCAAAGAGATCAAGTATAGCGTTCCGGAAATTCGCGCTGTTAATACTATTCTCAAATTTTTACCCCAACTGCGTAAAGCACCGATGTCTGTGCGAGAGCAGTATTTTATGTTTCGGGAAGTGGGAGTTGTCTTCCCCGCTTTAGTTTTGGTAGCTGTTGCTGTCGGGATACCAGTCGAAGAGATAGCAACGTTGTGCGATCGCTATCTTACCCCCTCCGATATAGTCGCCCATCCCACCCCGCTAGTCACCGGAAACGATTTGATGCAAGCACTCAACCTTAAACCTAGCCCCAAAATCGGTCAACTTCTCACCGAAATTCAGATAGCACGCATTGAGGATAAAATCTCCACTCCAGCAGAAGCCATAAATTTTGCTTCTCAACTACTTGACACCGAAAAATAAACGTACTACATTAATAATACAAGTGATGTTCCAAAGGAGTTAACCCTTGTTGTAGCGGATAGCTCAAATGGCAGAGCGTCCACCGGAGCAGCAAAAATTTTCCTTAGTTCGGCTTCTTGCCTGCAAAGGCCGATAGAATTGAGGGTTATCTTTAAATTACAGCTTAGAAGGAAACTGCTCCACCGTCCGGGTATACGGGTTCAAATCCCGTTCCGCTACACCAATTCCAAAACTGATTCAATTTAAAACTTTTTATGTGGCAGGTAGCTCAAATGGTAGAGCGCAAACATTGCCCGAAAGGGCCGAAAGAATTGAGGGTTATCGCTTTTAACGATTTCTCCCCTTAATTCGCTTCGAGATGCGAGTTCAAATCTCGCCTTGCTACATCAACAGGACTTACGCACGAAGAAGCCAGAAACCGGGTTTCTTCGTCGATATCTAGTAGAGAAACCCACGATTTTGCATAGAAACCCGGTTTCTTTGCGTAAGTCCTAACCAATTCAAGTCAAAAAACCGCATTTTCAAGGTAAACTATCGCCAAAAAGAGAAAGCAAAATAAATTTTTTATTTTGACTTTTAACTTTTGACTTTTGACTTTTGACTTTTGACTTTTGACTTTTGACTTCTCATGTGGCAGGTAGTTCAGCGGCCTAGAATACCAAAAACATCCTTAATTCACCCCTTGCCTGAAAAGGCCGACGAGTTGAGGGTTATCGCCTTTCACGCGGGAGACGCAGGTTCAAATCCTGCCCTGCCACCTAAAATTTCATCATGGCGGGTAGCTCAGTTTGGTAGAGCAGTGGACTGGTTTTACCAGTAGTCTTTAATTCACCAACTTGCCTGAAAAGGCCGAAGTAATTGAAGGTTATCGTGACTCCATGTGTCGCAGGTTCAAATCCTGCCCTGCCGCCTTTCTTTCATTTTGCCTGAAAAGGCCGGGAGATGAAAAAATGAATTATAAATTTTTCACTCAAAAAAAGACTGGAACGCCACAAACTCAACCTATTCCCGGACGCGAAGCGGAGATGATCCAGGGACGTAGCGGCGGGTTTATGTTCGATGCTGGCATTTGGAAAATGCTGCGTCGCTGTCTGTTAATCGGTACGGCGCAAAGCACATATTATGCCGGAAAGCAAGAGTTAACAGAAGATTTTGTAGAGGTTGTAAAGGAAGCGATCGCAGAAAATCCCACCCGCGTAGCAGAAGAAATTCTCTACGCCAGCGATGGACGTTCAATCAACAACAGCGCTCCCATTTTTGCCCTAGTATTACTATCAATGGGAGAAGCACCGGAAGCCAAAAAAGCATTTCAAGAAATCTTCCCCCAAGTTGTTCGCACAGGCAGTCATTTCTACGAGTGGCTGAATTATACCAAATCTCTGCGCGGATTTGGCAAAGTTATTCGCGAAGTCGGTAAAAATTGGCTATCCCGCGAAGATGTCAAAGGATTGGCTTATCAACTTTTGAAATATCAACAGCGGCAAGGATTTTCCCATCGCGATGCTTTGCGGTTATTCCACGTTAATCCACCCACAGAAAACCACCGACAGCTATTTGAATGGGTGGTCAAAGGTTGGCAAGAATTACCAAACGAAATACCTTCTGATGCGTTAGCTCAAATTTGGTGGTACGAGTGGTTAAAGCGGAATCAAGATAAAACCCACGAAGCCATTGCCAAAGGTCATTTAACTCACGAAATGGCCGCACCTGTCGGCAAAATGGATAAACAAGCATGGCAATTGCTGTTTAATCAAATGCCGATCGGCGCGATGCTGCGTAATCTAGGTTCGCTGACTGAATTGGGTGTTTTGCGAACTGACGAACAAGCTAATTTGGACAGGGTTGAATCGGTTCTAAACAACAAAGAACACCTGCGTAAAGGTCGCATCCACCCGATCGATGTTTTGAAAGCTCTCAAAACTTATCAATCTGGTGGAAGATTGGGACGCAGCCAGAAAACTTGGAACCCAGTTCCTCGAATTGGAGATATCTTAGAAAAAGCTGTTGAACTATCTTTTGATGTTGTAGAACCTACAGGCAAAGTGTTCATGCACGCCGTCGATATTTCTGGTTCTATGTCATGCGGTGTCGTCGATTCCGTGGGACTTACCTATTGCGAAATTGCGACAACAATGGCATTAGTAACAGCCAAGTCTGAGAAAAACTACATGATTCGCGGTTTTTCTACCGAGTTCCGCGATTTGGGTATTACTGCCAAAGATAGTTTTAGTTCGGCTGTGACGAAAGCTAGCAAGCAAAACTTTGGCGGAACAGATGCTTCTGTTGCTTATGACTGGATGATTAATAACAAGTTCAAAGCAGATGTTATTTGTTTTTGGACTGATAGCGAAAGTTGGGCTGGTTACAAACATCCATCTCAAGCATTAGCTGAATATCGTCAAAAGGTAAATCCGAATATCAAAGCAGTGTATGTCACGCTTGCACCTTACCGAATTACTTTGGTAGATCCGAAAGATCCCCTTTCTTGGGATATGGGTGGTTTCGATCCGGGCGCACCTCGCGTCATTCAAATGCTAGCAACGGATGAGTTATAATTAGTTTGCGGTTCTAGAAAAGCACTAACTCTGCTTTTCTGACCGCAGCTAAATTTTCTTCATTTTGTGGCGGGTGGCGAAATCAACAATCCCTTTTTTCGTTCCTTGCCTTTACAGGCCGCAGAATTGAGGGTTATCGGTAGACGCAAAGGAGTCAAATTCCTTCGGGCGAAAGTCCTTGCAGGTTCAATTCCTGCTCCGCCACATTAAACTATTAAAAAATTTATGGAAATCAATCAATCCCTTAGCCGCAAAAAAGTTGAAATTACACCAGATATTTTTACAGTTTCAGAAATTCTTTCCCCCGCAGAATGTGCTGAGTATATCGCATTGAGTGAAAAAATCGGTTACACAGCTGCACCCATCACCACCAGTCGGGGATTCGAGATGCGTCCGGATATCAGAAATAACGATCGCGTCATATTAGATGACCCAGAACGATCGACTTTTTTGTGGAATCGAATCGCTCCTCACGTTCCTGCTAACATAGAGGGAAGAAATGCGATCGGCATTAACGAACGCCTGCGCTTCTATCGATACGATCCCGGTCAACAGTTTGCTCCCCACTACGATGGTTCCTATCGACGACCCAACGGCGAAGAAAGTTTTTTAACATTTATGATATACCTGAATGAAGGCTTTTTGGGAGGGGAAACTCGCTTCGATCTTCGCTATCCTCACTTTGATATACCTGTAGTTCCCAAAACAGGGATGGCGCTGTGCTTTGTCCATCATCTGCGACACGAAGGCGCACCTGTAATAAATGGCCGAAAGTACGTCCTGCGATCGGACGTAATGTATAGCAAAATAGAGATTCTCCACCGGAAAGAGCGGTAATTGACCAGAGATTGCTAAAGTGGGGTTGTGTCTGGCATTTTGCCCAGTACGATCGCCTCAAGGATTTCTATGCCTGACGAACTTTGGCCCTACATTACCCCCGGCATCCCCGACGAAATGTTCGATCGCTTGCCCGGTATTCCCCTGAGCAAGCGAGAAGTCCGCTTGCTATTGATCTCCTACCTGCGATTGTTGCCAAATACAGTTTTGTGGGATATTGGAGCAGGCACCGGTACTATTCCCGTTGAAGCTGGCTTACTCTGCCCCAAAGGTAAAATTGTCGCCGTGGAACGCGATGAGGAAGTTGCCAGTTTGATCCGTCGTAACTGCGATCGCTTTCAAGTCCCGAATGTGGAAATTATCGAAGGCTGTGCCCCAGACTGCCTTAAAGATTTATCTCCTCCACCCGATCGAGTCTGTATCGAAGGCGGACGCCCCATCAAAGAAATCCTTAAGGAAGTCTGGCATTATTTATTACCGTCTGGCAGAATAGTTGCCACCGCCAGCAATCTTGAGAGTCTTTACGCCATTTCAGAAAGCTTTGCCCAGTTGCAGGTTAGGAATGTTGAAGTCGTACAGTCTGCTGTCAACCGCCTAGAGACGCGGGGCACCCATCAAACCTTTGCCGCTGTCAGTCCCGTGTTTATCCTCAGCGGCGAAAAGCTAAACTGAATCAAATAAATGTGAGATTTTAGACTTTGCATTTAATCTAAAATCTAAAATCTAAAATCTAAAATCTAAAATCTAAAATCCAAAATCTTCTCATGCCTTGGTCTCGTATACTTAGCGGAATTGTTGCAATTATCCTCGCTTTGGGAATGATTCTCTTAGGGGGATGGTACTTTACCATATGTTTTGCCATTATTGTGTATCTGGGTCAGCTGGAATATTTTCAGCTGGCGCGAGCCAAGGGAATCGATCCGGCTGGCAAAACTACTCTGGTTGTCAGTCAAGTATTGCTGCTAGTATCTACTATTTCCTACGACCTAGCCGACGCCGTTTTTCCGGTAGCCGGCACATTTATTTGTTTTTATCTTCTCTTTCAGCCCAAATTAGCTTCGATCGCAGATATTTCCTCTTCAATTTTGGGCTTATTTTATGGCGGTTATCTGCCCAGCTACTGGGTAAGATTGCGAGCCCTCAACAGCACCCAAACTAGCAACTTACCTTTAGGTGGCTTCTGGCCTGAAAATTGGACAAATCTGCAAACCCTGCCTCAAGGTCTGAAAATCATACTCCTAGCCTTCCTCTGCATCTGGGCTGCTGATATTGGCGCATACATCATCGGCAAATTCTTCGGAAAAACTCGCCTTTCCGACATCAGCCCCAAAAAAACAGTAGAAGGAGCCGCTTTTGGCGTTAGCGCCAGCGTAGCTGTAGCAGTAGCAGGCGCTTGGTATCTCGATTGGCCGGGTTGGCCTCTCACCGGCATCGCTTTGGGACTTCTCATCGGTATCGCCAGCCTCTTGGGAGATTTAACCGAATCGATGATGAAGCGAGATGCGGGTGTCAAAGACTCCGGACAACTAATTCCCGGTCATGGTGGCATTTTAGACCGCGCTGATAGCTACGTTTTTACGGCACCTTTGGTCTACTACTTTGTGACTTTGCTGCTGCCACTGCTGGAGAGGGCCTAAAAAAGTCACTCAGTTCTGACTAAAATGCTACCGCGACAAATAAGTAGACCGCTGTTTAAGGTAAGCTCTCGAATATTTACTTCTGAGCCTAAGTCCAGCTGTAAACTATCTAAAGGTGGAAATTTTAAACCTGGCAGTCCTTCTATCTGGGGGGAGATAAACAGCAGCTCGTGGCAGCTGGATAGCTCTACACCAGTGCGGATCGCGAGACTGGAGTTAAGATCTTGTCTGTTATGGTCTGTCAAAGTGCCACTCAGCTTGATTTCTCGAGAGTCGATCGCAATCTCCTGCCAGGTTATTTGTCGATTTTGGAGAACTTCAGTGGAATTCTGAACACCACTCGCTTTTAACAGCGTCACCAAAAACTCAGTCAAAGCATTAGGCAGCAAAGTACCTTGGAGAGAAGCATTCAGATCTGCTTCCTCCAACAGCAGCTCGCCAGTGACGGGGATAGGTTTTAGCAGCCGCAGTGGTTTGCCTTTTAAAACTTGACCCAGATTTATCCGGATTGTTTCTGCAACTAACTGAATGCTGCGGAGATGCAACCCTTGATAGACGGCATGGTGAGCAGAGAGGGATACTTTGGGAATGTGACCGGTGAGGAGAAGGCGATCTCCCGCCTGAATATCTACCTGGAGGTCTTCGACCTGCTCGACCTGCGATCGCAGCCACAGTCGCACAGCCGGCGAAAGCACCTTGCTAATAATGCGACTTTGTTTGGACGATAGGTCACTTAGGCTTTCTAGTTGCTCAGACTCGTTCGAGGGAACATAGGGCATAAAGAAAAATCAAGATTAAGGCTCTGTTCGGGTAATATTTCTACATAGTTTACCTGTAGGTTTACTAAGATAGAGCTTCCATATCAACACTCACAAGTGCGTACAAGCAGTCCATCTATGCAAGAAAGGCTGCAAAAGATACTATCGCAATGGGGTATTGCCTCGCGTCGTCAAGCAGAACAAATGATTCTGGCAGGGCGAGTGCGCGTCAATGGCACCTTAGCCGATCTGGGGCAAAAAGCCGATGCCGAGAGCGATCGCATTGAGGTCGATGGCAGACTGCTCAAAATGGGTAATCGGCCCAAGCTAATTTATCTGCTCCTGCACAAACCAGCTGGAGTCGTTTCCACCTGTAGCGATCCCCAAGGACGCACCACCGTTCTCGATCTGCTACCGCCCGAACTCCGGCTCAACTCAGGAATCCACCCCGTAGGACGCCTAGATGCCGACACCACCGGTGCATTAATATTGACAAACGATGGCGAGCTTACGTTCCGCTTGCTACATCCCAGCCATAAAATAGCAAAGAAATATCAAGTTTGGGTGCATGGTCAGCCCCCCCAAAAGGTGCTGGAAAATTGGCGTCAGGGAGTCCTGCTAGCAGGCAAAAAAACCTTACCCGCTCAAGTCAAAATACTCAAAACCCGGGCAAACGGCGACAAAACTCTCTTGGAAATAGTTATCGAAGAGGGCAGAAACCGACAAATTCGACGAGTGGCAGAGACACTGGGATACCCAGTAATTCACATTCATCGCGTTGCTGTTGGCCCCATACAATTACAAACACCCCAGGAGCCCCTATTGTCAGGTCAATACCGTCCGCTCAAAGATGATGAAATCGATTTTTTACAAAGAGCAGGATCTGATGTCACAAGACAAACCTGCCAGATAACAGATAAACTTCCTAAACCCTCCAGGAAGGATTTCACAAAGAAGCCTGTAGGATAACAGATAATTTGCTAAAACTCACCCCTACTGCCAGCAGATGTCAAGGAATGCAACGTATGAAGAGGAATAAAAAGGAGAGTCTACTTCCTTATCTTGAGAAACAACGAGCCGAGAAACTAGCAGAGATGGGGAGTTACCTACGCTATTTGCGAGAGGAACAAAGTCTGTCTTTAGACGAAGTTGCAACTAAGACCAAAGTTCAGGCGCGTCTGTTAAATGCGATCGAAGAAGGGAATCTAGACCCACTGCCCGAACCAGTATATATCCAGGGCTTCATCAAGCGCTACGCAGATGCGCTCGGCTTGGACGGAGCGGAATTCGCCAGCGTCTTCCCCACCGGAGGAAGCTTTCAGCCGATGGGAACTTCCTGGCAAAAGTTGCCGGGGGCTCAATTAAAACCAATTCACCTTTACTTGCTTTACATATTTTTGGTGATCTGTGCGGTGAGCGGTCTATCTCAGATCGTGAAAAACTCTGCTATACAAGCGAACGCAGAGAAAATGGATAAACCAACAGCCTCTGCACCGCCACCTAAGCCAGAGAAACCCAAATCAGAAAACTTAGCGCTTGTCAGCTCGACTTCCAACAAAAATCTAATTGGCGCGGACAAACCTGTGCGCGTCAGCGTTACTCTCAAAGAACAGTCGTGGATTCGGGTTGTCTCCGACGGCAAAAAAGAATTTGAAGGCACTCTGCCGGAAGGTACTCAGCGCACTTGGGTAGCAAAGCAAGAACTGATTATCCGCGCCGGTAACGCCGGCGGAGTGCTGGTGACATTTAACGAACGGCAAACTGAACCCTTGGGAAGTTCCAGCACCCCCCAAACAAAGAGTTTCAAAGCCAATCCTGGAGGTTAATCAAAGACGGGAGCGCGGCCATAAATTTCGGTTAGAGTCTTGAGGAATTCCCTGTCTTCCCATCGCAAAGCCTCGGATCGATAGCGCCACTCCCAGTTACCTTCACCAACTCCTGGCTTATTCATCCGCGCCTCGCTGCCCAATCCTAAAATATCCTGAAGGGGAATAATGGCTTGATTCGCCACAGAGTTGAAAACTACGCGGATCAAATCCCAATGAATCCCCTTATCGCTGGTAGAGCCCAAATACTTCAGGATGTTATTCTTTTCTTCTTCGGACAAGTGATGGAACCAACCTAATGAGGTGTCGTTGTCGTGAGTACCGGTGTAAGCTACGCAGTTGCGATCGTAATTAAATGGTAAATAGGGATTGTCTGTGCCAGAACCAAAAGCAAACTGCAAAATCTTCATCCCCGGAAACTCAAATTTGTCTCGCAGCGCCTCTACCTCCGGTGTAATTACACCTAAATCTTCTGCAACGATCGGTAATCGGCCCAGTTTTTCCCTCACTAATTCAAACAAAGCCGCTCCAGGCGCTTCTACCCACTCACCGTTGATGGCAGTTTCTTCACCTTTCTCCACCACCCAGAAAGACTCGAATCCTCGGAAGTGGTCAATGCGAATTATATCTACATAATCTAGCATTGACTGAAAGCGCTGTAGCCACCAATGAAAGTTATCTTTTTGCAATTTGTCCCAGTCATAAACCGGGTTGCCCCACAATTGACCGGTTTCGCTGAAGTAATCTGGCGGTACACCAGCCATCAATGCCGGTTCGCCCGTTTCTTCATCCAGACAAAAGTTCTCGGAATGCGCCCAAACATCGGCGCTGTTATGAGCTACATAAATAGGAATATCGCCAATAATTTCAATGCCGCGCATATTGGCATAGCGTTTCAGTTCAGACCACTGGCGGAAAAATTCGTATTGAACGTATTTATGGAAAATAATCTCAGCATTTAGCTGCCGGCCCAACCGATCCATCGTAGCTAAATCGCGCTTGGCCAGTTCTGGTTCCCACGTATGCCAGCTAGCACCTTCGTGAGCATCCAGAAAAGTCATGAATAAAGCATAATCATCCAGCCAATAAGCTTTGCTGTGGCAAAATGCTGTAAATTCCTTTTGGTGAAACTCCGACACCCTCGTTTTAAAGTTCTCGCAGGCTTTTCGGAGTAGAGGTATTTTAGTTTTGATTACCTGCTCGTAATCGACCTTATCAGCCGGAAACTCCGGTAAACCCCAAAAATCTTCTTCACTTAACATTCCCTCGTCTCGCAGCTTTTCCGGGCTAATCAGCAGGGGGTTGCCGGCCAATGCGGAAAAACACATATAAGGGGAATTACCGTAACCCGTTGGCCCTAAAGGCAATATCTGCCAATACCGTTGTTTGCTATCTGCCAAAAAATCCACAAAACGATAGGCTTCCATGCCCAAATCGCCAATACCGAAGCGACTGGGAAGAGAGGTAGGGTGTAACAAAATGCCACTGGATCTGGGAAACGGCATAAATAACCTGAAAAAGAAATGGCAAACGATCCGAGATTATCATGTAGGAGCTCTGAAACACGGCTTCACAGAGGCTTTTCCTCCAGAACTTTGGTGCGAGGTTGGATTTGTCAGCGATCGACGGGCTACAATACCCTCACCAAACGTAAATTTGAGACTTTTTGGCGCGTGACTTATCGTAATCCTACTCCTACAGTCGATATCATCATTGAGTTAATCGATCGCCCGCATCGACCGATAGTCCTAATTGAACGCCAAAATCCACCCCTCGGTTGGGCTATTCCTGGTGGTTTTGTCGATTATGGCGAAACGGCTGAAACGGCGGCGCGGCGCGAAGCAGAGGAAGAAACCGGTTTGCAGGTGGAGCTGATCGAGCAATTCCACGTTTATTCTGACCCGCATCGCGACCCGCGTCAGCATACTATGAGCGTTGTGTTTATCGCGACGGCGACGGGTACACCGAATGCTGGTGATGATGCCAAGGGTATGGATATTTTTGAATCTTGGCGAATTCCTGCTAATTTATGTTTCGATCACGATAAGATTTTGCAGGATTATTGGCGTTATCGACATTATGGAATTCGTCCTCGTTTGTTTTAAACGCAAAGGTTCGCAAAGGTTTTCGCAGAGTACGCAAAGTTTAAGTTTTTCTCTGCGTTACTTGGCGTTTTCCTTAGCGTCCTTTGCGTTATAAAAAAAAGCTTAGGTGGTAGACTGATGAAGGTGCGATCGCAATACCAAATATCAACGCAGAGGAACTTCTAGAACAATTACTAAAAATGCAAACCTTTCTGGTGCGATAATGCCAGATGGAGAACGCTTTCAGTCTGAAACTTCTAAGAAACAGTGATATCTATGACTCGCAAAATTATTCGCACAGATGCGGCACCCGCACCAGTTGGCCCTTACAATCAAGCTATTGTCGCCAGCGGTCAAACAATCTTTGTCGCGGGACAAATTGCCATTGACCCCAAAGTCGGTAATGTTGTCCACACCGATGATGTTGCCAAACAGACGGAACAGGTGATGGCTAATATTGAAGCAATCTTAACTGCTGCTGATGCTAATTGGTCAAATGTGGTAAAAACGACTGTGTATCTGGCAGATATGAATGATTTTGCTGCCATGAATGCGGTCTATGCTAAATATTTTGATGAAGCTACAGCACCTGCTCGCGCTACGGTTGAAGTATCCCGTTTGCCAAAAGATGTTTTAGTAGAAATTGATTGCATTGCGGTGATTTAAATTTATCTAATCGTAGGGTGGGTTAGGCACGGGCAATAGCTTACCGTGCCGTAAATCACCACCGCGTTGATTATTTTTAACATCAATGAACATTTTCGATCGTCAATCCGAAAGAGCTTGATATTGCGTTGAGGTGAAGCTAAAAAAGCTTAAAAAATGTTGGGTTTCGCTATCGCTCAACCCAACCTACAATTAAATAAAATTATGCTATAATTATGAACCCAATCTCAAATAAATTCAGCTATGATGTTAGATAAAAATGTCCCTTTATTTACATCGATAAATAGTTCTGCCCAAAGTCACAGTCTCGCCCTTATCTTTAAACAGTTCAGAGCCTTAAAACTACTTTGCTCGTTCCTTTTAACGATGAGCTATGAAAGAGCGAATTTATTCATTGACGCGCAGGTTAGCGCATACTATCTTCTCAGATAGAATTGCAGTTGCCATCAGAGATGTATGAATTTCCAGTTGAGAGTCCGGCAGCGCTTCAAACAACAGACGCTGACCTGGAAAAACCACACGTTCAAAGTAGCGATCGCAAATATCGGCAATGCGAGCGATTTGAATCTGGCTAGTGGCATTGACGTAGCAGCAAAGTATTTGCTTATCCTCAGTCAAAGGTAGAAGATCTATTGTTGCAGCCATAAATATAAGTTTCCCAGTATGTCAAGATAGTAAAAAAACCATTGCATCAAAATCGAAAAACAGTCTTACTTTGCCAATTCTATTTCGATTTAAATGGTGCGGAGCGTCAGTTCATTAGGCAAAAAAGCCCTGTGCAACTTCGCCTCGTATAAGTCTGCACCAGCCAGGTTTACCCGATGCAAATTTGCTCCAGTCAAATCTGCGAACCTCAGCTTTGCATCGCGCAAGTTTGCCCCAGCCAAATCTGTAAATTTTAAATTTGCCTCGCGCAAGTCTGCCTCAGTCAAATCTACATACCGCAGATCGGTTCCCATTAAGTTAGTTTTAATCAAACTGGCTCCAGTTAGGTTAACTAACCGCAAATCTGTTCTGACTAGCAATGCTTGGCTCAAGTCTACTTTGACCAAGTTTGCTCTGATGGCGATCGCACCACTTAATATGGCCCCATGTAAGGTTGTGCCAGTTAAGTTTGCTCTCCACAGGGTCGCCCCCGTTAGGTCTGCCTCACTCAGCTTAGCTCCCCGCAGGTTGCTATTACTCAAGTTAGCACCAACTAGGTTTGCTTTCCAGAAGTTTGCCTCGCTCAGGTTGGCGTTACTCAGGTTCGCTCCTTGTAGGTTTACAAGACGAAAGTCTCTTTCTCCCGCTGCGTATCGCCGATAAAGTTCATCAGCATTCATCTTGCGTGCGTGGCCTTGTAGGTTTAGGGTGTTGTTAATTTATGTAAACTATTGTAACCTTTATTTTAAGCTTTATTAACAAATCTCTGAGTTTGTGAAATGAGTTCTGCTTTGGTAGAATATAAGACCCGCTTATCCATCCGAGAGCATTGCTTCTCCTTTGAAGTGGGGGCTCTTGCCAGCCAAAGGTGAAATGATATCAATCATCCCGTCCAACTTTTCGGCGAAGCAAGAGATCTGAACTGGGGCAGATTTCTCCAGTTCCGCAACTGCGTAATTCTGAGAAAAAGTTGCAAAAATTTACAAAAAATAGTGTATAGTTTTGCGGTTAACAAAAAAATGTTTAAGAAATCTACAATGCAATCTCGTTTGGTGGACTTCCTAGAGGATGAGTTGGCGATTCCTCCCGATTGGATATCATTGGCTCAAGCGAAGGGCGAACAAGACCCAAGTTTGTTACCGATGGTGCTTTGGCAATATGGATTGGTGACATTGGAACAACTCGATCGCGTGTTTGACTGGATGGAAGCAGAACCGCTTGCCACGCTCAACTAAACAATTTTCCAATCTTGGCGAAATCGTGAAGCAGCGTATAAAAGCAGGGGATAATAAACAAAGTTAACAAAGTCGCTAAGGATAAACCGGAAAAGACCACAACTCCCAAAGGTTGCAGAAACTCCGAGCCTTCGCCAATTCCCAAAGCAAGGGGAAAAAGCCCTAAAACTGTGGTAATGGTGGTCATAAAAATCGGTCGCAGGCGTTGGGGAGCGGCTTTTAAAATCGCGGTAGTGCGATCGCAACCTTCCCGATCCCGAATTTGGTTCGCCAGTTCCACCATAATAATGGCGTTGTTGACCACAATCCCCACCAGCAATACCGCACCGACTAAAACCGTCGCGCCGATCGCAGTTTGTGTGATGTAAAGTCCAAAAATTCCCCCAGCTAAAGCTAGCGGTACGGTCAGCATAATCACCAGCGGATCGATCAGCGAGTTGTATTGCACAGCCATAACTACAAAAACCAAGAAAGCCGCCAATCCCCCCAAAACTTTGAGGGTATTTTGCAACTGCTGATTGGTTTCGGCGGCAGCACTGGGTATGATGGTAACGCCATCGGGTAATTGCAAATCTGCCAGTACCGCATTTACCTGCGCGATCGCTTCGCTGAGATTCGCTCCCTTACTGAGACTGCCGGCAATGATAAACACCTGTCGCTGGTTAATCCGCTGCACTTCTCCCGGTGCTTGACCTTCTTCAATCCTAGCCACATCCCCCAAACGGATGAGATAATTATTGCTGACAAATAAAGGTATCTGTTCCAATTGGGAAGCACGCTGGATAGATTGGCGATCGAGTTGTACGCGCACATCGACCAAGCGATCGCCCCTTTGCAGCTGAGTTGGGACTTCACCTTCGATCGCCGTTTGGATCGTTTCGCCGATATCCCGCACGCTCAATCCCAGTTCGGCAATTCTCTCCCAGTCAGGACGGATTTGGATTTCCGGCTGTCGGGGGTCTGCATCCGGTCGAAACCTTGCCAGAGTAACGTTATCCATCGCCGCCAACACCTGCCGTCCGGCTTGTTGCAACGAACGCTCATCTTCTCCTTGCAGAATAATATCAATTTCCGCTCCCCGGACCGGCGAGTTAGTTAAAATAATCCCGCGCACTTGACCCGGACTGAGGCGCAACCGAATTCCAGCTAAATTGAGTTTTTCAAATTCCTGAGTGACTCGTTCCACAAAAGCTTCCACATCGCTACCGGGTTTGAGCGATATAGTACTGGAAGCGCGTAGGGGGTTTGCCGAAGTATTGCTGCCAAACAAAAAACCACCCACCGTCGAAAATACATAATCGGTTTCTGGCTGTTCGCGCAGAATCTCATCCACAATAGTCATCACTTTGCGGTTAGTTTCTACAGTCGTACCGGGAGGAAACTGGGCAAAGAGATTGGCTTGACCGGTATTGATGCGCGGTAAAATTTCTTGGGGAATTTGACCGCTCAACCAAATACTGCCACCCCCCAAAATTAGGAATGCCGTTGCTATTACTAATATGCGATACCGCAATATACCAAATAAGAAATTTTTGTAGCTGTTTGTCCCCGCATCAAAGCTCTCGTTAAATTTTCGCAGCGGCCAAAATTTACTCATCCCACTCGACCAACGTACAGCTAACAACCGAGAACTGAGGACGGGTACAACTGTGAGAGCGACTAAAAGCGATGCCGCTACGGAAAAGCTAATTGTGAGAATGAGTTCGTTGAATAATAGGGAGAAAAAACCGCCAATTAGCAAAAACGGTAACACAGAAACCAAGTTAGTAGTTGTTGATGCAACCAGAGCGGATTCTACTTCTCGACTGCTGCTTTCTGAGCGATCGATCACTTCTCTGGGACTCAGACGAGTGTTGCTATCTTTACCGGGAGTCATCCCGACACCTTCTGCGATCGTCTCCATCATCACGATCGAGTTGTCTACCACAATACCCACACCCAACGCTAAACCGCCTAAGCTGAAAACATTGATGGAAAGACCGAATAGCTGCATTAAGATAATTGCCGCGACAGTCGCTAAGGGAATGGCGATGACGATAATTAAAGTTTGACGCAGGGAACCGAGGAAAAGGAGAACTGCGATCGCCGCTAAAGCAGTACCGCTAAGTCCGGAACTTGTGACGTTGGAGATCGAATTTTGAATAAATCTCGATTCATCCAAAGTAGTCACTATTTGCATATCTTCCGGAATTAAACCGGATTTTCGCAATTCTTCCAGACGTTTTTTAACTCCTTCTACTACCTCGATCGTATTTGCATCCGGCTGCTTTTGCACGCTGACTTTAACTGCCGGTTGTCCGTTGAGAAAAACAAACACTCGCTGTTCTTCCATACCATCAATAACTTCGGCAAACTCTCGCAGGTAGACGCGACGCGAAGGTAGAGAAGAAGAAAGAGAGGGAGAGGGAGAAGCCGATACTTCAAAAGATAAGTTGCGAATTTCTGCCGCATCGCGAAAACGCCCTACCGTGCGAGTTAGCGGTTCTGAATCCTCCCCCCGCAAACGTCCCCCAGAAATATCTTGGTTGCGATCGCGCAGGGCGTTTAAAACACTTGTTAAACTCACACCTTGCGCCTGCAAGCGTTTGAGGTCGATCTTAACTCGCACTTCTTCCTGCACCCCACCGGCCACATCCACTCCGGCGACACCGGGTACAACACCTAGTTCGCGAGACAATTCCTCATCGGCGAATACGCGCAAATCCACATCTTGTAAGGAGGGAGATTGCAGGGCAAATTCGTATACCGGTTGTTGGGAAGGGTCGAATTTGAATAAACGCGGCTGTTCTATAATATCTGGCAATCTGCTGCGAGCGCGGTTGAAGGCAGCTGTCGCATCGTTCAAAGCTTGGTTGATATCTCCACCCGGTTCAAAGAACAAGTCTAAACTTACTTGTCCTTCGCGAGTTTGGGAATAAACTTGCACCACACCTTCCGTAGCGCTTAAAGCTTCTTCTAAAGGTTTGGTGATTTCATCGACTCCCACTTCTGGCGAAACTCCCGGTGCATCCAGTCGCACACCTATCCTGGGATAGGTGATGGAAGGCAATAAATCTACTTGCAGTTCGGTGAGAAAAAAGATGCCCAGCACCAGTACAGTTAAGGTGAGCATAAAGGTGCCGATGTGCTGGCGGATGGAAAGTCCGCTGAGGCTAAAATTGTTTGTCTTTGTTTCCTGCATTACTGCTGTTCCCTTCGATCGCCTGTTTCCGACAAAACGCTCAAGCGCACAGCATCGCCATCTTTCAAAGGCTTTTCGCTGCGAACGACATAACGTTCGCCCGGTAAGAGCCCTGAAAGAATTTCGACTCTGCCGTTAGCGCGATCGCCTAATAGCACTCTTCTGGCTTGAACTGTTCCTTGCCTACCTTCCGCGATCGCTACAAAAATAGTCCCGATCGACTCTGAATCGGGGACTCTTCCCTGCGAAACGCTCCCCCGCACTCCCGCTCCCGCACTCCCCCGCTCCCGCACTCCCGCACTCCCCTGCTCCCCTGCTCCCCCGCTCCCCTGCTCCCGCACTTCCGCACTCCCCCGCTCTCCCGCTCCCCCACTCCTGCCCCCCCCTGCTACCGATAAGGCCGTTTGCGGTACGATCGTCTTTGGCCTATCCAGTTGGGCAAAAGTCACCCGTGCCAGCAATCCACTGCCAATGCGATCGTTATTGTTGGGAATGATGATTTCGATCGGCACCTGACGAGAGGAAGCCTCCGCAGCTGGGGAAATACGGCTGACTGTTCCGGAGAAAGGCGAATTAGGAAAAGCATCTAACCGCACTTGCACAGACTGTCCCTCTCTAATATTGGATAGTTCCAACTCTGAAAGGTATACCACCACTTTCACGCTACTGAAATCACCCAGTCTGAGGATTTCACCCCCAGGCTGCACCAGATTTCCCGGCTCTGTCACCCGTTCCAACACT
Source organism: Aerosakkonema sp. BLCC-F183 (assembly GCF_041929145.1). Classification (NCBI taxonomy): domain Bacteria; kingdom Bacillati; phylum Cyanobacteriota; class Cyanophyceae; order Aerosakkonematales; family Aerosakkonemataceae; genus Aerosakkonema; species Aerosakkonema sp. BLCC-F183. The sequence continues at coordinate 34,835 of NZ_JBHFNU010000072.1, read as the reverse complement.
ACACCTTTAATCGGAGATGTCACTCTGGCATAGGATTTGCGCTCTCGCGCTTGCGCCACGATCGCTTGTTGTGCTTTGACTCTCCCTTGAGCTGCGGCTACCGCCTGTTCTTCTGTGCGAATTTGTTCTTCGGCGGCGCGGAGGGCTTGTTCGGCGGTGCGAGCTGCTGTTTGCGACAATTCTGCATCTTGCTGGGAAATCGCTCCTTCCCGGTAGAGGAATTGCCGTCGCTTGGTGTCTACCTTTGACTGTTGGGATTCCAGCCTTGCTTGTTCGGCTTTTGCTTTGGCGTTGCTCACCTGCGTTTGAGCGCGTGCCACTTCTGACTGGCGGGCGGCTAGTTCCGCTTCCGCTTGCGTGACGGCTGTCAATAACAAGGCTTCGTCGAGTTGCGCCAGGATTTGGCCTCGCGCTACCGGATCGCCGATGTTGACGGCTAGGTTGAGCAGCCGTCCTTCTACCTGGGAGCGCAGGGAGACTTCGCGGATCGGTCTGGTGGTGCCTACGTATGTTGTTGGCTCTTGCAGAACTCCGGTGCGGGCGATCGCTACATCTACTGCCGCCGGACGGGATTCTGGCCTTGCAGCCCCAGATGGCTGAGATTGCGCCTCCGCTTCTACTTTTTCCGCATTGCCGCACGCGCTCAAAGCTAGCAGGAGCGAGGGAAATAGGGCGAAAGCCAAAACTTTTTTCGGGCGAGTTTTTTTCCTTCCCACAGATGAATGTAAGACCGACTTTCCAGAGTGCTTGGGTGTCATGCTTAGAAGAAATGTAACAAAGCTTGACACTTTAATAGCATACGGGGGAGACTGGCTTTTCGCTCTATTCCTAAAGTAATGTCCTTGCTTATTGAGTAATTTTGGCAAAAGTTATTGACTTTTGCTTGCAAAAGCATAAGACTCTAGTATGTGCTTATTGCCATTTTTTCTAGAAAAACTGGCAATAGTTTTTCGGTTTCCATAAAAAGTTGATTATGCTTTTGAAGAAAAAATTTTTACTGGGTGCAGGTGCTGCCTTACTAGCGCTGACAGGTATTACTATTAACGCACTTGACAAAATGCCCCAAGCTATGGCGCAGCGTACTGCTAGCGATCGAGTGCAACAACCTTTAGCGCAAGCAACTGCAAATCGTATGACAATAGTTCTCCCCGCTAGAGGAGACGGTGCAGACGCGCAAAGAAAAGCGAATGCAGTAGCGCAGTTTCTCTCGCGGGAGACGGGAATGTCGGTGGAGGCGATGGTAGCAGATGAAACAGCAGCTGTAGAAGCTCTGCGAGCCAATCGTGCGGATGTAGCATTCTTGAGCAGCCGTCCCGCTTTGAAAGCTGAGGAGCTGGCAAACGCTCGCTTGTATTTAGCAGAAGTGCGCCCCAATTATTCGGGTGGGTATACGTATCGCTCTGTGTTTGTTGTGCCCAGCAACAGTCCGCTCAGAAGCGGTGCTACGGCTGGGACCCTGCAACAACTGCGGGGAAAGAAAATGGCGTTTACTTCTCCTCTGGTAGCGGATTTATCTTCCCAGTGGGAGAATTGGTGAAGTTGGGATTGGTGGAAAATCGCGATCGTCTCAACGGTTTCTTCGGTCAAGTTTCCTACGGCAGCAACTACAGCGGCGCTTTGCAAGCAGTGCTGCGAGGGCAAGCCGATGTTGCCGCTGTGTCGGAATATGCTCTGAAACCTCCGTATATAACTGAGGCAGAAGGCAGTCGATTGCGGGTTCTTTATGCAATTAATAATGTACCTGCTCACGGCGTTTCTATTGACGATGATGTTCCCGCTGCTACGCGAGAAAAAATTATCAATGCGTTAATGAAGTTGAACGAGCCTGCAAACAATCAACTGCTGCGAGATTTGTATAATTCGACTAAATTGGTGAAAATCGATCACGCAGCTCACTTACAGCCTATGCGCGAGGCGCTGCAACGTGCAGGAATTCAGTAAAAAGGGCTAATGGGGAATTTGCAGATTGCAAATTTCAAATTGCAGATGCAAAAATTCAATTTGAAATCTGCAATCTTAAATTTGAAATTGCGACCAACGATCGATGATTGATGACTGATGACGATTGAATGCGAAAATCTAGAAACGCGCTACAGCGCTTCTCTGAGGCGTCCGATACTCAACGGTATCGATTGCACAATTAATGCTGGCGAGTTTGTCGCTTTGTTGGGACTCAATGGTGCGGGTAAGTCTACATTGTTAAGGGCAATGGTCGGTTTGGTGCCATTGCAACGCGGAATTATTCGCATTAATGGTGTGGTAACTTGTGGCAATTTTGTCGAGGGAGGGGATGACGGGCGAGACGCCCGTTCCACAAGAAGTTGTTCCACAACAAACACAAAAAATTTCTCTCTTGTGGAGCAGGCGTCCCGTTCCACAACAAACACAAAAAATTTCTCTCTTGTGGAGCAGGCGTCCCGCCTGCGATCGCGATGGCCCTTTGTCAAAACTGTCTCTACCAGACGCGACATCGGAATGTTATTTCAAGGCGGTGGGTTAATTCGTCAGCTATCTGCAATTGAAAATGTGCTGTGCGGACGCTTGGGAGGGCTACCGACTTGGCAAACTTTGTGGGGATTTCCGAAAAGCGATCGCCGTTTGGCGCTGGATTTATTAGCACAGTTGGGGTTGAAAGAGCAAGCTTATCAAAAAACCGGACAACTCAGCGGCGGACAGCAACAAAGAGTAGCGATCGCCCGCGCACTGATCCAAAATCCTCAGATTCTCCTCGCAGATGAACCCATCACAGGTTTGGATGTCATGGCAGCGAAACAAGTGATGGATATTTTATCAGATTTGCACTCCCAAAAAGGCATGACAATTGTGACGGTTTTGCACGATTTGAGCTTAGCATCTGCCTACGCAGAACGTGCGATCGTCCTCGATGCCGGTCGGATCGTTTACGATGGCCCCTGCCAAAACTTACAATCCCAGTTTGCAGAGTTTGTGCGATCGAACTAAGTAAAGTCAAAAGTCAAAAGTCAAAAGTCAAAAGTCAAAAAAAAGAATCTAGTTTAGAGATAATGACTAATGGCCAATGATCGATGACTAATCACTAATAACCAATGACCAATCACCGATGAAACATTTTGTGAGCTTTTGGAAGCGGTATTTCTGGGTTAATCGTTTACTGATTCTATGCGGTGTAATTTTAGTTTACGGTTGGGCATTACAAGGGCTGAAAGTCGATCTTACACTCCTCAAAAATAGCTGGCCTTATGTTACCGATTTTATATCGAGATTGTGGCCTCCCAATTTAGAAATATTAGATATTGCGGTTGTGCGATTAATTGAAACAATCCAAATGTCTCTGTGGGGAACAACAATCGGAGCAATTCTTTCCTTGCCGATCGCCATATTTTCCGCCCGCAATTTAGCTCCCCGTTGGCTGCAATTATTAGCTAACTTATTGCAAAATGCAGTGCGTTCTGTTCCTTCCATAGTTTTGGGATTATTGTTTGTTGCAGCCACAGGATTGGGTGCGCCAGCCGGAACTTTGGCTTTGGGAATTTATACTATTGGATATTTGGGTAAATTTTATCAAGAAGCAATAGAATCTATAGACCCGCGTTCCATAGAATCTTTGCAAGTGTCGGGTGCATCTTGGCTACAAATTGCCCAATACGGCATCTTACCGCAAGTACTGCCATTAGGATTGGGCTACACCTTATATATGTTTGAGTACAACATTCGCGCTGCTTCTGTACTCGGTGTAGTTGGCGCGGGAGGGATTGGCTTTGAATTAGTCAATTATATCAGAGGTTTTGAATACACAAAAGCAACAACTATGATGTTAGTGTTGTTAGTTGTTGTCACCTTAATTGATACTTTGAGCAGCAAATTGCGTCAACACCTAGAAGCGATGTAGTTTTCAAACTGTAGAAATTAACTTTATTATTGCAGTGGTAAGGAGGTTTTTGCCTAGCCATTATATTTTTGCGTGGCTTGGCCAATTCAGAATATATTAAGAGTAGTAGATAAACATATAACTTATGCTGAGTCGTGTGCAAGCACTCAACTATAGATGTTTGCGGTATATCGATCGCCCTTTGCTACCCTTCCAAGTGCTGATTGGGCCTAACGCCTCTGGGAAAAGTTCTTTTCTGGATGTTGTAGCGTTACTGGGAGATTACGTGCGCGAGGGACTAGATAATGCTCTGTTGCAAAACTTTCAAAATCCGATCGGACGTGCTACCAACGTTGACCAATTAATTTTCCATCAATCTGCACCAGGCTTTGAATTAGCCATAGAGTTAAGAGTTCCTGAAAAACTAGCATCTCGCTATCAATACGCTCGTTATGAAGTAGGCTTTACCAAAGAGGAAAACGGCGAACTAGCGATCGCAGGCGAAACTCTGTGGTTGCACAATGATGCAGAGAAAAATCTAGAAAAACCTGAAGAACAACGCTTACAGTTTCCCACGGAACCTGTCGCACCAAACACCCTATTTAAAGCACCAGGGAGAAACAGACCTCCCAGAGGCTGGCGTAAAGTTGTTAATAAAATACTCGAATCTGGGAACGACTATTTCCGTGGTGAATCTAGTGATTGGAACATGATGTTCAGATTGGGAAGTGGTAAGTCATCTTTGGGAGGGCTACCTCAAGATAAGCGATTTCCTATATCAATGTGGGTACGGGATATTTTGCTTCAAGGAATACATATTTTGGCGCTCAATAGTATTGCTATGCGCCGTCCTTGCAGTCCTTCTGAAGTGCGTACCTTCAAAGTCGATGGCTCAAACTTACCTCTTGTAGTTCAAGATTTAGAGAAAAATAACCCGGAAGTATTTCGAGACTGGGTGGCGCATATTCGTACCGTATTAACAGATGTGCAAAAGATCCTTGTTCAAGAACGATCGGAAGACAAACATTTATATTTAGCCATCCAATATAAATCTGGTGGTGAACCAGTTCCATCTTGGTTACTTTCTGATGGTACTCTCCGGATGCTGGCTCTCACCTTGCTGGCTTATATACCATTTCATGAAGGAATTTACTTAATTGAAGAACCAGAAAATGGCATTCACCCCAAAGCGATCGAAGCAGTTTTTTTGTCCCTTTCTTCTGTTTATGATAGTCAAATCTTACTAGCGACTCACTCCCCATTGTTTTTAGCTTTAGCTAAAACAGAGCAAATGTTGTGTTTTGCGAAAAACCCTTCCGGAGCTATAGATATAGTATCTGGAGATAAGCACCCAAGCTTGCAAAACTGGCACGGTCAAATTTCCCTTGCAACCCTTTATGCAGCTGGGGTGCTGGGATGAAAGACTTGGTAGTATTAGTAGCAGACAGCCAGCAGGAAGCAGTTATTAACACATTACTAGAAGAACGGTACAGATCTTTGGGAATTCGACAGCTTCAGAAGGAGCAAAACTTTGCAATTTATGCTCATCCTAATAGAGATCCAGGGGTTTATGGCGAAGCATCTCAGTTTCTCAGTCTGTATCTTAACCAGTTTACTTATGCTTTAGTTTTATTAGATGCTGAATGGAAAGGTAGCCCAGGTGCTAGTCAAATTAAAGAGAAAGTCCAAACCTCTTTAAATCAAAATGGTTGGTCAAATCGCAGTGCAACTATTGTCATCGAGCCAGAACTAGAAATTTGGGTGTGGTCATCGTCAGATGTAGTTCCTAACGTTTTGGGAAAGTCTTGGGATGAGATTCGCAATATTGCTCAACAGAAAAACTATTGGCAACAAGAGGCTATAAAACCGCATCGCCCGAAAGAACTGATGGAAGAAGTTTTGCGCCAAGCACGCAAACATCCCTCTGCTAATTTATTTATAAACTTGGCTAAAAAGGTATCGCTTGTAAGATGTGAAGACGCTGCTTTTCAGGAATTAAAAGAGAGATTGCAAGAATGGTTTCCGCCGCAGTAGATTTCAATATGGATACTTTGAGCAGTAAACTGCGTCAACACCTAGAGCGCCAGTCCAGTAAAAGTGGTTGACAAAACATGATAGATATGTATGCGGATAGAGACCTCGGCAGGGCGAAGCATATGCCTGCCGGCAGGCTATCGCCTACGGACATAAAAATTGTTGCAGATGGCGCGATCGATTGTCGCCCGAATGCTTCGCCCCTACATAATACATATTTCGTTGTTTTTGTCAATTTATTCTAGTGGACTGGCGCTCTAGAAGCGATGTAGTTTTCAATCGTGGTAAAAAACCGGGTTTCTTGCAATCCAAAAACCAAAATTGCGTTGCTTTTATACAGAGAAACCCGGTTTCTGGCATTGTTATTTTTTAGTTTTAACTGTTCCATTCGTAGATGCAAGATTACCACCTACTAATTCATTTCCATAAACTCCTTTCGGTCGCAGCAATTCGGAACGGAAAGATTGGCGAATTTGAATATGCAAATATCGCTGTTGTAAAGGTTGCCACTGCTGCCACGCTTGATAACGGCTTTCTGCAAGTTTTTCAGATATATCGCGAGGCAACTTGTCAGTTTTTGAACCCAAAGCTTCGGCAAGAAATTCAGCTAAAACTACGCTATCTTGAATTTCGCCTAATATGCTTTGGATGGTTTTCATGTCTTCTAAATAAGCTTGATAAGTGGCTCCGTAGAAGTTAGTAAATAGTTCCATTTGATAGCGCACTCGTTTGGTTTGTTTGCGTAGGCTGTGCAGAGCTTCTCCATGCACTGCTAATTCTTGTTCTACGGCTTTATGGCTCATATCTTTAAGCAGATGAATTTCTGCTTTTTCAGCTTTGGTTCCCACCAGCCAGCCTGGATGAAGCAACAGTTCGCTGATTTGCGGCAGCAATAAATCTGGTAGCACTTCCAGAATTGGTAAATTAGCCATTTCGCGATAACTGGGTTGTTCTAGCCAATCTAGAAAAGCTCGCTTCATATTCAGATAACGCGACTTTTCTAGAGTGGATTTTACATCTTTAAAAGCTGGTTGACGCTGTTGAGCTAAATAATCTAAAGCAGTATCTACAACTTTCTGTTCCGACTTGGGTAACTCCGGTCGGTAATGGCTTTCAAGGCTTTCCTGAAGAACGTCTAAATCTCTCAGTATTCCTAAAGTGCGAGCAATTTTGCCAATAATTTTCTCTTGAGCTTCTTTAGGCAAATTTAAAGCGGGTGCAAAACCGGTTACGGCTGTACGCAGGCGACGCATACCGACGCGCATTTGGTGCAAGGCTTCGGGATCTTTATCTTTGAGAACATCTGCTTCGTGCTTGAGGGTTTTGTGAAAGTGTTTCTCAACTGCCAAGTAAGCCCAGTCGCCTAAAGTTTTTGCTTTTGTTGGGGTATCTACTGTCATAGTTAGTTCTCCAATTATTTGCGTCGCTAGCAATAAAAAGCCTGGTGTTAAGATGAGCGGGCTAGAAAAGTTTTTTGATTGTGTTAATTAAGCTATTGTTAACTATTGACCAATTGGTCTAGCCAAGGCGGGTTAATTAAATCGTGGGGGCTAGAAACCCACAAGTCATAGCGGGTAACCGTTTCTCCAGTTTCCAAGTTTTTAATAAATGGTCTGCCAGTCCAAATTTGACAACTACATAGCTTTTTGGGAAAAGCGAGTTGAAAACCTCCCTCTATGGGTAGAATTTCAAAAAACTCGATGTGCCAGTGCGCGGGTTCGATCGCAACGTACTTTTGAGATTTTTTTGCACTTTCGCCATTTCCGTTACGGGGTGCAATGGGAGTAGGATCGATCGCCGTCGGCAAAAAATCGATATCTAATAAGTAGGGTTTCATTCCGCAGGCTTCTACAAACGCCAGTACCTGCTGCCAATCGTAAACAGGAGGCGAATCGCAGTCTACAGGAGTATTATCTGCAAAGCAGTTTCCTCCCAAAAGCCAAACGAGTTTGGCTAAAATGGCTTCCAGCCTGGGCCGATCGCTTTGCAAAACTGCCACATCTTCAGGTAAAAGAATTCGACCGGGAACGCACCACCAGTACTCCCAAGATACCAGCGGATTGAGAGGGATGAGGCGTTTGATGATACCGGGAATGCGATCGCGCAGCTGAATTTCCCTGATTTCCTCAGTAGATGCTACCTCCGTATCGGGAAGGTGTCGCATCAGGTTGTCATGCAAAGGATGTTGCTGTGCAAGCAGCATCTCGTTTGGTATAAAGCCATCCAAGTGCAGCATAAGGACTTTTTCTATTGGTTAACGGGTAGCGACAGATCTCTACCTTCTACTTAATAACTATCATTGATTACCGACTAGCGAGCTAATTTTTTACTAAACTTTTGGAGAGCCATCCCTCTTCCCCAGCCCCTAACCCCGACGCCCCAGCTATATCTACGCAAGAGCCGGTAATCGAATCGTGAAAGTGCTACCTTTGCCCAATTCGCTTTGTACGCTCAAGCTGCCGCCATGCGTGCGAGCGATCGCATTGGCGATCGCCAATCCCAATCCCGCCCCACCTGTACCTCGCGAGCGATCGCTGTTGACTCGATAGAAGCGATCGAAAATTCTGTGCTGTTCGTTCTGTGCAATACCAATACCAGTATCTTGGATATGAATTAGAGCATAGCGATCGCTGCGATCCAAGACAACAATTACCTGACCGCCAGCAGTTGTATATTTAATACCATTGACAATTAAATTAGAAATCAAGCGATAAAGTCGATCGGGGTTGCCCAAAACATTGAGTGAATTAAATACTCGAATATCGGCAGTCAGCTTTACCTCAGCAGAAAGCGCCAACGCTGTAAATTCCTCTATGAGATCTTCAACCATATCGTTGAGGCAACAAACTTGACTTTGCATCGGCAGATTTTGTCGATCCAAACGAGCCAATAAAAGCAAATCGGTGACTAAATTTGTCAGCCTAAAGTTTTGACGCTCTATAGTTTGGAGAATATCTCGCGCCTCTGTTTCATCTAAGTGAGGCATCAACAGCGCTGATTCTACAGTAGCGTGCGTGGCGGCTAAAGGTGTCCGCAATTCGTGGGCAGCATCGGCTGTAAACTGTTGAATTTGTCTGTAGGATTGGTAAATCGGCTGCATTGCTAAACCCGCTAACCACCAGCTAGAAACCGCTATCAAAACGATTGCCATTGCCAATCCCAACCACAAAATCAATTGCACTGTATTGAGGTAATCGTCTAAATCTTTGAGGTTTCGCCCCACCTGTATGTATCCCCAATCTGCCTGAGAATCGGTATGCAGCGCTACGGAAATTTGATGATAGCGATTGCCTTTACTATCTTGTAGAGTTTGCCAAAGTTCCTTGTTTAATTGCAGGGGCAATCCCTCTGGATAATCTCCCGCTATAGCGATCGGACGACCGAAATTATCAAATAAACGAACATAATAACTGCCTTGATTAATAATGCCTAAAGTATGGCGTGGGGAACTCAACTGCTCTTTTTGGCAGTTGGTTCCTATTTGACATATATTTGGTAATAATCGCTGTAAAATTGGCTCTAAGCGTCCGGGTTGCTTGAGTTTCAATTCGAGGCTGTCGTGCAACGTTCCCGCCACAGACTCGATTTCCCGGTCTAAAGCTACCAAATGGGCATGAGCGATCGCATTGTAAACGCCTATGCCGCACAAGCTCAAAATCAAAGCCATAACTCCTGCATACCAGGAAGCTAACCGCCAACGAGTCTGGTTAAATAGTTTATTTTGATTCATCACTCAGATTGAGACGATATCCCATTCCGTGTATAGTTTCGATGGGAATCGTGCAGTCATTAGAAGACAGTTTGCGTCGCAGCAAACGCATTTGCGCCGCTACTACATTACTAACTGGTTCTGCACTCATTTCCCAAAGCTGATTGCGAATTCGATCGCTGGTAACAATTTGATTTGGATGTTTCATCAAATATTCTAACAACTGAAACTCTTTAGTGGTGAGGGAAATCGCCTGCCTATTGCCATTGGATTGCTGAAGAGAAACTGCGTAACTACCATAATCTAAAGTGAGATTTCCCACAGTTAGTTGTTGGGGTTGAAATTGAGGCGATCGCCGCTGCAAAGCGCGTAACCTTGCTAACAGTTCTGCCATCCCAAACGGCTTCACCAAATAATCGTCCGCACCAGCATCTAAACCAGCTACTTTATCTTCCATTCGGTCTTTAGCTGTCAGCATTAACACAGGCAAAGAATTGCCCTTAGACCGCAGTCGCTTGCACAAGTCTAATCCGGATATTCCTGGCAGCAACCAATCGAAAATAGCTAGGGTGTATTGAGTCCACTGATCTTGTAGATAATCCCAAGCTTCTTGACCATCTTGCGCCCAGTCAACTACATACTTTTGCTGGTGCAATGTGCGCTTAATAGCCGCCCCTAAATCGGGTTCGTCTTCAACTAGCAAGACTCTCATAAAATTAGTTTCTATTTGTTAAAGTTAAAACGACCGTTCACTGTTTCGCCATTAATATCGGCAATCATCTTGACCTGATACTGACCGGGTGCTGTTTCGGGAAGTAAAACAGCGTAGTGTTTGCCCTCAGCATCATAAGACAAGTTTACAGTTTTCTGCGTTCCATCCGGTAACTGAACTAAAGCTGTTACTTTCGCATTAGGTACTGGTTCGTGGTTGTCACCTTTTTGTAAATAGAAATCTAAATGAGTTCCGTTTTGTTCTTTCTCCGGAACAAACTCTAGGTGATAAGTTCCCGTCTCGACTACTTGACCTCCTTTTGATGATTGGGAATGGTCTGATTTTGCAGCTGTTTGATTTGTCGATGTGTTGGGAGTAGAAGACTGAGTTTGAGAGGGAGAAGAGGCGACAGAGTTAGCGGGGTTGCTAGTTGAATTACTTCCTTGGGTTCCATTACTACAAGCTGTCAGTAAAAGCAACCCTACGCTGCCGAAAACAATTAAGCTGGTGTTTAGCGATTTCATACTGTTTGCTCCTTGAGTGTAAAAGTTATAAATTGTACCGATTTGTGAAAAATCAAATTAAGATGAAATTCCGGCATGAGTAGCGCTCTCCTGTTCGTAAACAGATAGAGTTCGTTTCGGCATGAAAAATTTTCCAAATTTAGCGTATAAAGCGGGCAACACTACGAGCGTTAATGCCGTAGAAGTAAACAAACCACCCAATACTACTATAGATAGCGGTTGCAGAATTTCCTTACCTGGGCCACTTTCAACTACCAAAGGTGCTAAACCTAAAGCCGAAGTAAAAGCGGTCATTAAAATAGAATTTAGCCGTTCCATCGAACCTTTAATCAAAACTTCTTTCAAAGGCATTCCTTCAGCATATTTACTATTGTAGTTATCCACCAGTAACAAGCCGTTACGAGTGGCTACTCCAAACAAAGTAACAAAGCCAACTAAGGAAGCGATCGAAACAATTCCCCCACTCATAGCCACCGAAAATACTCCTCCCACTAATGCCAACGGCAAGTTAATCGCAATCATGATGGTAGAGGGAATAGATTTGACGGAAAGGTACATGATGATGGTAATTGCAACAAAGGCGATCGCACTGAAAATTAAGATATTTTGCGTGGCTCTTTCTTGCGCTTCAAATTGACCTGAATACTGGATGTAGTAACCGGAGGGTATTTGCAATTGTTGCTGAATTTTCTGTCTAATCTCGTTAACGATCGAGCGTAAATCTCTGCCGCTAGCATTAGCAGAAACAACTATCAAACGAGAAACATTCTCGCGGTTGATAGTATTTGGCCCAGTACCGCTGTCAATGGTGGCTACTTGTGCCAAGGGAATTTTATTACCGTCAGGAGTATCAACTAGCAAGTTGCTAATAGTATCCAGGTTTTGACGTGCTTCTGGCTTTAACCAAACAACTAAATCGAACGTTTGTTGTTTTTCTAGAACTTGCGATACCACTCGCCCATTTAGTGCTGTTTCAATTGTTTCAGAAAGCTGTCCAATTGTCAAACCATATCGAGAAGCAGCAGCGCGATTAAAGTTTATCTGAATCTGTTCGATCGGTACTTGTGGTTCTAACTGCAAATCTACAATTCCATTGACAGTTTTCATAATATCATTTACTTCTCCCCCAAGAGTGCGAAGTTTATCTAATTCTGGGCCGAAAATTTTGATCGCGATCGCACTCCTCACCCCAGACAGCACCTCATCCATCCGGTGTGAAATAAAACCCCCAATATTCGGCGCTACTCCCGGTAATTTAGCAAACTCTTCCCGCAGCTTTTCAATGGTTTTTTCCCTATGTTTCATTCCCTCTTCACTTAACTCTATATCCAAATGCCCCAAGTTAACCCCCGCTGCATCCCCATCTCCCGGCGCACGTCCGGAACGCAATTGCACATAAGGAAATCTGGGGTCATTTTTCAGCGCATCTTGAAGTGCAAAACCCGCACTATTTGTAGCCTCCAAAGACATACCGGGATATAGCATTAAAGTATTCACCAAAGTTTGCTCTTGAAACTCCGGTAAAAATATCCTTCCCAAGGAAGGAACTATTACAATTGCCGCTATCAAACTAGCAATAGCTAAAGCTATAATAATTCCAGAAAACCTCACAGAAAACTTTAAAATAGGATAATAAAGCGACTTAAAAAACCTTGCTACCCAAGGTTCTCTTTCTGGCAAGTAACCGTGAGGTAACAAAATCGCGCACAAAGCTGGAGTTACTGTTAGCGCAATCAAACTAGATGCCACAACTGCGGCAATATAACCGAGTCCCATTGGAATAAAAATGCTGCCTTCAACGCCGCTCAAAGCGAAAACGGGAGAAAAGACTACTAAAGTAATAATAGTAGCTCCAAATACGGAATCGCGCACCTCTTGACAACCATCAAATACCACATCTAAAACCGGGCGCGGATGGGGGGAATATTTATTTTCTCGCAAACAACGATAAACATTTTCTGCATCGACAATGGCATCATCAACGGCTGAACCGATCGCAACGGCTAAACCTCCCAAGGTCATTGTATTTAAACCTTGTCCCCACCAATTCAGCATCATCACTCCCACTAGCAACGATAAAGGTAATGCTGTTAAACAAACAGCGAGATTGCGCCAATTCATTAAAAACGGAATCAGGATAAGGGCAACGATAATAGCACCTTCAAATAATGCTTCTCGCACATTTTCTATGGAAGAATCGATGTAGTTTTCCTGACGGAATGTAGCGGTGACTTTAATATCTTTAGGTAAACCTGCTTTTATTTCTTCCATTGCCGCTTCAATGGCACGGGTAACGGTTGGTGTATCGGCAAGAGGTTGTTTATTAACCATCACAATAACTGCCTTTTGACCGTTAAAACTACCATCACCTCGTTTGATACCTGCACCTATTTGCACATCAGCGACATCGGATATATTGACGGGCGTGCCATTGCGTGCAGTAATTACCGATCGCCCTAATTCTTCGATCGATTCAATTCGCCCAATTCCCCGAATTAATTTTTCGCGATCGGGTTCGATCGCATAACCGCCTGGAGCATTGACATTGGCGGCTTTTCCTGCTTCCACAACATTTTCTAGAGAAACATTAAAAGCTTTCAGTTTTTCCGGGTCAACTAATACTTGATATTGGCGAATGTCACCGCCATAAGCGACAACCTGACTGACACCCGGCACAGCTAAAAGGCGATTGGTTACTTGCCAATCAACGATGCGCCGCACTTCCATCAAATCGATTTGAGATTGGGCGGTTTCGTTGGGAATAGTGAAAGCATATTGCAGTACCGTGCCTACAGGAGAACTAATAGGAGAAATTTGCGGGATTTCTACTCGTTCAGGCAATTTACTTTGTGCTTGTTGCAATCGATCTGTTACTAATTGTCGAGCTAAATAGATATCAGTTTCCCAATTAAAGATAATTTTGACAACGGAAATTCCCGCCGCACTGGCAGAACGTACTGCTGTTACTCCCGGAGTCCCGTTTACCGAACTTTCAATCGGTAAAGTTACGAGGGATTCGACTTCTTCGGGAGCAAGTCCCGGTGCTTCGGTTTGAATTTCGACTTGGGGTGGTGCAAAGCTGGGAAATACATCTAAAGGCATTTGGATAATGGTACGAAATATCCAAATCGTCACCACAATTGCACCTAAAATAACTAACCAACGACGGGCGATCGCCCATTTGATAATCGCACTAAGCATTGTCGTAATAGGAACTCGTAACTGGGGGATTGGCGAGGGATTAGCAATTATAGCGAATTGCTTTCTCAGTGAGGTACGATTATTCGCAACATCATAAATTATTTATTTTTACCGCAGATGAGTGCAGATAAACGCAGATGAACGCAGATTAAAGGTGTACCACAAGCGATTGCAATCTGCTGTAGTAATTACCGCTTTTCTAATGCTTGCAATTCATAAATCGGAATGTCGGATTCTGAATAGTTTGTCGGCAATGGACGATGCTGAGTGCGACGAGTTGCCCAAACAGTACCTCCCCAAAAAGTAAAAACTGCGATCGCACCACCAGCAGGTATCGCCCACCACCAAGAAATTGGTAACTGGGTAAGTGAAGGAGTGCGGGAGTGCGGGAGTGCGGGAGTGGGGGAAGCATTATGTACATTTTCTCCTGCTTTTTTAGAGTCACCGCGTAAAGATTGTGCATAAAGTTGCGGTGCGCGTTGAGTGACTACCAAATCTCCCTCAAACAAACCTGTTTTCACTTCCACCATATCCCCAGAAGTTTGACCTAAAGTAACTTCAACTGGTTGATAGCTATTACCGTTTTGTAAGTAAACCAGTTTCTTACCATTTGCTTCCACTACAGCAGAATTGGCAATCGCCAAAATCGGTGTAGCTGTCTTATCTGTTAACACTTCCAATTCTGCAAACGTACCCGGTTTGAGGATGCCGCTATAGTTTTCTAATTGAGCTTTTACAGGCACTACTCGCGTTTCGCTTTCTACCGCCGAACCAATTACGGTAATATTTCCCCTAAAGGTTTGGTTCGGTAAACTGGCAACTTTCACATTTACCTGCTGACCGATTTTGATTTTATCTAAATCTTTTTCATAAATATTCGCAGTCGCAAAAACCTGACTGTCATTCACAATCGTCATTAACTTGTCGCCCGCATCCTCAAATGATTGACCGAGGCTAACTTCTCTGTCCGCAACTCTGCCAGAAATAGGTGCAGTCACCGTCACCAATCCTTTATCGTTAGCGCGAGTTCCTAATTGCTGCAATCGAGTTTGATAGGTGGCATTACTCAGTTTTAGACGAGATTGTGCCACTTCAACAGCCGATCGAGCGCGTTTTAGTTGCGCTTCCGCTTCTAATACTTCTCGGCGGCTGAGAGCTTTGGTAAGTTGGGCTTTAGCTTCTGCTAATTTCCCTTCCGATTCTCGCAATTCCCGGAGAGGCAAATCAACTTCGGCGCGTTTTACCTGGCTTTCTGCTTCAAGAACATTCGGACGACTTAAAGCTTTGGCGAGGTCAGCTTTGGCTTCTTGCAAATGGGCTTGGGATTCCAGCATTTGCCGTCGTGGGAGAGCGCCTTTTTCGACTAATTCTTTATCGCGATCGTACTGTTCTTGTGCGACTGACAATTCAGTTTTAGCTCGCGCTATTTCGGCGTCGGCTATTTGAATTTGACTTTGATAATTTTCTTGAGCTACTTTTAATACTGCTTGACGATCGACTAAAGTTTTATCGCGATCGTACTGCGATTGCGCCGCTGTTAGTTGAGTTTGAGCTTGTGCTATTTCGGCATCCGATATTTGACGCTGACGCTGATAATTTTCTTGAGCTAGCTTCAAATTTGCTTGAGCTTGTTGCAAATCTGCTTGAGCCTCAGCTTGTTTTTCCTCAGAATTAACTCGCAGTTCCACTAATTCCGGCGCAGCAACGACAGCGACCGGTTGACCCTGTTTTACAACTGCACCCGGTTCTACTAATAACTCAACTACTTTTCCGGGAATTGGCGCTGTGACTTCTACTTTTTTGCTGGGTAGGGTTTCAATTATTCCGGTAGTTTTAATACTAACAGCTAACTGCTGACGGTTAACTGGTTCTACTTTAATTTGCAGCCGTTTTGCCGTTTCTGCATCAACTTGAATAGACTCAGTTGACTGAGAAGCTTCTGTTCCCTCTTGATGAAATTCATCCCCATGTCCCGCGTGGGCTAATGCTGCTGCGGGAGTCATTAACAAAATCAGACTCAGGAGTGTTCCAGAAATCCAAGAACGCGAGCCGGGTGATGGATAATGGTAACAGTGCTGCATCATTGGCATCTTCCTCGTGCAAAGAACGGTTGGCTGTAACCGAGATGGCTTGTTTAATGAAGCTCTCTTTTCTCAGTTTTTCATACAGAAATGAAATCAGGATGAAATTTCGCCAGCCTTTGCAGCACTGTGCGGCTCGACATTCCCTCTTTGGAGATATTAACCTACTTGTTTACTGTTTGTACCAAGTTTGTCGCCATTGTTTCATTTGTTTGATTTCTGCCGCTTGTGCTTTGACGATTGCTTGGGATAATTGTTTAATTTCCGCACGTTTGGATTTAGTCAAGGCATCTTGAGCCATTGTTACGGCTCCCTCATGGTGTGGAATCATCGCATTGACAAAACGCAAGTCAAACTCACCATTAGCTGCACCTAAATCCATATCCATCATCATGTTTTTCTTTTGGTCAGATGACATTTCCGTCATTTTACCGATGGCTGCGTCATAAGCCATTGGTTTATCTGCTGCGTTGGGATACCAAGCTTTCCGCCACTGCTTCATGCGATCGATTTCTTTATTTTGATCTTTGATGATATCTTCTGCCAGTTTTTTGATTTGTGGGCGAGTAGATTTTTGTTGTGCTTCTTTCGCCATTTCCACAGCTCCTTGATGGTGCAGTATCATACCATCGATGAACCGGAGGTCGTAGTCAATATCTGCTGGGCCCAAATTCATTGCCATGCTGTGGTCTGTGTGGCTATGATGTACGGCACTGCTATTATCTATATTTTGGTTGCTATTAGTATTTGTCACAGCAGCATTTTGACCTTCGCTTTGATTCGGTGAGGTCGTAGAATTATTCTGGGAAGGATTGGAACAAGCGGTGAGAACGCCACTTAGGGAGGCAACCGCCATCATAGTTAACGCCAATAAGCTTGTTTTTTCTGAAATCGATCGCATAATTTTTCGAGCCATCTCGCTTTTTTCAGAAATTTATTTTTCCTTTTGTTAACCGTCGGCTTTTCACCGCAGTGCTACTACTTATATTGGCATATAAAAATAAAATTTGGGTGAAATATTTGTACATTTACCAAACATCATTATATCCTTATAAAGATGTCTAATTTTAAGTTTTTCTACCAGGTCTGAGAGCGATCGCATCTGTCACCAGACTCTCTCAAAACCGCCGTAAAAAGCTAACAAAACTACTCAATTAGGGAAAGGGAAGAACATTTTCCCTTTCCCCTCTCACCTTTTCCCAATTAATTCGATCCTGATTTATGGGAGCGCAAATGCCCTTAGCAGAACAGTATTGAGTGTCAACGATTATTATTACATATTTATCGATTCACGCTAGGCTTAGCGCTTGAACCAGTCGTCGGTTTTGTATTTGTGGGGTGATGTTGCTTGTGCGGATCTGTAGTCGATTTATTCTTGTCCATCATTCCTTTAGCCATCATAGACTCACAGCACTTCTTGTTCTCATTCTTATTCTTATCGGTTTTCATTTGCTGGTGCTGGGCTGGCGCTTCAGCAGTGGTGTTAGAAGCTGGAGTTAGCGTTGTCGTTTTGTTTTGTGCAAAGAGGACTGAATGTAAGTGCCAGCACTGTTAGACCGCCAGCAGCAGCACTGAGGATGTTTTGAGTAACTCTATTCATATGTTGGGAAACCTCCTGTTAAACAATCCCTATTTGGTTTCCTATTTATTAGTTTGACACCTATTTATGAAATTAGCATGAAATCCTATTTTGATAATTTTTGACAATATCTATGTTGTTTTAGTACAAAAATCGCCGACTCTTCCGCATTTATCGGTAAAATGTTGGTTAATATTACAGTTGAGTGAGATGGTGGGTTACGGCACGGGAACTAAATTATCGATCGAAAGTGCGGAAATTATCGCCCGTGCCTAACCCACCCTACGATTAGATAAGTTTCTACTATCACCACAAAACTGACGCTCAAACAAATTTTGACTTTTGACTTCCGCCTAGCGGCACTAGCTTCAGTTTACAGATGAATGCCGCACTCTGTTTTTCCCGTACCGCGCCAGCGACCGGCTCGTTCGTGTTCGCCTTCTGCGATTGGCGTCGTCAGCGGTTCGTCGCCGATACTACCATAACCGCGATCGTGCAGGGGGTGGTAGATGACGTTATGCTCGATCGCATACGCCCACGTCTGCTGGCACGTCCAACTTGCCAAGGGATTAATTTTCATCCGTCCTCTTTGATCGAGTTCAAACACTGAAATATTGGCGCGAGTCTGTGCTTGGTCGCGACGGCGACCGTTGATCCAAGCAACTGCGTTCAGTTCGCTTAAACCGCGTTGCAACGGTTCAACTTTAGTCAGATAGTGGAATTTTTCAATATCTTTATGCCAGAGTTCGTAACCGTAACGAACCGCAAACTCTTCGCGAGAATTTGCTTCTAAAGTCTTATAAACGTGCAGATCTAACTTGTAGACAGACTGAGCTTTTTGAACAAATTCTAGGGTCTGGGGAAAGTGGTGCAGGGTGTCTAAAAACAGTACGGGGACTGGGAATTGGGGGCTGAGAATCCGGTAGACAATATCAATAATAACCATACCCGCGATCCCAAAAGCCGTCGTCTGCACGAGTCCGTTTGGGATATTTTCCAGACACCAAGCTAGAATCTCTTGCGGATGTGCTGTTTCAAATCGCTGGTTTAATTTATCCAGGTCAAACGAGGTAATTTGGGTTGGAGATAACATTGCACAGGTCATAACAGCTTACTCATCTTTGGCTGAGTATTACTACTTACTTTTATCTCCAGTAAAACAGGCCAAAGTGAAATCAGGATGAAAAGCAAGCTTTATCGAAGTCAGTTGAAGTTTCGGTGACATCATTAGCCGAAGCTGCAACCCCACCTGTGTCCGTGGCCCCATCGGGAAGGGTATGGGTGGGGCTGTAAACCTTTTTGGGCCAAAAAAAGACGGGACAAAGGCCAATTTGTCATCGAACTTTAGAAAAGTGTAGTGAAACAAGCGCCCCTACTTGGAACAAACCACTTAAAATGGGTTGGATTTGCACACTCTTACTCCAGGCCAACCATTATGCCTCGTCGTGACGACCTCCACAAAATCCTGCTGTTGGGTTCTGGCCCAATTGTGATCGGCCAAGCCTGCGAATTCGACTATTCGGGCACTCAGGCTTGCAAGGCACTCCGCAGTGAAGGGTACGAGGTGGTGTTAGTTAACTCTAACCCAGCCACCATTATGACCGATCCGGAAACGGCAGACCGCACATATATTGAGCCGCTGACGCCGGAAATGGTGGAAAAAGTGATTGCCAAAGAGCGTCCCGATGCTCTGCTGCCCACAATGGGCGGACAAACTGCGTTAAATTTGGCGGTAGCTTTATCGAAAAATGGCGTTTTGGAACGCTACGGCGTTGAATTGATCGGAGCTAAACTGGAAGCGATCGAAAAAGCAGAAGACCGACAGCTATTTAAAGAAGCGATGCAAAAAATAGGTGTAGGCGTCTGTCCTTCCGGCATTGCTTGCAACGTTAACGAATCTAAAGAAATCGCGCATCAAATTGGCTCCTATCCCCTGATTATTCGACCCGCTTTTACTATGGGAGGGTCGGGTGGTGGCATCGCCTACAACCAAGAAGAATTTGAAGTTATGGCGCAAGCTGGTATAGATGCCAGTCCCGTTTCCCAAATTTTGATCGAAAAGTCGCTTTTAGGCTGGAAAGAATATGAATTAGAAGTAATGCGAGATCTGGCGGATAACGTGGTGATTATCTGCTCGATCGAAAACATCGACCCGATGGGTATTCACACTGGCGATTCGATTACCGTCGCACCCGCACAAACTCTCACAGATAAAGAATACCAGCGCCTGCGCGATGCTTCCATCAAAATTATCCGCGAGATTGGTGTAGAAACTGGCGGTTCTAATATTCAGTTCGCCGTCAATCCGGTCAACGGCGAAGTAATTGTCATTGAAATGAATCCCCGCGTGTCTCGTTCTTCCGCGTTAGCTTCCAAAGCTACCGGTTTCCCAATTGCCAAGTTTGCTGCTAAATTGGCAGTCGGTTACACGCTGGATGAAATTAATAATGATATTACCAAGAAAACGCCGGCATCCTTTGAACCGACAATTGACTACGTGGTCACAAAAATCCCGCGTTTTGCATTTGAAAAGTTTCCCGGAACTGCACCGATACTGACAACGCAAATGAAATCGGTGGGCGAAGCAATGGCAATCGGTCGCACGTTCCAAGAGTCGTTTCAAAAGGCATTGCGAAGTTTAGAAACAGGTCGCGCCGGTTGGGGTTGCGATAAATCGGAAAAATTGCCTTCTCTCGAACAAATTCGCGCTCAATTGCGGACGCCAAATCCAGAACGAATTTTTACTTTGCGTCACGCGATGCAGTTGGGAATGTCGGTAGAAGATATTTACGAACTGACGGGAATCGACCCTTGGTTTTTGGATAAGATGCAGGAATTGCTGGAAACAGAGAAATTCTTGAAACGCACTCCTTTGCAACAAATAAGTAAGGAGCAGTTGTTTGCGATTAAGCAACAGGGATTTAGCGATCGCCAAATTGCCTTCGCCACGAAAACCAAGGAAGATGAAGTGCGCGAGTATCGCAAAGGCTTAGGTGTTGTGCCTATTTACAAAACTGTCGATACCTGTGCGGCAGAGTTTGAGGCGTTTACCCCTTATCACTATTCCGCTTATGAATTGGGTTGTGGGGTACAATCGGAAACAGCAGATCTCGATTACCCGCAAAAAGGCGAATCGGAAGTGTTGCCATCCGATAAACAAAAGGTGATGATTTTGGGTGGTGGCCCTAATCGGATCGGGCAGGGGATTGAGTTCGATTATTGCTGCTGTCACGCTTCCTATGCTTTGCGCGGTGCGGGATTTGAGACGATTATGGTAAACTCGAATCCGGAGACGGTTTCGACTGATTACGATACGAGCGATCGTCTCTATTTTGAACCGCTCACCAAAGAAGATGTTCTCAATATTATTGAGACGGAAAAACCAGTAGGGGTTATTGTGCAATTTGGCGGACAAACACCGCTGAAACTATCAGTACCTCTGCAAGAAACGCTCAATGAAAATCCCGAACTCGGTACGAAGATTTGGGGAACATCGCCAGATTCGATCGACATTGCTGAAGACCGCGAACGCTTTGCAGAAATTGTCGATAAACTGCAATTGCTCACAGCGCCTAACGGTATTGCTCGCAGTGAAGAAGAAGCGCTGACAATCGCACGGAAAATCGGTTATCCTGTAGTCGTTCGTCCCAGCTACGTTTTGGGCGGACGCGCAATGGAAATCGTTTATTCCGATGCAGATTTGGAACGCTACATGACGATGGCGGTGCAGGTAGAACCAGAAAAACCGGTGTTAGTTGATAAGTTTTTGGAGAATGCGATCGAAGTCGATGTAGATGCGATCGCCGATAGCACCGGACGGGTGGTAATTGGCGGCATTATGGAACACATCGAACAAGCAGGTATTCACTCCGGGGATTCTGCTTGCACATTGCCAACAACTTCTCTACCGCCAGCAGTTTTGCAAACAATTCGCGACCAAACAATTCGGTTAGCAAAAGCGCTCAATGTAATTGGCTTAATGAATATTCAGTATGCCATTGCCGGAGCGCACAGCTACACACCCCAGGTTTATATTTTGGAAGCGAATCCCAGGGCGTCGCGCACAGTACCATTTGTGTCGAAAGCTATCGGTAAACCCTTGGCGAAACTAGCTTCTTTAATTATGTCCGGTAAAACTTTAGAAGAGTTGGGATTCACGCACGAAACCATACTCAATCACATTGCTGTGAAGGAAGCGGTACTGCCATTTGATAAGTTCCCAGGTACGGATACTTTACTTGGCCCAGAAATGCGATCGACTGGCGAAGTAATGGGAATTGATAGCGATTTCGGTAAAGCATTTACCAAGGCAGAATTGGCCGCAAACGTGCGCTTACCTTTAGCGGGAACCGTGTTTGTTTCTATGAACGATCGCGACAAAATAGCTGTAGTTCCAGTAGTCAAAAAATTCTTGGAATTAGGCTTTGAAGTTGTGGCGACAGATGGAACTCGTCGAGTATTGCAAGAAAACGGCGTCAAAAATATCGGTTTGGTGCTGAAAGTACACGAAGGGCGTCCGCACATTGTAGACGCAATTAAGAACGAGAAAATCCAACTTATTCTCAATACACCTTCTGGCGGAGAAGCAGCAACCGATGCCCGTTTATTGCGCCGTACAGCCCTAGCTTACAAAGTTCCGGTAATCACCACAATTGCCGGGGCCAAAGCTACCGCAGCTGCGATCGCACGTTTGCAATCCTCACCCCTGGATGTGAAAACCATTCAGGAATATCTCGCCTAATTGGTACTGGGTAATTGGTAATGGGCGAAATTAATTTTAATTTCCCCATTTACTCCTCATTACCGAATCTGTAGGGGCGAAGCATTCGGGCGATAATCTATGACACCCAACGAAAATACCTCAATCCGAATGCTTCGCCCACCCCCGCGACAATTGCAAAAAACCATATCTATGACACCCAACCAAAATACATCAATTGTCGCGCAGGGCGAAGCATTCGTATACATCAATTGTCGCCAAGAAAGGGTGAAGCATTCGGATATATGAATTGTCGATTTTTCTCAAAGATAGTCGCCCGAATGCTTCACCCCTACAGAGGTAATAATTAGAATTAAATAAATATTGAGCCGATCGCATTTATGCCTTACAATAGGCTATATAAATTTAGAAAAAAAATAATGGCAGCTATTTTAATTGAAGTTCAGGGACAAGATGCGATCGCAGCCACCGAAGAATTACTCTCCATCTCTGGAATATCCGGCAGTTACGAGGTAGATAGTCAAGTAGAACGCGAAGGAATCGTAGCCACCATTGCCACCATTATAGGGATTGTCGGTGGTGCGATCGCGATCGCCGAACAGATCCGCAAGTGGTATCAAGAATACAAACAGGGGAAATCTGGGAAAACGATCGAGAAAGTCCTAATTGTTGGAAAAAATGGCAAGCGGCTACTTTAGTTGTTGAAATGGTTAGATAAGATACTTTATTTGAAGATAAGCCTATGATGTCTGTTGCCAACTTAGTTGGTTATATGCTATAAAAAATAATATATTTTAATATAAAAACAGTTTAAAAAAGGAGTTATAAATGGTCAGTATTGTGATAGATAATTACCCTGCTATCTTAGCTTTGCTAATTTCTAGCTTATGGTTAAGGATTAATAAAAGAGGAAAAAAGACAAGCATCAGATGGACTGATAATTGCAGCTAGCTCCGCAGTAGACTTAACTAAAAAGTTTAATAAAAACCTATAAGATAGAAAATATGCTCACGAAAAATTGAAACTATTTTATTTTAATAATACAAACCAATTTATCTCCAAAAACGCCTCCTTTGACGAAGAAAAATCATATGAATACAGAGTTCAGTTATTTAGAGAAAAAAGTAAGCTAGATGAAATTGATAAGAAACTATTGCAAATTATTGAACAACTTCTAGATAGGGATGAAAAATTTAACAAATCCCTAAAAGGTAAAGATATATATCGTTAAGTTAGCATTAAAAACTTTGTCGATGTTTATGTCAAATTTGGCTCTTCTACTTGCTTGGTAGGTACAGGGCGATCGAATTATGAGGAAGCGTTCTCTCAGTCATGCCAAAAACTTCGCCGTTGATATCTCTTGATCCTCTTCATTTTCTTGTTCGCGTCCTTCGTGGTTTAATTAAAATTATTTTTAACCACAGATAAACACAGATAAACACAGATGGGGTTTTTGGTTGGTGTCAGAGATGTGGCTTTTTTTCAACGCAGATAAACGCAGATAAACGCGGATAAACGCAGATAGGGTTTTTAGTTGGTTTCATCAGTCAAATTCTCGCCCCACCTCTCCACATAATCTAAGAATATCATTAATAATCTTGTCATTTAACCACATTCCTTGACTTTGAAGCATCGCAATAATCGGTGCAACAGAACCCAGATAACCTCTTTGTTTTGCTTTGATTAAAATGCCAAGTGTACCAGTATATTTCAACTTATATAAATCGGCGATTCGACGAGCTAATTTATCATCAAAAATCAATAAAGGATCGGGAATTTCCAACCCAAGCGCCAAGACTTCTGCTTCCCCTTGTCCTAAATCAATTACAGCAGGTATAAGAGCAATTGAGGCAACTGGGCGAACCTCAATCCATTCGATAGAATTGATTTTAGGAACATCAACTCCTAACAATTTTCCCGCTTTTAACTCTTGCGGTACACCAGTAGGAACTGTAACTTTACCGTACAATTCTTGAAGTAATTGTAATTGTCCTATTTGATGAAGATACAACAACGGCGATGTATTAACAATGACTGTAGTTTCAGGCATTTTGCACATCTCGCTCTAATTCTTCCGTTGTTAAAGAAAACGGCGATACCCGATATTTTCCTAGTAAAAGCAGGAATTGTACTCGCGGCATTCCAGCCAACTGTGCAGCACGTCCCGATGATAATTTACCCAATTCAAATAGTTTAACTGCGGCTAATATTTGCATTTCTCTAGCAATAGTTTCGGGTGTTTCCTTCAAGCTAATTAATACTTCTTCGGGAATTTCCAGTTGAACTGTACTCATAATTAATCCTAAAGTTAGAGATATTGACATTGTAGCTTAGAAAAGTATCCGTATTATATGGTAAGGGCGGGTTTTGTTGAGAGATTGTTTGTTTTACACAGAGATTATCTGCTAAACCCGCCCCTACAATCAGATCGCTTTTTCACTTTCTGCATCTTCAAGTACTACATCCTCATACAAAAGTTCGATCGCGCACCGAAAATCCACGCTACTTAAATAAATCTCCTCTCCTTCTGCATAAGTAGAAAGTTCCCAAAGTCCTCTTTCATTCACTCGAAAACATTCTACCATCATTTCTTCCGCACTTATTAAAACGTATTCTTTTAGCGTTGAAATACGACGATATTGTTGGAATTTTTTACCGCGATCGAAACTTCCGTACTGGACGAAAATACCTCTGCAATTAAACATGGATAATAAATTGCTTTAATAGCTCGTCTATCCCTTTCATCGCAAGTTACCATTACATCAGGATAGTGAAAAGAACCATTTTCAGATACACCCAACTTAGCACCTATCATAAATACTCTATACCCTTTACTTCTGGTATGAGAGTTGAGGACTGAAGCTAAATTAAGGGCGATCGAATTATGGGGAAGCGTCCCCCCAGTCATGGCAAAAACTTCACCGTTGATATATTCGTATTTAATTGGTTGTCGTTCTTCCCAGTCGAGGTATTCCTGGGGAGTCATAAATTTGCGATCGGGATTGACTATCATAGGAAAATTGCCGATTTAATTGGGTAAATTGATAGATGCGATCGGCTATTTATATCAATTATACAAACTCCTAAAGTTTTTATATTTAATTATAGCAAATAACAGCAATTTTGCCTATAATTAAAAGCAGTAATTAATAGTGCGATCGCCATTAGTATATATGACTTCTAGTACAAGGCTAACTGGCGTCACAAGTGTTACATTCGATTAATTAAGGTTTACAAACCTTTACTTAGATAATTTCGTTAAGGTTTATTCTATACTACTTCAGTGCCACTTTGTTTGGACTGACAACAAAGGCGAAAAACTATTAGCCCGTTGGGATCTATTCTCCAATAATCTGGCATATAGGCCAAATAATTGCCCTATTAGCATCAACCATTTAGTACATAATTGCCAAAATATGAGTCAAACAAAACAAGTCATTCCCACTGTGCGCCCTTGCGGAATCGATAACATCACAACAATAAATCCGGTGGATTTGGTAATCGTCATCGATACTAGCCCTTCGATGAAAGATGAAGCTCGCCAGCTTAGCGATGCTGCCGCAGCTGGTATTGATGCCGCTTCTTCTAGTTGTCCTTGCGATTTGAGGGTAATGTGGTTTGGAATTGAAGGTATTTGGAAAGAGACAAATTTTAATCGGACAGTACAGGATTATCTCTTAAAAGAGTGCCAAGTTTCCCCAGGGGACATTCGGGCCAGAAAGCGAGGACAATTAGCTGATGCTGGCGCACAGGAAGATGCAGCTCGAACGATAGAAGATATCTCCAATCATTTTGATTGGCGACCGGGAGCAGCCCGAGCGATTTTCTATTTGGGAGATGAAGCGCTCGACGCTGGAGGGGATAGAACGGAACAGAAAGATATTATCGCTGCAAATAAAGCGATCGCAAAAGCTACCCAGGCGGGTGTAAAAGTTCATACCTATTTTGGTACGACCAAGAGTAAGTTTAAAGATAGTTTGGAGAAAGAATACGCGAGATTAGCGAAAGAAACGGGTGGACAAGCTTTTTGCGAGCGCGATTCCATTGACGGCTTTACAGAGGTTCTTAAAAAAGTGATTTGCAATAGCCGTCCTGTGGGGATTAAACTGGAAATTCAGCAGCCGCTACCCTGTTTTGAATTAAGAAGCGAGCGTCAGCCATTAGCGGTACAGGGGTCGGAAACTGTCACGATCGTAGCATCTAACTGTTACTCAAATGTCACTTTCAAAAATTTAACCGCCGTTTTATCGCCAGTGCTAAAAACCGATGGAACTCCTATTCCCAATTTAGCCGATGGAACACCAGCCTTTGTGATTAAACCATCCCCAGAAATATCCTTTGGTGATTTACTTCCCATTAGCTCTCGTAACTCTGACTCTTCTGGAGAAGTATCGAAGGAAATAGTAATCGAAACTAATAGCCCTAATAGTGGAGACTATACGCTGAAAATTGAATACTCCTATCAGGTAGACTTTAATTTTCAAAGTGGCGATGAATTTGCGTTACGCATTTCATAAAACAAGATCGATCGCATCTTAAAGGTATGTAATTGCGCTTTAGCGAAGACAGCGCAACTACGTACCTAATAATTAACTATTCCACCGTTACCGACTTCGCCAAATTGCGAGGCTGATCCACATCCAAACCGCGACGCGCTGCAATATGATAAGCCAATAATTGCAAGGGAATTACCGTCACAATTGGCGAGAGAATTTCATCTACCATCGCTACCGGTAAAAGGCGATCGAATATTTCTGCTGCTTCTCCCTCATCCTTCGGTGTTACGCCAATCAACAGGGAATCGCGAGCTTTGGCTTCTTGGGCGTTGGAGAGAACCTTCTCGTAATTAACGCCACCGGGCATAGCAATAGCCACCACAGGTACTTTAGCATCTAATAATGCGATCGGCCCGTGTTTCATTTCCCCAGCCGGATAACCTTCCGCATGAATGTAGCTGATTTCCTTCAGTTTCAGCGCCCCCTCCAACGCAATTGGATAATTAATTCCCCGACCGATAAAGATAAAATCTTGAGTATCCACAAAACCGTGGGCTAACTCTTCGATATACCTTTCCTGAACCTCTAAAATCATTTCAATTTCCGCAGGAAGCAAGCGCAAACCACCCAGAATTTTCTCCAGAGAATCGGCAGACAAAGTTTTGCGCCGATAAGCCAAATCTATTGCCAAACAGTAAAACGCCACTAACTGTGCAATAAATGTTTTAGTTGCCGCCACGCCAATCTCAATCCCAGCGTGAGTATCGATGAGATGAGATACTAACAAACCGAGAGAACTTTCCGGGCGATTGGTAATCCCCAACAATCGCGGTTTAAATTGCGGCGGCTGATTCGTGCGACGCTCTTTTTCCATTGCCAAAGCAGCTAGAGTATCTGCTGTTTCCCCTGATTGGGTAACGCCAATCGTGAGGGTATTTGGCATTAGCGGTGGCGGTGCGTAACGAAACTCAGAAGCGTACTGCACTGTGGTGGGAATTCCCGCTAGTTGTTCCAGCAAATACTTGCCAACTAAACTAGCGTGCCAACTTGTCCCGCAAGCCACAATTTGAATTTGTTCTAAGTCTGTATAAAGTTCCGCAGGCAAAGACAGGTTAACTGGCGGCTTACCATTAGAGAGATGCCAATCGCTGTTTAAATATGCTTCCAAACAAGTCCGCACTACTCCCGGCTGCTCATGGATTTCTTTGAGCATGAAGTGACGGAATCCCTGTTTTTCGACTAGGATGGGGTTCCAGTTGAGCGTGCGGGGAGTTTTTCTGAGCCTGTCGCCTGCAAAATTGTATACCTCAACTCCCAGAGGCGTCAGGCGTGCGAGTTCGCCATTTTCCAGTGTCAGCACCGTGCGAGTATAGGGTACGATCGCCGGTGTATCCGAAGCGCAGAAAAACTCTCCCGATCCGAAACCGATCGCCAAAGGAGCCTGCTGTCGGGCTACGATCAATTCATCGGGATAATCTGCACCGATAACTGCGATCGCAAAAGCCCCCTCCAGTTTATTCACAGCTTGTCGCACCGCCTCCACAAACCGAGACGGAGAGTGGGGGGGAGTGGCAGTGGAAGATTTAGCTAAAAATTCCGCAATTAAGTGCGGAATTACTTCTGTATCCGTATCCGAACGGAATTTATGTCCTCTACTTTTGAGTTCTTCCCGCAACTCGCGATAATTTTCAATAATGCCATTTTGCACCACCGCCACGCGCATGGCAGTATCCATATGAGGATGTGCATTATACTCTTCTGGCTTGCCGTGGGTAGCCCAGCGTGTGTGTCCGATGCCAATTTGGGCTGGGTTTTCATTACCTGCTAGTTTGTCCCGCAAGTTCTGAAGCTTCCCCTTCGCCCGCACGCAATGAACATCACCCTCCCAGACTGTGGCAATGCCAGCAGAATCATACCCCCGGTATTCCAGTTTTTCTAATCCTGCCAATAAAATTTCGCTAGCTGCTTGGGTACCTATATAGCCAACGATTCCGCACATTTAGCCGCAACTCCTATACTTCGATCGCGATCGTCTCATAAGACGTACTTGCTCAAAGCTACTGAGCTATCCGGATAACGTCAAGCCTCAACTAGGGCAGAGCGGAAGAGTGGGGGAGTGGGAGAGTGGGGGAGTGGGAGAGTGGGGGAGCCACAGAAAATGTACATAATGGTTCCCCCTTTCCCCCTTTTTGCCACACCCTCACTCTTCCGGACATCCTGGCCCCTATCGGCTGCACAAGGGGCAAATTAGCCAAACACCTGGTAAAGAGCGAAAACAGGCCATAAAAATCGCACAATTTCCACTCAACGCTAGGCATTTAGCCGTCAGTACCAAAGAAGTTGTCTAGTACGCTAAGCCCATACTGCGAGTCGTTTCAGCCCCCAGGTAAACCCGAATGCTGAGAAAGTCAGTAGGACAAGCAGTTTCGCACCGCTTGCAGCCTACGCAGTCTTCTGTACGGGGAGATGAGGCAATCTGGGCAGCTTTGCAGCCATCCCAAGGAACCATCTCCAACACGTCAGTTGGGCAAGCCCGGACGCATTGAGTGCAGCCAATGCAGGTATCGTAGATTTTTACGGAATGAGACATGGAATAAAGACTCCAAATGAAGGCTCAACAACTGCAAGTATCTGCTTTAGGCAGATTTGAACGATAAGCTTCTCAGGATCGAAACTTAGTTTACCGCAGGGCTTTCAGCCACTTGTGCAAAAGTCAGCAAAACTTTAAAGAACGTAATACACGCTCATGCCCCAGCGGGGGAGCGGGGGCGTGGGGGAGCGGGGGCGTGGGGGAGTGGGGGCGTGGGGGAGCAGGAAGAAATTCTTAATGAGTGACTTTTGACTTTTGACTTTTGACTTTCCCTAAAACTTAAACATTACTCCATCTTGCGATCGCCTAATCTTAATCATTCTGAGGTTATCCTGCATCCAGCCAGAACTATACGCCGAAATAGAAAATAGGAAGTTTGGCTAGACATAAAACCTCATCTTTTTGGTATCTATCTTAGGGTAGATATGATTTATTATCGTGTTAATCTATACTAGCTTTCTTGTGAATATTACTGGTACAAAATATACCGCTAGAAATGGCTGGTATACTTCCCATTTTCATCTAAAAAGCGATCGCACAATCAAAAAAAATAATTTTTTGGAAGTGGGAACCCAGTCTTTTAAAACACCGTCAATTTGGGGTGACGTATCTACCCTTCTGTACTCAACAGAAGCACAGAAGATAAAACGTTGTTGAAATTTATTTGCGGGAGAGAGATTGTATGACTTTAAGTGTGAAGGACATTTTTGACGAAGCTTATTACAGCAAAAAGTATAAAAAGGAGATCGACAAAGCCAAGAAAGAAGGTAAAGTCAAGGATGCCAAGGAACACTACGAGAAAATTGGCAAGAAGGAGGACTTTAACCCATGCGAAGCTATTGATGTAACGAAATACCGGGAACAGAATAAAGACGTTGACGAGGCGATTAAAACAGGTACACTTGGAGATGCGACAACGATCGATCACCTCCTGAAATTCGGCGACAAAGAGGGGCGTGGGCTCGGTACCGATTACTTCAATGTCAAAGGATATGCAGAGGCTAATCCGGATGTAAAGGATGCCGCCTCTAAAGGTAAAATCGGTTACTTGGAACACGCCATTAAATATGGAGAAAAAGACGGTCGCAGTCTCGGCGCTGGATTTGACGCCAAGTTTTATGGTAAGAAAGACGATGTTAAGAAGGCGATCGACAAAGGAGACGTCTCCAGCTCCTTCCAGTACTACATTACAAAAGGTGCATCCGCAGGTGAAATCCCCAACCCGTACTTCGATAAGGAAGAGTACCTAAAGCAAAATAAAGATGTCGCCGACGAAGTTGCAAAAGGAACTATTACAAATGTGTTCCAGCACTGGAATGCGTATGGAACCAAAGAGAATCGTGCCTTCAACCCCCTGATCGACATCAATCTGTACCTCGAACAAAATAAAGATGTCGGTGAAGCTGTTAAGAGTGGCGAATTCACCGTTTACCAACACTTGGTCGAATTTGGGTTAAAAGAAGAGCGCACTTTCAGTAAGAAGTTCGACTTCAAACTTTATAAGGAACTGAACGAAGGCGTACAAGATTCCCTCGACAAGGGTAAATATACTAACGCCTTCGAGGAGTACCTTTTGGAAGGTAAAGATAAAGGTTACATCGCATCTCCTGACTTCGATGGTGCGACCGACAAAGAAGGTTTGCTCAAAATTGCCCTGGAAGGAAGTGGAAAAGGTAGTGGCAACAAGCAAATCATCATCGCCTCCGATGACGAAGATGCTTTGCTCCAAGTTGAGGACGGCAAAGGCGCAGGCGTCCTCATCGGTGGCAAGGGCGACAACCTGATGATTGGTGGAAAAGAAGACGACGTACTCATCGCAGGTCAAGGGAGCGCTTACCTAATTGCTGGTGTGGGTAACGATGTTCTGTACGGTGGCTCTGCCGATGCTTATCTCTTCGGTGCCGATGGCAATGACGTATTGATCGGCGGTAGCAAGAGTACTGTCCTTTATGCGGGTACTGGTAAAGATACCCTCGTCGGCGGCACTGGCAAAGACACTTTTGTCATCACTAACAGCCCGAAAGAGGGCACTGGCACCGACACGATGTCTGGTGGTGGCGGCACCGACACGATGTCCGGTGGTAACGGCACCGACACCTTAACTGGCGGTAGCTACACCATCTACAACTTCGATGTAAAAAAAGACAAGTTATGCGTAGCCGACTTTGGCTATGGGGATGCAGAAGAGGTGTTGGACGACATCCTCAAGAGCGGCAAATCCAGCAGCGGTACTTATTTCACCGTCTTTGAGTTCAGCAAGGAATACAAAATCACCCTGTTCGGTAATGGCGAGCTGACTGCGGACAATATCACAGTCGGTACGAACGGACTACCTTCCACGAAGCTCAGTTCTAAGATCGAAACTGGGGACTATGAAGCGATCGGCAAGATTAAGGGTCTGCCTCCCGGACTCGCTATGCAGATTGACAAGGGAATGAAGTCTGCCGATGAGCTTCCGTCTCCTTTTAGCGGCAGTGGAAGTGATGTAATTAGTGGTGGTGGAATGATGGCTGGAATGATGTAAAACTTGCTCAAATTTTTCAGGTTATCCCCTGATGCTAGGAATCAGTGGATTTCTACAAGGAGTCCTCTTTTGCGATCGCACTTTTACCGAAAATAGGTGCGATCGCTTTTTGTTTTCGAGGTTAATATTTGTAAACAGCTTCGATCGTTAAACCCAACAGTTCATGCTTAGCCGAATCAAAAACATCGCCACCAAACTAGCACCGCGTCTGATTGAAATTCGCCGCCATATCCATTCTCACCCAGAATTAAGCGGTCAAGAGTACCAAACAGCTGCTTATGTGGCGGGAGTTTTGTCTTCCTGCGGTCTCCACGTTAAAGAAGCTGTTGGCAAAACTGGAGTCATCGGCGAACTTGAGGGGAAAAAGGAGGATGCTGGACTGCTGGCAATTCGGACGGATATGGACGCGCTACCAATTCAGGAACGCACTACTCTCGATTACGCCTCTCGCGAAGCGGGAGTTATGCACGCCTGCGGTCACGATGTTCACACTACAGTCGGTTTGGGAACGGCAATGGTTCTGGCGGAACTCGGAGAAGAGTTTGCGGGTAATGTTCGCTTCCTGTTTCAACCGGCAGAAGAAATTGCCCAAGGTGCCAACTGGATGGTGCAAGATGGGGTGATGGATAAGGTACGCAGCATTTTTGGGGTTCACGTTTTCCCGACGATTCCGGGGGGGTCGGTAGGTATCCGGTACGGTGCTTTAACAGCAGCGGCAGACGATCTGGAAATTATTATTATTGGTGAATCGGGTCACGGTGCTAGACCTCACGAAGCGATCGATGCTATTTGGATCGCTGCACAAGTAATTACTACTCTCCAACAAGCGATTAGCCGCACGCAAAATCCCTTGCGTCCGGTAGTGCTAACTATTGGTAAAATTTCTGGCGGACGTGCGCCGAATGTGATTGCCGACCAAGTGAAGTTGCTGGGAACTGTGCGATCGCTCCACCCAGAAACCCGTAAAGCCCTTCCGGACTGGATTGAGCAAATTGTGGCCAATGTCTGTCAGGCTTACGGTGCTAGCTATGAATTAAACTACAGGCAGGGCGTGCCGGGAGTGCAAAACGATCCTCTGCTGAATCAGATCTTGGAAACGGCAGCAAGGGAAGCTTGGGGAAGCGATCGCGTCATTATTTTACCCGAACCTTCTTTAGGTGCGGAAGACTTTTCTCGTTATCTGGAATACGCTCCCGGTGCGATGTTTCGTCTCGGCGTCGGGTTGAAAGACAAACAAAATTACCCCCTACACCATCCTCAGTTTGAGGTGGATGAATCTGCGATCGTTACTGGAGTTGTCACTCTCGCCTATGCTGCCTGCAAATACTGGCAGCATAATTAATTAAAAATTAAAATTTATCTTTAATTTTTAATTAAACTTTTTAAATAGTGGGATTACCAAGGTTTGATTTTCATTGTTTTTGGATTTAACCTCTCTGAAGATATACCTAACGAGAAGTAATCAAGCTGTAGTTGCTATAACTCCGCAGAGGGATGCAGCGCATCCTTGCTTTTATTTAAGGTACTGGTAATGCAAAAATGGAGAAATATTTGAACTTATGGCATCACCTACACCACTTCTCGGTACAGATTTGATCGACTGTGCTAAAGCCAATGCAAAGCAGGGAATTGAAACCGCTACTCATCTGTGTGGCTATGGAAAAGATGTAAATACTTTTCAGCAAAAACTACAGCAAGCTTGTGAGGATATAGGTGTACAAATTCACGAATTGAGCGACTTAATTACAGAGCAACAGACGGTGAAAGAAAAAGGGGGAATTGAAATCGCACCTGAAACGCCAACAGAACTTTAATAAGAAATTCCCTTCATCCATATGCCCGTTATGGTAATTATTCACCGTAGGGCAATCAGCCGTCAGCTAATGCGATCGAGAGCGCCTAAGTTTCCGTAGCCTTTGTTAAACTGCTCGGAGTCAATTCCTCCCAAAGCTCTAGGCTGATACCTGACAGATGAATGCTTACGGATTGGTTGAGCTTTTCGGGAAATTAAGCTACGTTAAAGTAATAGCTGTCTCGATATGGCTCTGAAAACCCCAACAAGCAAATGGAAACTACTGATTGGCAGAATATAATAGCAGGCACTCTGGCGGTCGCCATTGTCCTGGGCGCATTTTTGATGATGTTCACAAACGTTTGGACTCCCAAAAAAAAGAAATAAAGTCTACCAAAATCTCTCGTGTTGTCCTATACAAGTTATTTGTATGATCGATTTTAATACCTTATCTGAGTTTTCACGCGCCCACTGCGTTGCCATTTGTGCGTTTTTGGTTCCCGCCAATTTGGTTTTGACTTTGCAGACACTGATTCTGGCAGTACTCGATCGCCCGCAAGTGCAAATAGCTGGAGCTGCTGTAATTGCCTGCATTCCTGCTTTATTGATGATACTGCACGTATTTACCTGGTGGGCGATCGGAGTGGTGATGGCCCCTACCTACATCCTGCTGTGTCTGGGAAGCATTTGTCTGGTCATCAACATCTGGACGATCGCCCGTCCCAAAAGCATCAGTCGATGGTTCGGTGTAATGCGATCGAAAGCGGCGATCGGCTTTGGATTCGGTGAACTACCCCGCCCACGAGGGGACGGGGCTTCCCAACTCAACAGCAACCGCCTCTACGGATGACTTACGCCCCCGCTTTGGTCTTACATCGCCTCCTTGGGCAGTATCGCTGGTTCCCAACGATAATATCCGTAAGCCTTCATCTCGAATATTGATAGCAGCATTTACGTCTCTGTCATGCTTGGTTTTGCAATTGAGGCATTCCCAACTGCGAACATCCAAAGGTAGGCTATCAACCT